>NZ_JBEZNF010000001.1:0-463284 GCF_040653095.1 Streptomyces sp. NPDC048057
GCCAGATCTGGAAGCCGGGTAACCGGTGGAGGTGACTGGTACTAATAGGCCGAGGGCTTGTCCATATTTGCTCGCGTCCACTGTGTTAGTTCTGAAACCACGAACAACCAGACCCGTGAATACAGCCGGGGTTGTTGGTTTCGTAGTGTTTCGGTGGTTATAGCGTGAGGGAAACGCCCGGTTACATTCCGAACCCGGAAGCTAAGCCTCACAGCGCCGATGGTACTGCAGGGGGGACCCTGTGGGAGAGTAGGACGCCGCCGAACAATATTTGAGCCGTGGCTCCTGGGGTTTATCCCCGGGGGCCACGGCCTTTTTGCGTTTCAGGGCTGCTTAGGCTGACCGCATGACCTATGACCTCGTGATCTTCGACAACGACGGTGTCCTCGTCGACAGCGAACCCCTCGCCAACGCCGTCCTTGCGGCGTACCTGACCGAGCTGGGGCACCCGACCTCGTACGAGGACTCGTTGCGCGACTACATGGGCGCCGCCGTGCACCGGGTGCACGACCTCGTCATGGAGCGGACCGGGCAGCGGCTGCCCGCGGACTTCGACGAGACGCTGCACGCCCGCACGTTCGCCGCGTTCGAGCACGAGCTGCGGCCCGTCGAGGGGGTCAAGGAGGTGCTGGAGAAACTGGTGGCGAGCGAGGTGCCGTACTGCCTCGCGTCGTCCGGGAGTCACGAGCGCATCAGGTTCGGACACCGTACGACCGGGCTGGACGCCTGGTTCCCCGAGCCCATCGTCTTCAGCGCGCAGGACGTCGGCCGTGGGAAGCCCGCGCCTGACCTGTTCCTGCACGCAGCGGAGCGGATGGGAGTAGCACCCGAGCGGTGCGTCGTGGTCGAGGACAGCGTCCTCGGCGTGCGGGCGGCCCTGGCGGCGGGGATGGACGTGTACGGGTTCACAGCGATGACCCCGGCCGCGGAGCTCGCAGGCGCCAGGGGACACTTCGCCGCGATGGCCGAGCTGCCGGCGCTCCTGCTCGGGAACTGACTCGGGAACTGACGGCGACCGGCGGGAACTGGAACCGCTGGTCCGACCGATCCGTAAGACGGGTCCCGGAAGGTTCGTGCCGGTGCGAGCAGGGCGGATACGGTGACGGGCATGAGTGGCCGCGGAATGCTGATGTGGGACGAGGCGGTAACGAAGTACGACTTCGGGGACGGCCATCCGATGGACCCCGTGCGGCTCGCGCTGACCATGGGGTTGGTGCGGGCCTACGGGCTGGACCGCGTGGTGGACGTCGTCGCCGCGAAGCCCGCCGGCGACTCCACCCTCGGGCTCGTGCACCGCGAGGACTATGTCGCGGCCGTACGGGCGGCCTCCGCGGACCCCCGCAGCGCCGACCAGTCGTACGGCCTGGGGACGACGGACGACCCCGCCTTCGCCGGGATGCACGAGGCGTCCGCGCTGATCGCCGGGCAGTCCGTGGGCGCCGCCGAGGCCGTGTGGCGGGGGGACGCGACGCACGCCGTGAACTTCGCGGGCGGGCTGCACCACGCCATGGCGGGCTCGGCGGCCGGCTTCTGCATCTACAACGACGCCTCGCTGGCGATCGCGCGGTTGCTGGAGCTGGGCGCCGAGCGGGTCGCGTACGTCGACGTCGACGTGCACCACGGGGACGGCGTCCAGACCGCGTTCTGGGGCGATCCACGGGTGCTGACGATCTCGCTGCACGAGCACCCCCGGTTCCTGTTCCCCGGCACAGGGTGGCCCGAGGAGACGGGCGCCGCGGGCGTCGCCGAGGGGAGCGCGGTCAACGTCGCGCTGCCGGGCGGAACGGGCGACGAGGGGTGGCTGCGGGCGTTCCACGCGGTGGTGCCGGAGCTGCTGGCCGACTTCCGCCCGCAGGTGCTGGTGACCCAGCACGGCGCCGACACGCACTTCGAGGACCCGCTGGCGCACCTGGCCGTCTCGCTCGACGCCCAGCGGCTGGTGCAGGAGGCGTGCCACGAGCTGGCGCACGAGCACGTCGACGGCGGGCGGTGGATCGCGCTCGGCGGCGGCGGTTACGCGGTCGTGGACGTCGTACCGCGGTCGTGGACGCACCTCGTGGGCATCGCGGCCCACGCCCCGGTCGATCCGACGTCGATGGTGCCGCAGGAGTGGCGGGACCAGGTGTACGCGCTGACGCGGCAGCCGGGGCCGCTGCGGATGACGGACGGGCGGACGCCCGGGTGGCGCGAGTGGAGCGCTGGATACGACCCGGCTGACCGGCTGGACCAGGCGGTGCTGGCGACCCGGCGCGCGGTGTACCCGCTGCGGGGGCTGCTGCCCTAGGTCCTTTCGTGGGGAGGGCGGGCGAAACCGGGACCCGGCGGCCCGAGGTGCGGGAGCATCGCCGGATGGTGGGTCCCCGGTGGTGAGCCGCACCGAGCTGCGGGCGCAGTTGGTGGCGGGCGGTCTGGCGGGCGTCGTGGCCACGACGCGGGAGCAGAGCCTGCGGCGGTACCGGCAGTTCGCCGCGCGCGACCCGCGCGTGACGCTGGGTCTGCTGCCGCTGCGGCCGTGGAACGAGCGGGACCTGGTCGCGCTGATGGCGGACAGGTGTGGGGTTCCGGCCGATTTTTGCCGAGTCCGCGGGCCGGATCTCATCGACCCCGAGCGGACCCTGGACGCCCTGGACGCCTTCGCCGGGCGGCTGGCGGGGGTGGCTGCCGGGCGCGGTGCCGTGCTGCTGGGAACGGGGCATCCGGACCGGCTGCTGGGGTTCTACGCCGGCCTCGCAGACGCCTTGTCGGCGGCAGGCTGTCTCGTCCTCACCCCCGCGCAGGGCAGATGTGTCGACATAACGACCCGGTTCGGCGTACGCACGTACAACCTGGCCTACGTAAGGGGAGTCGCGCTGGTGCGGGAAGGAGGCGCACGGGGAATCGCGGGTGTGACCGGCGCACACACCCATTCCCCGCTGCCCGTACGGGCAGCCCTGGAGGGTCTGGCGGTGGGCGGCGGGCCGCTGCCCGACCTGGTCGTCGGGGACCACGGATGGGTCTGCGGGGCAGGTCAGCTGGGTCTTGACGCCGTCGGGCTGGGCGACGTGGACGACCCCGCGCTGTTCGTGGGGGAGGCCGAGGGGCTGGTGTCGGTGGTGGTCCCGCTGGAGGACGCGGCGTCGGCGGAGGTGTACCGGCCGCTCATGCGCTATGTACTCAAACGCGCCTGTCTGTCACAGTAGGCGGCCGTTGGCTGCTCCTCTTCCCCACTCGTATCACGCGCCCCTAGTCTGGGGAGTGAGCGCACAGCGACGAAGAGTCACCGGAGGGGAAGCCGGTGGGCGTCATGTGCGGAAGGTACAGGTGGGTCATGGCTGCTGGCAGCGAGAGGCCTCTCAACGAGGTCAAGTTCCTTACCGTGGCGGAAGTCGCCTCGGTGATGCGGGTGTCGAAGATGACTGTGTACCGCTTGGTGCACAGCGGGCACCTGCCGGCGATCCGGGTGGGGAGGTCCTTCCGGGTACCGGAGCAAGCGGTGCACGACTACCTCCGCGAGTCCTTCGTGGGGGTGGAATCCGCTTGACGTTCGGCTGCGGGTGCGCGGTGCGGATCTGACGGCCGCCCTCGGATTACAGGCTCAGAGCTCGGACGGGTAGGCTAGGCCGACGTAGGTCGTGTGGGCCCAGACGCCCCGCACCGAGTGAAGAGAAGTGAGCGAGGGTAGTCGTGGGCTCTGTTATCAAGAAGCGGCGCAAGCGGATGGCCAAGAAGAAGCACCGCAAGCTGCTCAAGCGCACCCGCGTTCAGCGTCGTAACAAGAAGTAAGGCTTCTAACGACAGCTGCACGTGTCGCACGTGTGTCGTGGCCCTCCCACCGTCCGGTGGGAGGGCCACGGTGCGTTCGGGGCCGAAGAGGCTGAGAGGGCGTGGGGAGGCACCGGCACGGTAAAAGTGCGCCGCGTGGACGTCACAGTGCAACAGCGAGCCGCTACGGTGACGTTTGAGGCCGGGACCAGGCCCGTACACAGCAGGTTTGAGGGGAAGGCGCGGATCTTGGGGAAGGTCGTGCTCGTCACCGGGGTCGCCCGACAGCTCGGGGGCCGTCTCGTGCGGCGCGTCCTGCGCGACCCCGGGGTGGAGCGGGTCATCGGCGTCGACGCGGTCGTGCCCGAGCACCACCTCGGCGGCGCCCAGTTCGTCCGGGCCGACATCCGGCAGCCCGCGATAGGGCGCGTACTGGCCGAGCACGCCGTCGACACGGTCGTCCACCTCGACGTCACCGGGACGCCGCTGGGCGCCGGCGGGCGCACGTCGGTCAAGGAGACCAACGTCATCGGCACGATGCAGCTCCTCGGCGCCTGCCAGAAGTCGCCGACGGTCAAGCGGCTGGTGGTGAAGTCCAGTACGAGCGTGTACGGCTCGGCGCCCCGCGACCCGGCCGTCTTCCACGAGACCACCCCGCCCAAGTCGCTGCCGAGCGGCGGCTTCGCCAAGGACGCCGTCGAGGTCGAGGGGTACGTCCGCGGCTTCGCGCGGCGCCGGCCGGACGTGGCCGTGTGCGTGCTGCGGTTCGCGAACATCCTCGGACCGTGCGCGGACTCCCCGCTCGCCGAGTTCTTCTCGCTGCCGGTGCTGCCGACCGTCTTCGGCTACGACCCGAGGCTCCAGTTCGTCCACGAGGACGACGTCGTCGACGTGCTGCGGATCGCACTGCACGAGCCGCGCCGCGCCACGCTCAACAGCGGCACGTTCAACATCGCCGGCGACGGCGTGCTGCTGCTGTCGCAGTGCTCGCGACGGCTGGGCCGGCCGACGCTGCCGGTGCCGCTGCCCGCGGTCACCTGGGTGGGGTCGGCGCTGCGCACGGTGGGCGTCACCGACTTCTCGCCGGAGCAGATCCGGCTGCTGACGCACGGCCGGGTGGTCAGCACCGTCCAGATGCGGGAGACCCTGGGCTTCACGCCCGCGTACACGACCGCGGAGACCTTCGCCGACTTCGCCCGCAGCCGGGGCGAGGGCCTGGTGCCGCCGCAGGCGCTCGCGCGGGCGGTGGACCGGGTCGGGGAGGCGCTGGGGGCCCCGACGGCCGCAGGGGGTCGCGCCCCCGCCGTACCGACACAGAGCGACGCCGGATGATGGACACCGGATCCGGATGAGGAGCGCATCGACGATGGCGGACGCCAAGGTCATTCCCTTCGACGACGACCGTGCGCGCGGCAACGTGCAGCGGCCGGGGCGACGCCGCGCCGCGGCCGGAGTCGCTCGGCGCGACCGGGCCGAGCCCGCCGCGGTGCGCGCGGCCGGCGACGCGGACGGGCGGGCGGCGGTCGTGCCCGGGCAGGCGTCGGGCGTGGAGCCGCCGGCCGGCGTACGGGCGCCCGCACCGCGGCCCGCGGAGGGGGCCGGAGCGGACGGCGGCTGGGAGCAGCGGCTCGCGAGCGGGCTGGCGTTCCTGCGCCGCCGGGTCACCGGGGAGTACGAGGTCGACGAGTTCGGCTACGACCGGGAGCTGACCGACCAGGTCCTGATGACGCTGCTGCGGCCGTTGTACGAGAAGTACTTCCGGGTCGAGGTCAGGGGCATCGAGAACATCCCCGCGGAGGGCGGTGCGCTGGTGGTGGCCAACCACTCCGGCACGCTGCCGCTCGACGGGCTGATGATGCAGGTCGCGGTGCACGACAACCACCCGGCGCAGCGGCACCTGCGGCTGCTCGCGGCCGATCTGGTGTTCGTGCTGCCGGTGGTGAACGAGCTGGCGCGCAAGGCGGGGCACACGCTGGCGTGTGCGGAGGACGCGGAGCGGCTGCTGCGGCGCGGCGAGGTGGTGGGGGTGATGCCGGAGGGGTTCAAGGGCATCGGGAAGCCCTTCGGCGACCGCTACAAGCTCCAGCGCTTCGGGCGGGGCGGCTTCGTGTCGACGGCGCTGCGGGCCGGGGTGCCGATCGTGCCGTGCTCGATCGTGGGCGCGGAGGAGATCTATCCGATGGTCGGCAACGCGAAGACGCTGGCGCGGGTGCTGGGGCTGCCGTACTTCCCGGTGACGCCGACGTTCCCTTGGCTGGGGCCGCTCGGGGCGGTGCCGCTGCCGACGAAGTGGACGATCCAGTTCGGGGAGCCGATCGCGACGGACGGGTATCCGGCGGAGGCCGCGGAGGACCCGATGCTGATGTTCAATCTGACGGACCAGGTGCGGGAGCAGATCCAGCACACCCTGTACAAGCTGCTGGTGCAGCGGCGGTCGGTCTTCTTCTGACGCCAGACGCCAGACGCCAGACGCCAGACGTCCGACGTCCGACGGAGAAGAGGGGTGTGGTGCTGACCGGAGTCAGCACCACACCCCTCTTCCGTACGTCCGGGGCTCCGCCCGCTAGCGGTCTTCCTCGGCGCTCAGGCCCAGGCCCGGGAGCAGCCCCGGGAGCAGGGGCGGCAGCGTGATGTCGGGCTTCGGCGCGTCCGCGTCCTTGCCGAGGGAGGGCGTGATGCCCCCCGAGGGCGGGGAGAGCAGGTCGCCGGCGCCGCCGAGCAGGCCCTGCTCCTCCGGCGTCCGGGAACCGGGCTCCGAGGGGCGGGGCTTGCTGTCGCCGCCGCTGCCCGGGGTGGCGCCCGGTGCGGACGGGGTGGTGCGGCCGTCGGCCGCGGGGGTGTCCGCGGTGTCCTGCGAGGAGGTGTCGGGACGCTCGGATCCACGGCCCTGCTCCGGCGGAGTGGGCAGCAGGGCCTGGAGCGGCTTGACTTCCTGCTCTATGGCGTCGAAGACGTCGGTCACGTCGTTGCTGACGTCGGCGAGTTGGAGGGGGAGGCGGTCCCGGAGGCCGATCCACACCTCGCGGTGGGCGCTGGAGAACGAGTTCAGCTTCTGGAGCGGGCCGAGGGTGCCGTCCCGCTCGTACGCCGCGGACAGCAGGCGGTGGGCCTCGGTGGCGTCGTGCCGCATGCCGTTGAGCGCGCGGCGGATCTCGCCGAGGGATTCGTGGTCCAGGTCGCCGCCCCGGCCCCGCTCCATCAGGCGGCGGGCCTCGCTGAGCCGGGTGGACGCCTGGTCCAGATAGAGCTCGCCGCGGTCGGAGTCGCCGTCGGCCATGCCGCGGCGGATGTCCTCCATGCCGCGCTTCAGCCCGTACAGCGAATCACCGGGGAGGGCGTCGGAACTGGCAGCGGCCACTCCGCCGAAGGCGCCCGCGGCGACACCGACGGTCAAGCCGCCCGCCGCGAGGCCCTTGGACCAGCGGGAGCGGGGCCGCAGCCTCCGGAACGGGGAGGCCCGATGGGCGCCGCGGCCGGACTTCCGCTGCTCGGGCACCATAGGGCCCGCGGAATCCTCGCCGGCGGAAGCGCCCGCCGTGCCCTCTTTGAACATGGCTTCCATGGCGGCCACGAGCTGTGCCCGCTGCACCACCTTGACCTCTGGGTCCAGGTCCGGCTTGGGCAACTCGCCGAGGCCGGTCGCCAGGGTCAACAGCCGCCCGTGCTCGGCCGATCCGGCCGGGCCGGCCGACTCGACCGAGCCGTCGTCCGGCTGCGTGGCCGCCTGATCTTCCAGGGCCTGGGCGAAGGCGTTCGCCCGCCGGTGCGCCGATACGTTCGCGATCACTGGCGGCACCTCCTCTCGTCATGACGGTCGACTCCCCAAGGGGTCTGGAGGGTTGCACGATCTACGCGCATCCACTCGATGGAGTGAGCGGCTGCGAGCAGGGCGTGACCACAGGGAGCCTGCATCCCGCACAACGAGCGGCGCGGCACTTGGGTTACGCGCGAAAGATGATCGGACCAGTGCGTCATCGAGGCGTCACCGAAGGTGAGTTGGGGTCGGGGGGCGAGTGGGGGGTCGTGGTGCGGTGGCGGCGGTGCCGCCGGGGGCGGCGGTACGGCGGACGGTGCGGCGGCTCAGCGGGCGTCCTCGGGCAGGAGCCGGGCGAGGGTGCGTACGGCGCGGTACTGGAGGGTCTTGATCGCGCCTTCGTTCTTGCCCATCACCCTGGCCGTTTCGGCCACGGAGAGTCCTTGCAGGAAGCGCAGGGTGACGCACTCCTGCTGCTGGGGATTGAGCTTGCGGACGGCTTCGAGCAGCGCGGCGTTGGACAGGGACTCCAGGACGGAGTCCTCCGGGCTGCGTTCGACCTCGTTCGCGTCGAGCATTTCGCCGGTGGTGACCTCCAGCCGGAACCGGCTGGACTTGAAGTGGTCGGCGACCAGGTTGCGGGCGATCGTCACCAGCCAGGCGCCGAAGTCGCGGCCCTGCCAGGTGAAGGTGGAGATGCGGCGCAGGGCGCGCAGGAACGTCTCACTGGTGAGGTCCTCGGCGGTCGCCTTGCCGCCGACGCGGTAGTAGATGTAGCGGTAGACGGTGTCGCTGTACTGGTCGTAGAGGCGTCCGAACGCCTCGGCCTCGCCCGCTTGGGCGCGTTCGACCAGTTCCATCATGCGGGCGCTGTCGCTGTCCGCGCTGGGGCGGCGGACTCCCGACGGGGCGGTCGAAGCGCCGCCGGCGCTGCGGCTGTTCCGTCTGGCGACCGCACGGCCCCCAACGGGCCGCTTCCCCTCGACGACGGCGCTGCGCGCCGGCCCCTCCTTGTAGGCGTCGGCCAGGGCGTAGCAGGGGGCGGCGGGGCCGCCGGTGGCGAGGCGGGGCATGCTGAGGGCGGGGACGGCGTACGCGGTGGGGACGAAGCCGCGCAAGTGGTCGAAGACCGTTGCGCGGAGCGTAGCCAGGCCCGAGGCGTCAACCCCGACGTGTGGGTACACGGGACTCCCAGAGGCAGAGCTTCCATCACGTGCAGTGCGAGACCGTTCACCCAACGTGGTGGCGGGTGGGTCTCGTATGCGTCTGAGGAGAATAACGCTTCGTACAGGCAGTGCTACACCCAGTTGCTCAAATCACCGTTTCCGTCGCTTCTGTTACCCCTGTGCGACGGATCAGGTAGCTGAATATGAGCGGTTGGTGATCGGAAACGTTCGGATTGGGGCGTCTGGCGAGCCGTGGGGTGTGTCGGGTTCGCAGTTGTGTTCGTTTGTGCGACAGGCGCGACGGCGCAGTCGGGGCGTGACCGGGTGCGCCCCGTGGTGGGGGAGCGGCTGGCGGGGCGGGCGTGCGCCGTCAGCGGCGGCGGCGGTGCAGGGCGACGGCGGCGGCGGTGCCACCCGCGAGCGCGCCGACGCCGGCGGCGGCCGGGATGCCGACCTTGGCCGCCTTGCGGCCGGTGCGGTAGTCGCGCAGCCGCCAGTCGCGCTCGCGCGCGTGCTTGCGCAGCTTGGCGTCCGGATTGATCGCGTAGGGATGTCCCACGAGCGACAGCATCGGGATGTCGTTGTGCGAGTCGCTGTACGCCGCGCAGCGCGCGAGGTCCAGGCCCTCGGCGGCGGCGAGAGCGCGGACCGCCTCCGCCTTCGCGGGGCCGTGCAGGGGCTCGCCGACCAGTTTGCCCGTGTACACGCCGTCGACGGACTCCGCGACCGTGCCGAGGGCGCCGGTCAGGCCGAGCCGGCGGGCGATGATCGTCGCGGTCTCGACGGGGGCGGCGGTGACGAGCCAGACCTTCTGGCCCGCGTCCAGGTGGGCCTGGGCGAGGGCCCGGGTGCCGGGCCAGATGCGGTCGGCCATGTACTCGTCGTAGATCTCCTCGCCGATGCTCATCAGCTCGGAGACGCGGTGGCCCTTCACGATGGAGAGGGCGGACTCGCGGACGTCCTGCATGTGGTCCGGGTCCTCGACGCCGGCGAGCCGGAACCAGGTCTGCTGCCAGGCGAACCGGAACAACTCGCTGCGCTCGAAGAACTTCCGCTTGTACAGGCCGCGGCCGAAGTGGAAGAGGGCGGCGCCCTGCATGACGGTGTTGTCGAGGTCGAAGAAGGCGGCGGCGTGGTGGTCGCCGGGGACGGGGAAGTCGGGCGGCGCGGGTGCGTCTGCTGCTGCGGGGGGCGACGTGGTGTCGACCGCGTCGGCCTCCGCCTCGACCTGTGCTTCTGCCTCTGCGTCTGCGTCCTGGGTCGCCTTGCGCGCCGCTTCGGCCGCGGCCTCGCCGGCGAGCACGCTGCGCGCGGTCGCGGAGCGCCTTCGGGGGGTGAGCCATCCCAGTGCGGCCATACCGCGAGCATAGCCAGTCTGTTCGGTCGTTCCCGACCTGCGGGGATGCGGCTGGGTGAACACCGGGGTTCGCTCGTGTGACACGGGCCGGGCCGGGCCCGCGGGCGAGTCGGCGGCGGGGTGCCGGGCGGGGCGGCGGGTGCGGCGGCGGACAATGGGCGCATGAGTCCTTTGCTGCGGCGCAGGAAGAAGAAGGCCGAGGAGCGGGTGGTGACGCTGATCGGGAAGCCGGGGTGCCATCTGTGCGACGACGCGCGTGCGGTGGTGCAGGAGGTGTGCGGGGCGACCGGCGCCGCGTGGGAGGAGAAGGACATCACGCAGGACGAGGCGCTGCACCGGGAGTACTGGGAGCAGATCCCGGTGGTGCTGGTGGACGGGGAGCAGCACACGTTCTGGCGCGTGGACGCGGAGCGCCTGCGGCGGGCTCTGGTGGGGTAGCGCGAGGTTGCTCGTGGCTTGACCTGCGCGCCGTTTCGCTGCGGGTGCGCTGGTCTCTGCGGGCCGTCTGTGGCTGGTCGCGCAGTTCCCCGCGCCCCTGGGGGCGCGAGCGCGAGTGCTGAGGAAGCCGCAGAGGCCGGCGGGGCCCGGTTCGGAGGGCGCACGGCACTATCCCCCGGCGTCTGGGCGAGGCACAGTGGAGGCGTCTCGGGGGTGACGCGTGAGGAGTGTGTGCGGTTTTGCGGCCTTCCGGTCTGCAACGGGGCTACGCGGCGTCTGGTTCCAGATTTGCGCGATCTATGCGCGTGACCCCGATCACTTTGCTCGGACAAATCGGACACAATCTTTGTGCACGCGTTCACAAAGACATAGCCTGCTGTCGACGGGGCGGTCTTGGGACACACGGCCGCCTAGAGCTTCGCTCATCCCGCAGGAGCACCGTGGCAACTGGCCGAAATCACCGACCGGCGACCCGTAGCCGAGGAATCCCCGAGGCCACCGTCGCCCGGCTTCCGCTGTACCTGCGGGCGCTGACCGCTCTGTCCGAGCGGTCCGTGCCCACGGTGTCCTCCGAGGAACTCGCGTCGGCGGCGGGGGTCAACTCCGCCAAGCTCCGCAAGGACTTCTCGTACCTGGGCTCCTACGGCACCCGTGGCGTCGGGTACGACGTGGAGTACCTCGTCTACCAGATCTCCCGCGAGCTGGGGCTGACCCAGGACTGGCCCGTGGTCATCGTCGGCATCGGCAACCTCGGTGCGGCGCTCGCCAACTACGGCGGGTTCGCCTCCCGCGGCTTCCGGGTCGCGGCGCTCATCGACGCGGACCCGGCGATGGCCGGCAAGCCCGTCGCGGGGATTCCGGTCCAGCACACCGACGAGCTGGAGACGATCATCAGCGACAACGGTGTGTCGATCGGTGTCATCGCGACGCCCGCGGGGGCCGCGCAGCAGGTCTGCGACCGGCTCGTGGCCGCCGGTGTCACCTCCATCCTGAACTTCGCCCCCACCGTCCTGTCCGTGCCGGACGGCGTCGACGTGCGCAAGGTCGACCTGTCGATCGAGTTGCAGATCCTCGCCTTCCACGAGCAGCGGAAGTCCGGGGAGGGTGCCGAAGCGCCGGCGCTCGACACCGCTGCCGAGCGGAAGGGACCTGACGGGGACATGCCCGCCGTGATGCCGGCATGAGCCTTCTCGTCGTCGGACTGAGCCACCGCAGCGCGCCGGTCAGCGTGCTGGAGCGGGCGTCGCTCTCCGCGGACGCCCAGGTCAAGCTCCTCCAGGACACCATGGCGACCGAGCCGGCCGCCGAGGCGACGGTGCTCGCCACCTGCAACCGGATCGAGCTGTACGCGGACGTGGAGAAGTTCCACGCCGGCGTCGCCGAGCTGTCGCAGCTGCTGGCGCACCACAGCGAGGTGGGCCTCGACGAGCTCACCCCGTACCTCTACGTGCACTACGAGGACCGGGCCGTCCACCACCTCTTCTCGGTGGCGTGCGGGCTGGACTCCATGGTCGTCGGCGAGGGGCAGATCCTCGGCCAGATCAAGGACGCCCTCGCCCGCGGCCAGGAGCAGCACACCGCGGGACGGCTGATCAACGACCTGTTCCAGCAGGCCCTGCGGGTCGGCAAGCGCGCGCACAGCGAGACCGGGATCGACCAGGCCGGGCAGTCGCTCGTCACCTTCGGTCTTGAGCAGCTCGCGGGCGGGGCGCCCGTCGCCGACTGGGCCGCGGACAAGCGCGTCCTCGTCATCGGCGCCGGCTCCATGTCCTCGCTCGCCGCGACGACCCTCGCCCGGCTCGGCGTACGCGAACTGGCCATCGCCAACCGCACGCTGGACCGGGCCGAGCGGCTGGCCGCCTCGCTGGTGGAGGCCGGCGCGGAGAGAGTCCGAGCGGTGCCCATGACGGACGTCGCTGCCGAACTGACACGTGTGAGCGCGGTGGTGTCCTGCACCGGCGCGACCGGTCTCGTGCTGACCGCCGACGCGGTCACCGACGCCCTCGCCGTGCCCGAGGCGCCGGCCCCGGCCGCCGTCGGCACCCTGCGCGCGCCCGATGGCAGCCTGGTCGCCCGGCTCGCCGAGACCGCCACCCGTGACGGCCGCGTACGGGACCGGGGCACCCGGCTCGCCGAGACGGCCACCGCCACCGACGGCGGCTGCCCGGTCGGGCTCGACGAGGCGCACAGCGCGGCCGACCTCACCCAGCACGGCGTCTGGGTCGACAACGCTGCCGGCGCCGCGGCTGCCGGAACGTCCCAGCGGCCCGCCGGGCGCCCCGCGAACGGCGCCGGCGGACCCGTCCGCCTGGCCCTGCTCGACCTCGCGATGCCCCGCGACATCGACCACGCCGTGCACCGGATCCCCGGCGTACGGCTGGTGGACATCGAATCCCTCGCCGAGGCGTCCGCCGACGCGCCCATGGCCGCCGACGTCGACCAGGTGCGCGGCATCGTGTCCGACGAGGTCGCGGCCTTCGGCGCCGCCCAGCGCGCCGCGCACATCACGCCCACCGTCGTCGCCCTGCGCACGATGGCTGCGGACGTGGTCGCCGGCGAGATGGCCCGGCTGGAGGGCCGGCTCAGCGGGCTCGACGAGAAGCAGCGCGGAGAGATCAAGCAGACCGTGCGGCGGGTGGTCGACAAGCTCCTGCACGCCCCCACGGTGCGGGTGAAGCAGTTGGCGAGCGAGCCCGGCGGTGCCGGGTACGCCGACGCCCTGCGCACCCTTTTCGACCTCGACCCGGAGACGGTGGCGTCAGTCAGCCGGGCCGACACGAACGACGCGGACGCCGAGAGCGCCGAGAAGCAGGGACGACGATGACCGAGAGGGCACTGAGGCTCGGGACCAGGAAGAGCAAGCTCGCCATGGCCCAGTCCGGGTTGGTGGCGCAGGAGGTGCGCCGGATCACCGGCCGACCCGTCGAGCTGGTGGAGATCACCACGTACGGCGACACCTCCCGTGAGCACCTGGCGCAGATCGGCGGCACGGGAGTCTTCGTGGCCGCGCTGCGCGAGGCGCTGGCCGCGGGTGACGTGGACTTCGCCGTTCACTCGCTGAAGGACCTCCCCACGACCCAGCCCGACGAGCTGGTCATCGCCGCGGTGCCGCCGCGCGAGGACCCGCGCGACGTGCTGGTCGCCCGCGACGGGCTCACCTTCGAGCAACTGCCCGCGGGCGCACGGGTGGGCACCGGCTCGCCGCGCCGGATGGCGCAGCTGAACGCGTACGCGCGGGAGCGCAACACCCGCGTGGAGACCGTGCCGATCCGGGGCAACGTCGACACCCGGATCGGATACGTGCACAGCGGTGAGCTGGACGCGGTGGTACTCGCCGCGGCCGGCATCAACCGCATCGGCAGGAGCTCCGAGGTGACCGACTTCCTCTCGGTCGACTCCGTCCTGCCCGCCC
This sequence comes from Streptomyces sp. NPDC048057, assembly GCF_040653095.1. NCBI lineage: Bacteria > Bacillati > Actinomycetota > Actinomycetes > Kitasatosporales > Streptomycetaceae > Streptomyces > Streptomyces sp. NPDC048057. The sequence continues at coordinate 13,869 of NZ_JBEZNF010000001.1, forward strand.
CCGGCCAGGGGGCCCTGGCGATCGAGTGCACCGCGCAGAACGTGGAGCTCGCCGCCCGACTCGCCGAGCTCGACGACCCGGAGACCCGGGTCGCCGTGACCGCCGAGCGTTCCCTGCTCGCCGCCCTGGAGGCCGGCTGTAGCGCACCCGTGGGTGCGCTCGCCGACCTGTTGGGCGACGGCCAGGCTGTCACCGAAATGCGCCTGCGGGGCGTCGTCGGCACCACCGACGGCTCCGAGCTGGTGCAGCTGTCCACCACCGGTCCCGTACCCATGTCGCACGGCGACGCCGTCGCGCTCGGTCGCGAACTCGCGTCCGAGATGCTCGCCAAGGGTGCGGCCGGTCTTATGGGGGAGCGAGCGTCTTGAGCCCCACCACCAACCCGACCCCGGCGTACGACTCGGCCAACTCGGCTAACGGGCACGTCACTTTCCTCGGAGCCGGACCCGGTGATCCCGGGCTGCTGACCCTGCGCGCCGTCGATGCGCTCGCGGGGGCCGATGTGGTGATCGCCGAGCCGGATGTGCTCGACGTCGTTCGCGGCCATGCGCGGGCGGGCGTCAGCACGCCTGAGCTGACGGTCGTTGACGATGCGTCAACAGCCGCCGGAATCCCCGTACTCAGGGACGCGGTCAATCTTGTCATGGAGGCCGCGCGCAGCGGCAAGCGGGTCGTCCGTGCGGTCAGCGGCGATCCGGGTCTGGACGCCGACGCGGGGCGGGAGATGCTCGCCTGTGCCGCGGAGGGCGTCCCCTTCGAGGTCGTGCCGGGCATCGCCGCCGCGGTGGGGGTGCCGGCGTACGCGGGCGTTCCGCTGCGGGACGCGCAGGGCGCGGACGTCCGCTTCGTCGACGCCCGCACCGCGAGCGAGCGCTGTTGGACCGAGGTCGGGGCGAGCGACTGCACGGTCGTCGTCTCCGCGACGCTGGACGCGGTCGCCGCGGCGGCCGGCGAACTGGTGGCCGCGGGCCGCAAGCCGGACACCCCGCTGACCGTGACCGTCGCCGGGACGACGACCCGGCAGCGCACCTGGAGCGCCACGCTCGGCACCATCGCGCAGACCTTCAAGCAGGGCAAGGTGCTGCCGTCGCCCGAGGGTCACCGGCCGGTGATAGTCGTGGTCGGCGAGCGCAGCGCGGCGGCGCAGCGGGACCAGCTCGCCTGGTTCGAGTCCAAGCCGCTCTTCGGGTGGAAGGTGTTGGTGCCGCGCACCAAGGAGCAGGCCGCGTCGCTCTCCGACCAGCTCCGCTCCTACGGCGCGGTGCCGCACGAGGTGCCGACGATCGCGGTCGAGCCGCCGCGGACCCCGCAGCAGATGGAGCGGGCGGTCAAGGGGCTCGTCACCGGGCGGTACGAGTGGATCGCCTTCACCTCGGTGAACGCGGTCAAGGCGGTGCGCGAGAAGTTCGAGGAGTACGGGCTGGACGCGCGCGCCTTCGCCGGGATCAAGGTCGCGGCGGTGGGCGAACAGACCGCGAAGGCGCTGGTGGACTTCGGGGTCAAGCCCGACCTGGTGCCCAGCGGGGAGCAGTCGGCGGCGGGGCTGCTGGAGGACTGGCCCCCGTACGACCCCGTCTTCGACCCGATCGACCGGGTCTTCCTGCCGCGGGCCGACATCGCCACGGAGACGCTGGTCGCCGGGCTCATCGAGCTGGGCTGGGAGGTGGACGACGTCACGGCGTACCGGACCGTGCGGGCGTCGCCGCCGCCGGCGGAGACGCGCGAGGCGATCAAGGGCGGCGGGTTCGACGCGGTGCTCTTCACCTCGTCGTCCACGGTGCGGAACCTGGTCGGGATCGCGGGCAAGCCGCACAACGTGACGGTGATCGCGTGCATCGGGCCGGCGACGGCGAAGACTGCGGAGGAGCACGGGCTGCGGGTGGACGTGCTGTCGCCCGAGCCGTCGGTGCATCGGCTGGCGGAGGCGCTGGCGGAGTTCGGTGCGGGGCGGCGGGCCGCGGCGGTGGAGGCGGGGGAGCACGTGACCCGGCCGAGTGAGCGGCGGCCGGGCGGCCGGCGCCGCCGCTCCACCTGACGGTGGGTGTGGGGCTCGCGGGGGTGGTTGCCCCCGCGGGCCCCTTTGACGTTTGCGCCGTTGCGCCCGGGGGTGCGTTGGTCTCCACCGGGCCGGTGGTGGGCTTGTCGCTCCGTTCTCCCCCTACGCCCAGAGGGCGTGGTGGTACCCCCACGCGCCCCTGTTTCGCTGCCCCCGTCATTTGTCTGCGGGCTGGGGGAGGGAGTTTAGGGGCGCGGGGAACTGCGCGAACGACCGCAGACGCCGTCACTGCACACTCGTTACGGCGCTACCGCGTCGGCTGAGGCGACGGCCCTGAAAGGGGCTACGGGTTCACGGGGAGCCGGGGGCCCGGGCCCGTGAAGAGGACCTTTTCGTAGCCCTTCGCCTGGGCGATCGCGGTGATGGCGTTGGCGACCTCCAGCGGGGTGACCCGCGGGGTCGTGGGTTCCATGGGCATGTCGACGATCGTGAAGGTGAAGTTGATCGTGCCCGGGGTGTTGGGGTTGGTGTGCATGGTGTTGCCGCGGAACTCGTTCTCGTGGGACATGGTGGCGCCTCCGGAGGGCGTCGTGGAGCGTCAGGACAAGTGGCCGCTCCCGACGCGGAACTGACGTGGTGTCAGTGGGGTCGGGGCCTGGTGACGATGGAAGCACGGAGGGGCGCGTCCCTCAACTAAATCGCGTTGCCGGGGGCATCGCGCGGTGCGAGGGTCGGGCGATGGAATCTGCCATCGTTCCGCGCGCCGGACTGCTCGCCTCACAGCTCGACCTCATCTGGTCCCTCTTCGAGTACCACCTCCAGGAGATCGACGACGACACCGTCTTCTGGGAGCCGGCCCCCGGGGCGTGGAGCGTGCGGCAGGACGAACGGGGGAAGTGGGTCGCCGACTGGCAGGTGCCGGAGCCCGACCCCGTACCCACCACGTCCATCGCCTGGCTCTCCTGGCACATCGGCTACTGGTGGACGACCACCCTGCGGCACTGCTTCGGGCCTGGTGCGCCCGAGCGGGAGGAGATCGTCTGGCCCGGGAGCGCCGAGGCGGGCGCCGCGTGGCTGCGCGGGCTCAAGGACGAGTGGCGGGCGGAGCTGGTGCGGCTCGACGACGGCGACCTCGACTCGACCGAGCGGGTCGCCGGGCTGCCGTGGGGCGGGGAGCTGACGCTCGTCGACATCGCCTCCTGGGTGAACTTCGAGCTGGCCAAGAACGTGTCCGAGATCGGGGTCACCGCGCGCCTGCGACGGGCGCTCGGATAGCGGTGCGGCGCGGGGCGTAGCGTGGGGGACATGAGTACCTACGGTTCCTTCCCCGGGTCCCGGCCGAGGCGGCTGCGGACCACCCCCGCGCTGCGCCGCATGGTCGCCGAGACGCGGCTGCACCCGTCCGACCTGATCCTCCCGGCGTTCGTGCGCGAGGGGATCAGCGAGCCGGTGCCGATCGCCGCGATGCCGGGCGTCGTGCAGCACACCCGGGACGGGCTGCGGAAGGCGGCCGTGGAGGCGCGGCAGGCCGGGGTGGCCGGGATCATGATCTTCGGGGTGCCGGAGGACGAGAAGAAGGACGCGGTCGGGACCGCGGGGACCGACCCGGAGGGCATCCTCCAGGTGGCGATCCGGGACGTGCGGGCCGAGGTCGGGGACGACCTGGTGATCATGTCGGACCTGTGCCTGGACGAGTACACGGACCACGGGCACTGCGGCGTGCTGGACGCCGAGGGGCGGGTCGACAACGACGCGACGCTGGAGCGGTACGCCGAGATGGCGCAGGTCCAGGCGGACGCTGGCGCCCACGTCCTGGGCGCCAGCGGGATGATGGACGGCCAGGTCGGCGTGGCCAGGGACGCGCTGGACACCATCGGCAAGGAGGACGTGTCGATCCTCGCGTACGCCGTGAAGTACTCCTCGGCCTTCTACGGGCCCTTCCGGGAGGCCGTCGGCTCCTCGCTGCGCGGCGACCGCAAGACCTACCAGCAGGACCCGGCGAACGTCCGGGAGTCGATGCGGGAGCTGGCGCTCGACCTGGAGGAGGGCGCGGACATGGTGATGGTGAAGCCGGCCGGGCCGTACCTGGACGTGCTGGCGAGGGTCGCCGACGTGGCGCACGTGCCGGTGGCCGCGTACCAGATCAGCGGTGAGTACGCGATGGTCGAGGCGGCGGCCGAGAAGGGCTGGATCGACCGCGACGCGGCGATCATGGAGACGCTGACCGGCATCCGCCGCGCCGGGGCGCAGATGATCCTCACCTACTGGGCGACGGAGGTCGCGCGCAAGCTCTGACCCGGTCCCGGGGCCCGTGGCGGCCCCGCCCCACCCCTGTGCGTACGGTGTACTCTCAATGGCGTACGGCGTACGACGACGGCTTGGAGGGGCGAGGCATGAAGATCCTGGTGACCGGGGCGACCGGCAGCGTGGGGCGGAACGTCACGCGGGCGCTGCTGGAACGCGGCGCGGAGGTACGGGTGTTGACCCGGAACCCGGCCGCGGCCGACTTCCCCGACGCCGTGGAGGTGGCGGCGGGCGACCTGGCGCGGCCCGAGACGCTGCGGCCGGCGCTGGCGGGGGTGGGGCGGATGTACCTCTTCCCGCACCCGGACACGGTGGGCGAGGTCGTGGCCCTGGCGAAGGAGGCGGGGGTGCGGCGCGTCGTCGTGCTGTCCTCCGCCGCCGCGGCGGACGGCTCCGACACCACCCACCACGCTCCGGTGGAGCGCGCGGTGGAGGAGTCGGGTCTTGAGTGGACGCATGTGCGCCCGGGCGAGTTCATGGGCAACAAGATCGCGCTGTGGGGGGCGTCCGTCCGGGCGGAGCGGCTGGTGCGGGAGCCCTTCCCGGACTCCGCCTGGGCGCCGGTGCACGAGCGCGACATCGCGGACGTGGCGGTCGCCGCACTGCTGGAGGACGGCCACGCGGGCGCGGCGTACACCCTGCACGGCCCCGAGACGATCAGCCGGCGGGAGCAGGCGGCGGCCATCGCGGCGGCGCTCGGCGAGGAGGTCGCGCTGGTGGAGGTGGGCCGGGAGGAGGCGCGGGAGCGCTACGTCACGGAGGGCGGCTTCCCGCCCGAGGTGGCGGACTTCATGCTCGGCTTCACCGACTACGACGGCCAGCCGGTGGATGCCGACGCGGCGGAGTTCGACATCTCCGGCTACGGGGAGCTCACCAGCCTGAAGGACGCCATCGGCGAGCCGGGGCGCACCTTCGCCGAGTGGGCGCGGGACCACGCGGCCGACTTCCGCTGACCGCGGGCGAAGGGCGGGTGCACGCGCACCGCGGGCCGGGGAGATCGTCCCCGGCCCGCGGCGTTCGTGGTGGCGTGCGGCGGCTGGCCGCCGCTGCCTCACTCAGCAGTACAGGTTGCTACCGGTCGGCACCCCGAGGATCCCGGTGAACTGGGTGTACTTGTTCACCCGGCTCTGGACCTGTGCCGGGTTGCCGCCGTTGCACTCCAGCGTGCCGTTGATGGAGCGGATCGTCTCGCCGAAGCCGCGCTGGTTCACCATCGCGGAGTGGCCCGTCATCGTGCCCGGTCCGCTCTGGGTGTTCCAGTACCACAGGGCCGTCTTCCAGGCCACGGCCGCGTTGTTCTGGACCTGCCAGGGGTTGTTCAGCAGGTCGATGCCCAGGGCGTCGCCCGCGGCCTTGTAGTTGAAGTTCCAGCTGAGCTGGATCGGCCCGCGCCCGTAGTACGCCGCCTGGCCGGCCGGGCAGCCGTAGGGCTGCGTCCGGTCGCAGTAGTGCGGGTAGTTGGCCTGGTTCTGCTCCACGATGTGGACCAGGCCGCCGGTCTCGTGGCTGACGTTCGCGAGGAACGCCGCGGCCTCCTGCTTCTTCACCGTGGCGCTGCCGGTGTTCGCGAAGCCCGGGTAGGCGCTGAGCGCGGCCTTCAGGCCGGAGTACGTGTAGAACGAGTTCCGGTTCGGGAACATCTGGTTGAACTGGGCCTCGCTCACGACGAAGTCACCCGGGTTCGGGGTGCCGCCGCCGTTGCAGTTGTACGGGTCCCAGTACCAGGTGCTCACGGTGGGGTCGTATCCCGGGTTGTCGTGTTCCGCGATGTAGTACTTCCCGTCCCGGTACTTGACAACGTTGCCGGCGGAGTACGACGCGCCTTGCTGCCAGTTGGGGGCGTTGGTGCACTTCTCGTCCGCAGCCGCTGCGGGGGACGCGGTCGGCACGAGACTCGCCGCGGCGAGTCCGGTGGCTGCGGCGAGGGCAACGACGAGTGCCTTGACGCGCTCTCGCGTGCGCAGTGTGAGCACGAGTCCTCCTTCGTGCGTCAACGGCGGGGCCCGGAGCGGAGCGTGGGGGCTCGTGGGGGGTGTCCTGGGCTGCCGTGGTGGGGGGTGGTGCTCACACTGAACCGTGTTGTCCCGCCCGCGTCAAGGTATAGACCATTCGATGACGGTGATTGTCCGAGGGGATCGCGGTTGTGCATTTGGTCCGTCAACTCACCTATGGAACGGGTGGGTTGACGGTCGGAAAAACGGGGAGCGGGGGCCGCGTCGAGCGGTCCCCGCTCCCCGTTCGAGGGGTCAGCAGACAGGTTGGTGCCTGGAATCATCCGTTCGCGGAGAGCAGCACGGCCAGCCGGGACTGGCTGTCCGCGCTGTGGCCCGCGGCCATCGCCTCCTCCAGCAGCGCCGTCAGCGGCTGGAAGAACTCCGTGGAGACGCCCTGGCCGGCCAGGGTGTTCATCAGGTTCGGCAGTGCGGCGTGGTTGACCGCGATGCTGGAGACGTTGGTGACGTGCTCGCCGGAGTCCAGTTCCTCGGCCCAGGTGGGCAGCGCGCCCGCCATCGCCGTGACCCACTCCTGCACCGGACCCGCGATGTCCTTCGCCGGGATGCCGGCCGAGCGGGCCAGCGCCAGCGAGTGCAGCACGCCGATGTTCATCCCGTACATGCCGATCAGCAAGGCGAAGTCGTACAGCGACGCGAAGCCGGCGTCCTCGCCCACGTACCGGGCGCCGCCCAGGACCCGGAAGGTCTCCTCGTGCTCGGCGAACGCCTCCTTGTCACCGCTGTAGAAGACGTACGCGTGCGGGCCGGCGATCATCTGGGGCACGGCCATGATGCCGCCGTCCAGATAGCGCACGCCGTGCACCGCGGCCCAGGCGGCCAGCTCGCGGGACTGCGCCGGGGTGCCGTTGGTGAGGTTGGCGACCGTACGGCCCTTGAGCAGCTCCGGCGCCGTGTCCAGGACCTCGCGGACGTTGTCGTTCACCATCAGGCAGAAGACGACCAGCTCGCTGGCGGCGATCGCGTCGGCGGGGGTCGCGGCCGGGGTGGCGCCCTGGGCGACCAGCGGGCCCGTCTTGGCCGCGGTGCGGTTCCACACGGTGACCGGGTGGCCGGCATCCAGGAACGCGGCGGCCAGCGCCGTGCCCATCATGCCGAGGCCGAGGACGGACACGGCGGGCTTCGGGGACGTGGGCGTGGGAGACGCAGACATGGAGGTGCTCCTTGGAAAGGAAGGGGTGATCAAGTTCCGGCCGGCGACCTTCATCCTCTGGGGTGGTTCAAACCTTCACAAGTACGGACTTTTAAGTGAGGTACTTACCGGAAGGTGGGTAACAGGGTGCGCATCCGGCGCCCGCGGCGCACCCTGGAGGTGGGACCGCTGGAGGTGATCCGCCATGCAGACACTCGTCGGATGGCACGTCGAGATGGAGTTCCGGGAGGACGGCGACCGCACCCGGGCCGCCGCGATGGTGCGGCTCAGTGACGGTACGGAGGTCCGCGGGCACGGCCATGCGCAACGCCATCCCACGGACTCGCCGCAGCTGCGGGTCGGCGAGGAGATCGCCGGCGCCCGCGCGCTGATGGACATCGCGTCGCAGCTCCTGCAGAAGGCGCACCACGAGATCGACGACGCGTCCGGGCGCACTTCGTACCCGCTGGGCTGAGCCCTGATGCGCGCGCGTTGATCGGTCGTTGATCCGTCGCAGACGTCTTTGACGCACCGTTCGGGCGGGTGCGCCCCGAACCGGGGCGCACCGGCCACGAACCGGTGAAGGAGACGTCACGACGTGACGCACCAGCGACCAAGACGCGACAGACGCACGGCACGCGGGCAGCGCGCCCGGCACCGATGGCGCGGGCTGCTGCTCGCCGCCGCGCTCCTCGTCGAGACGGGTGCGGCGGGAGCGGGTGCGGCCTCGGCCGCCCCCGCTCCGCCCGAGCCGGCCGCCGCCGCCCTCCCCGTCGGCAAGGCCGTCCGCATCCAGAACGTCCACAACGGCGGCCAGTTGGGCATCACCAAGGCGTCGTTGGGCGCCTGGCCGATCGAGAGCGCGGCGCCCCAGGGGGACGACCGGCACCAGTCCTGGACCCTGGAGGAGGTCTCCGGCGGCCACCGGCTGCGCAACACGGAACTGCCGTCGAACTGCCTGGTGCGGGAGCCCGAACTGGTTGCGGGCGACTGCGCCGGCGCGGGCGCGGTCTGGGACGTGCGCTCCGTCGGCGGCGACGGCCACTGGATCAAGGAGCCGGGCGCCGACCGCCATCTGACCAGCACCAAGCCGATCAGCAAGAGCAACAAGGTCGCCGACCTCGCCCTGGGTGCTTCGGGCACGGACCCCGCCACCTGGCTCTTCACCCCCGTCGACTGGCCGCGCCAGCCCGTGCCGCCGAAGGACCGGCGGACGCTGGAGCACATGACGTACCTGACCGCGCACAACGCGATGATCAACACCGAGGACGGGTACGACACCCTCGCGCCCAACCAGCCGCACTCGATGAAGCGCCAACTCGCCGACGGCGTGCGGGCGCTGATGCCGGACGTCAACAGGACCGTCGTCGACGGGCGCATTCCGCTGTGCCACGGCGGCGGCTGCGGCGGCGTGGTCACCCCGACCAACACCCTCGACGGCATGCTGAAGACGGTGAAGGAGTTCCTGGACGCCAACCCCGGCGAGATCGTTTCGATCTTCATCGAGGACCAGGGCTCCCTGACGAACGACGACTACACCAAGCACGGCCTCGACCTGGTGCCGGGCATCCGTGACCTGCTGTTCGTCCCGGACGACGCCGTCGTCGCCGACCCCGCCCTCAAACAGGGCTGGAACGTCCACGTCAACGGCTGGCCGCTGCTGAAGGACATGGTCGCGAAGAACAAGCGGCTGCTGGTCTTCTCCGGACAGGTCGCCAAGGAGAACAACCGTGAGGCCATCGGCTTCCTCGCCGACAAGCGCTGGCGGGTGGAGAACCACTGGAGCATGGGGCTCGGGCTCGGCAACTCCGACTGGGCCTGCTACTCGCGCTGGAGCGAGCGCCCGCTGGGCACCCGTCCTTCGGGGAACTTCCGGCCGCTGTTCTTCATGAACCACTTCCGCGACGTGCCGATGGCCCCGACGTACACCACCGACAACCAGAAGATGACGCAGCGCGCCGAAGGCGTGTGCACCACGGCCGCCCGCCGCAAGCCGAACTTCGTCGCCGTCGACCAGTACAAGGACGGGGACCTCTTCCCGCAGATCCAGAAGATGAACGCGTACTGGTACCAGGCGCAGCCCGCGCCCGGCGACGGGCAACAGCCCGACCCGGCCGCCCCCGTCGGCGACCCCTTCGACACCGCGCCCGACCGCCGCGGCCCCAAGCCGGCCGCCGGCGTCCCGCACGCCGGGTGCCGCCCCGAAGGCATGACCCCCACCGCCGGCACCGACGCCCGCTACTGCGACGTGTACGGCGCCGACGGCCGCGAGTGGCTGGGTGGCAACGGCACCGACCGGCGCGTGGTCGGCTACTTCAACGCCACCCGCAACGGCACCGACGGCAAACCGCGCTACCTGGTCAAGAACATCCCCTGGTCGAAGGTCACCCACATCAACTACGCCTTCGCGCGCGTCGAGGGCGACCGGATCTCCGTCGGGGACGAAGGGGCCGCGAACAACCCCGCCACCGGCCTGACCTGGCCGGGCGTCGACGGCGCCGAGATGGACCCCGGGCTGCCGTACAAGGGCCACTTCAACCAGCTGGCCAAGTACAAGAAGCGGCATCCGCAGGTGAAACCGCTGATCGCGGTGGGCGGTTGGTCCGACACCAAGGGCTTCTACGCCATGACGACGAACGCCGACGGCAGCGTGAACCAGGCCGGCATCGACACCTTCGCCGACTCCGTCGTGGCCTTCCTCGACCGCTACGGGGCCGCCTTCGACGGCGTCGACATCGACTACGAGTACCCCACGGCGATGCCCGACAGCGGCAACCCGGACGACTGGGCGCTCGCCAACCCGCGCCGCAAGGGCCTCCAGGCCGGCTACAACGCGCTGATGAAGACCCTGCGCGAGAAGCTGGACCGCGCCGGCGACGCCCGCGGCCGGTACTACCTGCTGACGTCCGCCGCGTCCGCCTCCGGCCACCTGGTCCGCGGCCACGACGGCGGGGTGGCCCTCGCCTACCAGGACTTCGTCAACGTCATGACGTACGACCTGCACGGCTCCTGGAACCAGTACGTCGGCCCGCAGGCACCGCTGTACGACGACGGCAAGGACGCCGAACTCGCCGCCGCCGGCGTGTACGACGACGCGAAGAACCCCGAGTACGGCAGGACGGGCTACTTCAACGTCGACTGGGCCTACCACTACTACCGGGGCGCGCTCCAGCCCGGCCGGATCAACCTCGGCGTCCCGTACTACACCCGCGGCTGGCGCGACGTGCAGGGCGGTACCGACGGGCTGTGGGGCACCGCGCCGCTGCCCGACCAGGGGCAGTGCCAGCCCGGCACCGGCACCCGCAGCCCCTGCGGCAACGGCGCCGTCGGCATCGACAACCTCTGGCACGACACCAGCCGGGGCCGCGAGGTCGCCGCCGGCTCCAACCCGCTGTGGCACGCCCGCAACCTCCAGAACGGCACCGCGCCCCGCTACCTGGGCGCGTACGGCCTCGACCCCGACCAGCCGGCGAACCGGCTCACCGGGACCTACCAGCGCAAGCACAGCGCGGCGCTCGGCGCGAGCTGGCTGTGGAACGCGGAGAAGAAGGTGTTCCTCACCGCCGAGGACGAGCAGACCGTGGACGCCAAGGTGCGCTACGTACGGGAGCGGGGCATCGGCGGCGTGATGATGTGGGAGCTGGGCGGCGACCTGACGCGCGGGCCCGACGGCACGTACGGCATGGGCCACGACCTGACCACCCGGATCTCCAGCGGCCTCAGCGGCGCCGGCGGCTACGCCAACGAGCGGGCCGGTGCCGTCAAACCGCCCGCACAGGTCGTGGACGTGTCGGTGGAGTTCGCCGACTACCCGACCGGCGAGAAGGACCTGTGGCCGCAGCAGCCCAAGCTGCGGATCACCAACAACAGCGGCAAGCCCCTGCCGGCCGGTACCGAGCTGTCCTTCGACATCCCGACCAGCGCCCCGCCGCTGCTGAAGGACGACACCTGGCAGGAGCTGAAGGACGCCGTCAAGCCCGGCCACACCGGGCCCAACGCGGGCGGCCTGAAGGGTGACTTCCACCGGGTCACCCTCAAGCTCGGCTACTGCGAGGGCGTGCCGGCGGGCGGCACCCGGGACATCGGGCTCAAGTACTTCCTGCCGGTCACCGGGCCCGCGAACTTCACGATGAAGATCGGGGACGCCACGTACGGCCTCACCCAGGACCGCCGCAAGGGCACCGAGACCGTCGAGCCCCCGACGGCCGGCGGCGGACCCGCCTGCCGGGCGGAGGCGTGGGACGCGGCGCGCACGTACAACCCGGCGTGGGCGCCCTTCCAGTTGTGGAAGGTCGACGGCGGCTGGAAGGTCCAGGACGTCAACAGCTCCCTGGTGCTCGACCGCCCCGGCACCTGGACCACCTCCCACCTGGTCGGCTCGCAGGACGGCAACAGGAACCAGGTGTGGAACATCGCCCCCGACGGCGCCACCGGCCGCTTCACCATCACCTCCGCCAGCGGCGGACGCGCCCAGTGCCTGGGCGCCGACAGCCGGCTCGCCGAGCTGTCCGTGAAGGACTGCGACGGCAGTACGGGCCAGTCGTGGCGGTTCACCGACGACAAGGGCGCGCCGGTCGCCGGCATCCCCGCCGACGGCAAGCCCCACGGGCTGCTCGCCGCGAACGGGCACGTCCTGGAGCCGAGGAACAGCGCCGCCACGGCCGGCAGCAAGCTCGTCGCCGGCGACCCGAGCGGAGCCACCCGTACCGTCGTCTCGTACGGCGGCTCCTACTGGCGGGCGAAGTTCTGGACGAAGGGCAACCGGCCGGACGCGGCCGATCCGAAGAACCCGTGGACGAAGCTCGGCCCGGTGGGCTGAGCCCGGACACGCGCAGGGCCCGGGCCTCCCCCGTGGGGGAGGCCCGGGCCCTCGTCGTCCGGGGATCCCGGTCCGGATCTTCCCTCCGGCACGCCCACCGGTTACCTTGGCCGCATGTCCCTTCATCGGAGTGAGGTAGTGGTGCCGGTCTTCGGCGACCACTCCTACCGGTGTGACTTCTACGGCTGACAGCAGCCGCGCCCGCTGAGCGGGCCCTTCCTCCTCATCCCTGCCGTGGCCGGCCGCTTCCGCCTGCGACCACACCGGGCATCCGTCGGCCACGCGCCCGCTGTCACCCGAAAATGAGGACCTTCCGTCATGCCCGGAACCCCTTCCGGGGCGGATCTCCGTCTGCCCCACCCCGACGTCAACTGGGCCATCAAGCACATGCCGCTGACGGCACGGGCCGTCGAGGAACTGGCGCCGGTGCTCGCCGGCAAACGGCTGGCCATGTGCCTGCACATCGAGCCCAAAACGGCCGCCCTCGTGACGCTGCTCGCACGAGCCGGCACCCGGATCTCCCTCACCGGCTCGCCCGGAACGACCCACGACGACGTGGCCGACGCCCTGCGCGGCGAGGGCGTGGCCGTCTTCGGCCGGCGCGGCGACGACGAAGCCGACCACGCACGGAACATCGCCGACGTCCTGGCGTGCGACCCCGACCTGACGCTGGACAACGGCGGCGACCTGACCCTGGCCCTCGCCGCGACCGGAGCCCCCGCCGGATACGCCGGCGGCACCGAGGAGACCACGACGGGCGGACTGCGGTTGCGCCAGAGCCCCGACCAGACCGGCAAACCCATCGTGGTGATCAACGACTCCGCGCTGAAACTCCTGGTGGAGAACGAGTTCGGGGTCGGCCAGACCGTGGTGCAGGGGCTGATGAACGCGGCCAACCTGATGATCCCGGGCGTGCGCGCCGCCGTGTTCGGCTACGGGCCGTGCGGCAAGGGCGTCGCCGACACCCTCGCCCACCTGGGCGCCCGGGTCGCGGTCTGCGAGATCGACCCCATCAGGGCGCTGCACGCGATCATGAGCGGCCATCGCGTGGGCTCGTCCGTCGATGTCGTCTCCGACGCCCAGGTCGTCTTCATGGCGACCGGCCATCCCGGGGTGATCGGCACCGCCGAGCTCGACGCCCTGCCCGACGGCACCGTCCTGGCGGGCGTCGGCCACTTCCCGTGGGAGCTGGACCGCGACGCCCTGACGGCGAGCACGCTGCGCACGGTCGAGTACGGGGACACGTCCCGGCGGCGCGGACACGTGCTGGCCGACGGCCGCGAGGTCGTCCTGCTGGACGACGGCCGGATGCTCAACCTCACCGCGGCGAACGGCAACCCCATCCAGGCCATGGACCTGGGGCTGACCCTCCAGGCGCGCAGCCTCGCCGCGGTGTGCACCGGTGACCTGGCCGCCGGGGTCCAGTCCGTCCCGACGCACATCGAGCAGCGCATCGCGTCCGACCTGGTGGACCTGTTGAGCGGCTCGGACCGCAGCGGACGGCGCTGACGCTCCCGCGGCATCACGGGCTTCGACACCAACACGCTTCGAGAACCACACTCTTCAAGAGCAAGAGGACACCCACATGACCCTGATCGACCTGCACCGTCATCTGGAGGGCTCCATCCGCCCCTCCACCGCCCTGGACCTCGCCCGACGGCACGACCACTGGCTCGCCGCCGAGCAGCGCCCGTTGGGCCGGGTCGTCGTCACCGACCCGTCGGCAACGACCGGTCTGCTGGACTACCTGCGCCACATCGACGTCGCCTGCTCCACCGCACGCGCGCTGGAGGACTGGGCGCTGATCTCCCGTCAGGCCGTCGAGGACTGCTTCAACGACGGCCTCGACTACGTCGAACTCCGCTTCAGCCCCTGGTTCATCCACAGCCAGACCGGGCTCGACCCCGTCGACGTCATCGACGTGGTGTCGGAGGCGATTCGCCGGGCCTCCGCCGACTTCGGCCTGCCCGTGGGCCTCATCGGGATCCTCGTGCGCGACCTCGGCCCGGACTCCGCGGGGAGCCAGATGGACAGCATCCTCAGCCGGGCACACCACTTCTGCGGCGTCGACCTCGCGGGTGACGAGGCGGGCTACCCGCCCGACCTGTTCGCCCCCGCGTTCGCCCGCGCCCGGGACGCGGGGCTGCACGTCACCATCCACGGAGGCGAGGCCGCCGGACCGGAGAGCGTCTGGGCGGCGCTGACCGCGCTCCGCCCCGACCGCATCGGCCACGGGGTCCGCTCCGCGGAGGACCCCGCGCTGATGCGGAAGCTCGCGGAGGACGGCGTCACTCTCGAACTCGCCCTCACCAGCAACGTCCACACCCGGGCGGCCCCCAGCCTGCGCGAGCACCCCGTCCGGCTGCTCCTGAGGTCCGGCGTGCCGGTCACCCTCAACACCGACAACCCGACGGTCAGCGCGACGCGTACGTCTGCGGAGTACCACAAGGCGGCGGTTGAGGCCGGCCTCAGCGACGCCGACGTCCGCACCGTCGCCCACCACGCGGCGACAGCGGCGTTCACCCCTCACGGCAGGTCGCTGGCTGCGTAGCCCCACGCAATCCGGCGGGCCCTCCGCCTTTGTCTGCGGGCCGAGGCGGAGGTATTTAGGGGCGCGGGGAACTGCGCGACAAGCCCACCACCGGGCCGCGGAGACCAACGCACCCCGCGGGAACCGCGGCAGACGCAGGGCGCCTAGAGGCGTTCGGGGGTGCGGATGCCCAGGAGGGCCATGCCCTGGTGGAGCGTGCGGCCGGTCAGGTCGACCAGGAAGAGGCGGTTCTCCACCAGCTCCGGGGGGTTCTCGGAGCTGAGGACCTGGCACTTGTCGTAGAACGTCGTCAGGTGCGAGGCGAGCTGGTACAGGTACGCGGCCAGCTTGTGCGGCTCGTACGAGGCGGCGACCTCGGCGATCACCTCGCCGAACTGGTCCAGGTGCAGCCCCAGCGCCCGCTCGGCCGGGTGCAGCTCCAGCTCCGGGTGCGCGACCGGCCGGACCTCGCCCGCCTTGCGCAGGATGGAGCGGATCCGGGCGTACGCGTACTGGAGGTACACGGACGTGTCGCCGTTCAGCGAGACCATCTGGTCCAGGTCGAACTTGTAGTCCCGCACGGCGGACGTCGACAGGTCGGCGTACTTGATCGCGCCGATGCCGACGTACCGGCCGTTCTCGCCGATCTCCTGCTCGCTCAGCCCGACCTTCTCGGCCTTCTCCCGCACCACGGCCGTGGCGCGCTCGACGGCCTCGTCCAGCAGGTCCACCAGCCGGACGGTCTCGCCCTCCCGGGTCTTGAACGGCTTGCCGTCGGCGCCCAGCACCGTGCCGAAGGCGAGCTGGACGGCGGTCACCTCGTCGTTCAGCCAGCCGGCCCGGCGGGCCGTCTCGAAGACCATCTTGAAGTGCAGCGCCTGGCGGGCGTCGACCACGTACAGCAGGGTGGACGCGCCCAGCTTCTGCACCCGGTCGCGGATCGCGGACAGGTCGGTCGCCGCGTAGCCGAAGCCGCCGTTCGCCTTCTGCACGATCAGCGGCGTGGGGTTGCCGTCAGGGCCCTTCACGTCGTCGAAGAACACGCACAGCGCGCCGTCCGAGCGGACCGCGACCCCGGTCTCCTCCAGGATCCGGCAGGTCTCCGCCAGCATGTCGTTGTAGCCGGACTCGCCGACGATGTCGGGGTCCTGGATCTCCATGTCCAGCTTGTCGAAGACGGAGTAGAAGTAGATCTTCGACTCGTCGACGAACCGCTGCCACAGCGCCAGGGTCTCGGGGTCACCGGACTGGAGGGCCACGACCCGGTCCCGCGAGCGCGCCTTGAACTCCTCGTCGGCGTCGAAGAGCTTCCGGGACGCCTTGTACAGCCGGTTCAGCGAGGACATCGCCTCTTCGCCGGCCTGCTCGCCCTCGGCGTGCTCGTGGTCCAGCTCGTGCGGGTGCTCCAGCAGGTACTGGATGAGCATGCCGAACTGGGTGCCCCAGTCGCCGATGTGGTGGCGCCGGACCACCTGCTCGCCGGTGAACTCCAGGATCTCGACCATCGCCGCGCCGATCACGGCCGAGCGCAGATGGCCGACGTGCATCTCCTTGGCGACGTTCGGCTGTGCGTAGTCGATCACCGTGGTGCCCGGGGCGGGCGCGTGGGGGACGCCGAGGCGGTCGTCGGCGGCGCGCGCGGCCAGGGTCCGTACGATCGCGGCGTCCGAGACGGTGATGTTCAGGAAGCCGGGGCCGGAGACCTCGACCTCCCGCAGCAGGTCGCCGCCGTCGACCGGCAGTGCGGCCACGACCCGCATCGCCAGGTCCCGCGGATTGCCCTTGAGCTGCTTGGCGAGCGCCAGGATCCCGTTGGCCTGGAAGTCGGCCCGGTCGCTACGTCGCAGCAGCGGGTCTGCGGAACCGGCCTCCGGCAGGGCTGCCGTGAGGGCGTCCGCGAGGCGCTGCTGCACATTCGACGCGAGGGAGGGGACCGAGGCCATGGAATTGCCGTTTCTGGGATTCGAGCGGACTGGGATTCGAGCGGATCCGGACGGATGGTGTTCCGGTCGTCAAGTGTCCCACGGGCAGGGGCGCCCTTTCCGCCGGTTAACCGGCGCTCCGTGACGGGGTGCGTTATCGGCTTGCGCCAGGCAACCCCGGAGGGGGACCTTCCGTCTGGGACAATGGTGTGATCCGAACGAGGAAGAAGGACGTGCCGACCGTGGCTCAGAGCAGCACCGAGACCGACTGGGTCTCCCGTTTCGCAGACGAGGTCATCGCGGAGTCGGAGCGGCGTGCGCCGGGCAAACGGATCGTCGTCGCGTCCGGCATCTCCCCATCCGGCCCCGTCCACCTGGGCAATCTCCGCGAGGTCATGACCCCGCACCTGGTCGCGGACGAGATCCGGCGCCGCGGGTACGAGGTGCGGCACCTGATCTCCTGGGACGACTACGACCGCTACCGCAAGGTGCCCGCCGGCGTGCCCGGCGTCGACCCGGAGGCGTGGGCCGAGCACATCGGCCGCCCCCTGACGTCGGTGCTGGCGCCCGAGGGCTCCCCGTACCCGAACTGGGCCGAGCACTTCAAGGCGGCGCTGGTCGAGTCCCTCGCGGAGCTGGGCGTCGAGTTCGAGGGCATCAGCCAGACCGAGATGTACACCTCCGGCGCGTACCGCCAGCAGGTGCTGCACGCGATGAAGCACCGCGCCGACATCGACGAGATCCTCGGCCGCTACCGCACGAAGAAGGCGCCCGCGAAGCAGAAGCAGTCGCAGAAGCCGGTCGACGAGGCGGAGCTGGAGGCGGCGGAGGGCTCCGGCGCCGCCGCCGAGGACGACGGAACGGGTTCGGCCGGCTACTTCCCGTACAAGCCGTACTGCGGCGGCTGCGGGCGCGACCTGACCGTGGTCACCGGGTACGACGACGAGACCACCGAGCTGACGTACCGGTGCGGCGCGTGCGGCTTCACCGAAACGGTGCGGCTGAGCGAGTTCGACCGCGGCAAGCTGGTGTGGAAGGTCGACTGGCCGATGCGCTGGGCGTACGAGGGCGTCGTCTTCGAGCCCTCCGGCGTCGACCACTCCTCGCCCGGCTCCTCCTTCCAGGTCGGCGAGTTCATCTGCCCGATCTTCGGCGGCGAGCGGCCCATCGGCCCGATGTACGCCTTCGTGGGCATCAGCGGCATGGCGAAGATGTCGTCCTCCAAGGGCGGCGTGCCGACCCCGGGCGACGCGCTGAAGATCATGGAGGCGCCGCTGCTGCGCTGGCTGTACGCGCGGCGCCGCCCGAACCAGGCGTTCAAGATCGCCTTCGACCAGGAGATCCAGCGGCTGTACGACGAGTGGGACAAGCTCGGCGCGAAGGTGGCCGACGGGTCCGTGCTGCCGGCGGACGCGGCGGCGTACGGGCGCGCGGTGCGCACCGCGGCCGGCGAGCTGCCGACCACGCCGCGGCCGATGCCGTACCGGACGCTGGCGTCCGTCGTCGACATCACCGGCGGCCACGACGAGCAGACGATCCGCATCCTCAGCGAGCTGGACCCGGCGAACCCGGTCGCCTCGCTGGACGAGGTCCGGCCCCGGCTGGACCGCGCGGAGAACTGGATCACCACCCAGGTCCCGGCGGACGCGCGCACGGTCGTGCGCGACGAGCCGGACAAGGACCTGCTGTCGTCCCTGGACGACGAGGGCCGTGAGTCCCTGCGGCTGCTGCTGGACGGCCTGGACACCCACTGGTCCCTGGAGGGCCTGACGACCCTGGTGTACGGCGTCCCGAAGGTCATGGCCGGCCTGGATCCGGAGGCGAAGCCGACGCCGGAGCTGAAGGTGGCCCAGCGCGAGTTCTTCGCGCTGCTGTACCGGCTGCTGGTGACGCGGGAGACGGGCCCGCGCCTGCCGACGCTGCTGCTGGCGGTGGGCGCGGAGCGGGTGCGCAAGCTGGTGACGGTGTAAGAGCCGCTGCTGGGGCTTCGGCTTTGCGCGGCGGCTCCGCTGCCGAGGCCCCCGTGGCGCGGGCCCTTCCCGCCCGCCCCGTGGGGGTCGGGGGACTCCGTCCCCCGACCCTTCTGCACGCGGCGGCTCCGCCGCCGCGCGTCGTTCCCAGCTGACGCTCACCGCCCCTGCACGGCCCGCTCCCACTCGCGGTCGAGCACGGCGTGGACGACGGAGTCCCGCCAGCGACCGCCCTTGTGCACGTGCTCCCCGATCCGCCCCCGGCCCCACACGTCCGGGTGCAGGGCGAACCCGAACGTGGCGCCCCGCTGCTGGTGCGGGTCGGCGGCGAGCCGCCCGAACCCGACGAGCCCGCCGCCCTCCTTCTCGACGACGCCGAGCGCGTACTCGCTCCGTGGGTCGGCGGACGCCGACGCGATGGACCGCGCCACGATCGCCCCGACCTGCTCGCGGCTGCGCGGCTCGAAGCTGACGTGCAAGGTCGCCTCGGGACTCCCGTAGATCGCGAACACCCCGTTCACGTCGTCGGGTTGCAGCTCGCGCAGGGCGAGGCGGGGCCGGACCGGACCGGTGGATGGTCTGCATGCCCGGGACCTACCCACGGCGCCCGTGGTCCCCCGTTCGAGGAAGGCCCGGTCGAACTCCGGTGCTCGACGGTACCCGTGCGGAGGATTGCGCCCGGCCGAGCGCCGCTCGAAGGTGATGCGCATGGAAGCAAAGGGCCCGAGGCTGCCGCCCACGTACCCGCCGCGGACGCCTCCGCCTCCGAAGCGCCCTCCTGAACTGCCGCGCCCCGACGAGCAGGCGCCCCCGGCCGTGCGGTCGCGTCCGCGCATGCAGATCCGCAACCGGAGAGCTTCCACTTTCAGCCTCCCGGCCGAGACCGGCGCCTGGGTGACCGCGACGGCGGTCCGGCGCGTGGCGGAAACCCTCCGGGACTGGGGCTATCGACCCGACGGCGACAGCGTGGCCGCGGTCGTGACGCTCCTCGTCGGTTCTGCCGTTGCCGACGGCGGCCGGCGCGTCAGCGTCCACGTCGCCGACGAGGCCGCGGTGGCGGCGATCGCAGCCCTCAGCCACCGCGCCGGCACCCCCGCCGACGACCAAGCCGCGGTCCTTCGCCGCATTGGCACCATCAACGGCGTGCTTTCTTGCGGCACGGACGCGGCGCCGGACGGGCGCCGGGTGTGGGCCCTGCTCGACGTCGGGCCGACGGCTTGCCAGCGGCGGGTGAGCGGGGCACCCGCGCCGTGAGCAGGCGCACAGCTCCTGCGCGGTGCGGGCTGAGCGCGGGTCAGATCACTGGTGGTCGTCCCAGTCGGGTCACGCGCCAGACCGTGCGCCATTGGATGGGTCTCCTGGGTGGGCAGGGGACGCGCAGTCCTTCGAGGAAGCCGGCCCACCATGCTGTGAGCCCGCTCAGTGGTGGCTCTGTTTGATGGTGTACGCAGCCCATGTGGTCAGGTACAGGGGCACCAGGAATGCGGGTAGGTGGCGTTTGGCGAGTCAGACGCGGTTGCGGCCGGGGACGCCGAGGTTCTCCGGGAGTTCGACGCCGTGCGTCCCGGTGGGGAGTCGGGGCAGCTTGGTGCCCTGCCCGAGTACGACGACGGTGGCGGGGTCGCCTTCTTGCGCGGCCACGGATTCCAGGAGGGCGTGCAGTTCGGACTCGCGGTCGCCCATGGTCAGTACGACGACGCCGAGGGTCACAGTGGTCATGTCGTCCTTCACGCGGTGACTCCCTGGTGCAGCGACTGTGGTGTCCGTCCGTCATTGAGACGTCACGACAGGGTGAGTAGCCGTCCGGCCCGGGCTGAGAGGTCGCGTGCGTGTGCGTCCCCGGGGTACCTGGCCAGGCGGATCTGCATGTCCTCCGCGGCGTCGCGGACCCGGGAGGATCTGATGCCCTCGGCGCAGTCCAGGAACTCCGTCCACGCCTCCAGCGCGCCGTCGAAGTCGCCCTGTCTCAGGCGGATCTCACCGAGGTCGCCGAGCACGTTGGCGCGGGTGCGGCGTCGGTTGAGCCCGTGGACGGACAGCGCTTGATCGAGCTGGGTCTGTGCGCCTTCGAGGTCGCCCATGCGGGCCAGGGTCATCCCGGAGGCGTGCGCCCATCGACCGATGGAGAAGTGCGACGCCCACGACTCGCCGGCCGGAGCGCTGGCGGTCCGCTCGATCTGCGTTTGGGACGCGGACAGGACGTTGGTCGCCCGGCGGTGGTCGCCGTCAAGCGCAGCCGCGTCGGCGAGGGTCGACTGGTAGTAGGCCACTGCTCGCGGGTCGCTGAGATGTTGGGCGTACCCCATGGCCCGGTCTGCCAGGGCGACTGCTTCGGCTCGGTGTCGGGGGCCGAGGGCGATCGCCTGGACGGCCATCCCGCGGAGTGCCGTTGCCGCCAGCTCGGGTTCACCGGCTTCGTCGGCGAGTCGGCAGGCGTGTGCGTAGTAGTGCCGTGCTAGAGCCTGAGTGTGGGAGTCGGCGCCTTCGTCGCTGGCCATCCAGCCGATGAGGTGCACGAGTTGGCTCGTTGCCGCGTACAGTGCCCGCCCGATGGGCTCGGTGTACTGGCCGTGGAGCCACGGTCCGACGTTGTCGGTGAGGTACCGCACGGCGAGGCTCCGCACGTGGCCTCCGCCGTATTCGGCCGCGCTGTCGCCCAGTGCTTTCACCATGGTCTGGATGGCTGCGACTTCCCCTTGCCCGACTCGAACGGCGTCGGGGGACGCGGTGTGGACGCGGCGGGTGATCGCTTCGGCGTCCGGCACTCCGAGGAAGGCGAGGGCGCCGCCCGAGACGGTCAGGAAGCTCCGACGATCCACGTCACTCCTCCCGAGAGCCAGCACTGAGGCCACCGTATCGATCTGCACGCCGGCGGGCTCTCCCATAGGTGCCCTGTGCAAGTTCAGCTCCAGTACGCGGATCACGGTGGACCGCCACTGAGGGCCGGGAACACGGTCTCCGCTGAGAAGCTTGCGTGCGTACTGCCGGGTCATGCCTCCCGGGCCCCGCCCAGCGGCGACGCCCAGTTCGCGGGCGAGTTTGGAGGGGCCCCAGCCTCGGTCTGCGCATGCCTGGCGGATGAGGTCCGCGAGGGGCGGGCCTGAGTCGGTCATGAGGCTCCTCCCGATTCATGGGTTACGGAGGACTACACGGGGTTACATCGTGGGTCCTCCCCGGAACCGCCGTCAGGGACTTGACTGCATTCCACCCCGCTCAGCGGGAGGGAGAGGAGTGCAGGTGTGACTGACCAAGTGAGCCCCGATCGAGGACCCGTGCCCGCGATGACGATGCGGGTGTATCGCGTCGGTGTGGATGGGACGCGGTGGCCGGTGGAGCGTGAGGTCTGTGTGGTGGCGGGGAAGGACGTGCCGGCCGAGCCGATGAAGTTCCCGCTGTGCACCTGCCCGCGCTGTGCGCGGAGGGTCCGGTGAGCCCGCGCGTGAGTCTGGTGGACGTGACCCGTGACGTACGTCTCGCGGGTGCGGTGTGTCTGAGCCGGCCGCCGAGCGCTGCTGTTGAAGCGCTCCGGGATCGGTTGCGGGCGCACATCGCCATGCTGGTCGTACCTGCTGAGGCGTACGCGCAGTCTGAGCGGCGAGTGGTACGGGCAGCACGTGCTGGCCTGTGTCGCGAGTGCGCGGAAGGCGGCGATCGGGGTCGAGCCCGGCGTACGCGTTGATGAGGAGCTGCTGCTCTTGGCCGAGTTCGTCAGGACGCTGCTCATGTACACGGGGCGTAAGCCGCGGCACAGCGTTTGATCTCCGTGTGTCGGCGCACGGGCAAGGGGCCATCGCGCTGGCACACGGGTCCGACCGGCCCCGGCCCTGGTTTCCGATCCCCCGCGACAGGGCCGGGGCCTCCCACCTGGAGGAGCACCACATGCTGACCCTGACCCCCGCCGGCGCCGCCAGGCTGACCGCGACCGACGTCACGACGTGCGAGGCGTGCTGGCGCCAGCGCGTCACCACGATCCGCACCGCACCCGGCGTCCGGGACCTGCTGTGCGACACCTGCGCCACCGAGGGCAACCCGGTACGCGTCGAACTCTTCCCGCCCCTCGGGATCTACCGCCTCACCGAACGCCGGCTTGAAGCCGGCAAGCAGACCCCACACCCACCATGACCGGCACCGACACCCGGCGTACCCCCGGCACAGAGCGCGGGCGCGCTCACACCCCCCGCCCCGCGGCCCGCCACTCGCGGTCGAGCATGGCGTGGACGACGGAGTCCCGCCAGCTACCGGCCTTGTGGACGTGTTCGCGGATCCGGCCCTCCTCCACCAACCCGGCGGCGGCCATCGTCGCGGCGGACGCCTCGTTCCGTGGTGAACGGGCACCCCAGACCCGGTGCAGTCCCAACTCCTCGAACCCGAAGCCGAGGAGGAGCCGTACGGTCTCGACTCCGTAGCCCCTTCCCCAGACGTCCGGACGAAGGGCGAAGCCGAAGGTGGCGGCCCGCTGCTGGTGCGGGTCGGCGGCGAGCCGGCCGAAGCCGACGAGGTCGCCGCCCGCCCGCTCGACGACGGCGAGCGCGTGTTCGGAGCGCGGGTCCGCGAGGGCGGACGCCATGGACCGTGCCACGATCGCCGCGACCTGGTCGCGGGTGCGGGGCTCGAAGCTGAGGTGGTGGGTCGCCTCGGGGCTGCCGTAGATCGCGAACACCGCCTCCACGTCGCCGGGTTCCAGCTCACGAAGGGCGAGGCGCGGTCCGGTGCGGCGAACGGGATGCATGCTCGGGACCCTACCCACGGAGCGCGGTGCCATCGACCGGTTGGGACGGTTCGCAGGGCTTCCCGTCGGTGCGCATCCAGGCCGGACGGGCGCCGCCCGGCCCGCCCCCTGCGCGGCGGCTGCGCGCCGCTCCGCGTCGCACGCGCGCGTGGCCTGGGGCGCATGCCGGGAAATGAGATTGCGTGACTACTTCACCCACCCGAGGTATTCGCGTGCCGCACCACTTCTGGGCGCGGCCGGGGCGGGAGGACTCTGCGGACAAAGCCCCCGCGTCACGTCGCGGGGGCTTCCGCGAAGGAAAGGGGTCTCCTCATGCCCGTACTCGCTCGCCTGCGCAAGGTCGGACTCGCCGCCGGGATGGTCGCCGTGTTGGTCACCGGACTGTCCGGCAGCGCTGAGGCCGCCACCGGGGCGATTCGGTACTTCAACATCGACGGTGACGAGTTCCGGATCGACAACCCACCCGACAACGTCTGCCTCACCCTCCAGATCCGGGCCAGCCTGGTGTCCAACGAGACGAACAAGACGGTACGCGTCTATCTCGGTACGAACTGCAACACCAGGGTGACGGACCTGGCTCCGGGCCGTGCGTTGGCCTACGGCGGAGGGCCGCAGTCGGTGCGGGTCCTTCCCTGAGGTGAGGGCGGAGCCGCCCGGCCGACGGGCGGGCGGCTCCGAAAACGCGTTGCCCTGATCGCGGCGGGCGGGGGAGGGTCGCCGGATGGACGAGACACCACGACGACGCGACGTGCAGGACCTCTTCTCCCAGGGGCGGCTGGTCACCATGCCGCGGAAGGCGGCGCGGCGGGAGCAGTTGCTGACGCACCTCGCGGAGACGCTGTTCGAGGCGGACGCCGAGTACGGGGAGGCGGAGGTCAACGAGCGGCTGTCGGCCGTGTACGACGACTACGCGCTGTTGCGGCGGGACCTGGTGGA
The DNA here is from genome assembly GCF_040653095.1 of Streptomyces sp. NPDC048057. NCBI lineage: Bacteria > Bacillati > Actinomycetota > Actinomycetes > Kitasatosporales > Streptomycetaceae > Streptomyces > Streptomyces sp. NPDC048057. The sequence goes on from NZ_JBEZNF010000001.1 coordinate 38,219, forward strand.
GGCCGGGAAGCTGCGGCGGCATCGGGACGGGTGCACGTACTGGCGGGCGGCCTGAAGCACGCCGGCTACAGCGCGCGGCCCGCGGCCAGCGCCCCGGGGTTCAGGCCCAGGGCGACCGCCGCCGTTGCGCCCACGTCCGCCAACGACGGTGCGTCCGAAAGGAGTTCGACGTCTCGGGACTCCGGGGCGTGGACGAGGACGGGGACGTACTCGCGCGTGTGGTACGCGTGGCCGATCGTCGGGTCGTTGCCGTGGTCGCCGGTGACGATCAGCCGGTCCCCGGGGGCCAGCGCCGGGATCAGTTCGGCCAGGCCCGCGTCGACTTGTTCCAGCAGTCGGGCGTAGCGGGCGGTGTCCTGCTGGTGGCCGGCGAGGTCGGTCTCCTGGACGTTCGCGACGACAAGGCCGCCTTCCCGGGCGGCCTTCGCCGTGTGGTCGAGGACGTCGGCGGTCGCCACCGCGGGGCGCCGTACCGCCGCGTCGCAGGCCAGGATGTCCGCGGCCTTGCCGACCAGGGTGACGGGGACGCCGGCGCGGGCGGCGACGTCGGGGAGTTGGCGGGTGTGGTCCAGCGGGGCGCCCAGGTGGCGCACGGCGAGGTCGCCGCCGCGGTAGAAGCCGGACGCGGGCGTGTCCAGGCCGACGGTGCCGCCGTCGCCGTCCCGTACGTACGCCGTCAGCGGCTCAGGGGAGTGGCCGGCGACGGCGATGACCCGGGCGACCGGGGCGATCGAGCGCACGGTGCGGGCCACCGACAGCACGCCGTCGAAGGAGACGTCCGCGAGCCGGCCGGACGCGTTCCAGTTCACGCCCGGATCCGCTTCCAGGTTGTCGTGGACGAGGACGCGGCCGTCGACGAGGAGCACCCCGGGGCGGGGCTCGGCGACCCGGTGGCCGGCGGCCGTCAGCGCCGCGGTGACCTGCGGTACGTGGTCCGCGAGCCGGGCGAGCGCGACGCGGCCGAAGTCCGCGCCCATCATGGTCTGGTGACCGGCGTACGTGTCGGCGCCGGCGTAGCCGAGGGCGGCGCGGCCGACGCGGACGCCGAGCGGGGTGGCCGACGCCAGCGAGGCGTGCGGGCGGACCAGGCCGAGGCCGAGGGCGCCGAACGCCGGCAGCCGCAACGGGCGGGAGTCCAGGACGTGGCCGCAGGTGTCGGCGCGGACGTCGCCGGGGCGCAGGGCGCCGGCGTCCGGCATCGCGCCGATGCCGAAACCGTCGATGACCAGCACGATGACCGTCACGGGGTCTCCAGGGCGCGGCCCTGCGCGTCGTACAGGCCGGTCAGGCGCGGTGCGCCGGACGACAGTCCGGCGACGACGGCGACCGTCGAGCGGGTGACGAAGATCTGGGTGCGGAAGGAGAGCACCGCGGTGTCGCCGATCCGCGGCGCGGGCGCCTGCGGCGGCGGGGCGTCGAGCAGCCGGTAGTAGTCGATGTTCTCGGCGGGCGCGTCGGCGACGTGCAGCCGCTGGCCGGTGCGCGGCAGCAGCGCGCTGTCGATGCGGGCCCGTGGGTAGAAGCCGCCGCCGAAGAGGGCGGGGCGGCCGTCGGCGAGGGTGTGGGCAACCTCGGTGACGTACACGTACGCCGGCTTCTCCGGCTGGTGCGGATCGACGGCGTGCAGCGGGGTCGTGCCGGTCAGCGCGTGGCCCGGTTCGGCGTGGGTGACGCCGTGTTCGGCGAGCAGCGGCAGGGCGGCGACGGAGGTGGCGCTGGGGGCGCTGAGCTTCAGCCCGTGGTGGCCGCGGGCGGCCAGTGCCTGCCGGGCCCGGATCGCCAGGGTCAGATTGGGGGTGGGGTGCGGGGCGCCGGTCGTCGGGTCGCACAGCAGGCAGGGGAAGGCGGTGACGCCCGCGATGCGGATGCCGGGCAGCGCTTCGGCTTCGGCGGCGAAGGCGTCCAGTGCGGGAAGCGGTACGCCGCCCTCCTGCCCGGGGTAGCCGGCGCCGGGTGCGCTCTCGATGCGGACGAGGACGTCCTGGACGAGCCCGAGGTCCACGGCGGCGTCCGACACGGCGCGCGCGTTGGCCGCGTCGTACACGGTGACCGTCTCCGGGCGCCAGGCCAGCAGTTCGGGCAGGGCGCGGTGCGGGATCTGCACCAGGTGGCCGAGGTTGCCGGGGCGGGCGGCGCCGGTGGCGTGCAGGGTGCGGGCCTCGCCGGCGTCGATGGCGGCGTACGCGGGGATGTGGCGGGCGATCGCCCGGATCAGCTCCGGGTTGCGGCCGAGCTGTTTGACGACGAACCACAGGGTCAGGCCGAGCCGGTCCGCCTCGGCGGCGAGCAGGGCGGCGTTCGCGGCGACGGCGTCGCGGTCGACGACGTACGTGTCGGGCGGGATCGCGCCCCGTTCATGGAGGGTGGCCGCGACGTCGACCAGCTCGGGGTTGCGGGCGATGACGGTGTCGAGGAACACGGGTCAGTCCTTGGGGTGCGGGGGGTCGTTCAGCAGGCCGACGGAGCGTCGCAGCAGGTCGATCACCTGGTCCGCGCCCGCGCGCATGGGGTTCACGCGCACGGTCCAGTCGGCGAGTTCGGGCGCGTCGTCCAGGGCGGAGCTGGACATCCGGTACACCAGCGGCGCGATCTCGTACCGGGAGTTCGAACCGACGGGATACGGCGCCGCACCCAACGTGGCGGCGACCGCCGGCAGTTCGCGCGCCCCGGGCCGGTCCAGGCGCACCAGCAGACAGCGGTCCTGCGCGTTCGCGATCCGCACCTCGGCGACGCCGGGGACCTCGCCGGCCGTGAGGCGCTCCGCGACCTCGGCGCCGACCTGCGACTGGATCGCCCACATGACGGGCACGTGGGTCAGGGCGCGCAGGGCGTCCAGCGCCTGGTGGCCCTGGACCTGGCCGCCGCCGGAGTAGTTGTCGCCGCGGATGCGCTCCACCAGGTCGCGGGCGCCGACGACGACCCCGACGCCTTCCGGGCCGTGCAGCTTGAAGAGGGAGAACGCCGAGGCGTCGGCGCCGAGTTCGACGCCGCAGGCCGGGACGCGCAGCACGGCGTAGTTGTCGTCCACGACCGTGCGGACCCCGGCGGCGACGCAGGCGGCGATCACGTCGGCCGGGTCGTACGAGTCCGCCAGCCGCTGACGGGTGTGCTGGACGTACGCCCAGCGGAACCGGCCGGTGGCGAGCGCGGCGCGCAGCGCGGCCGGGTCGTTGAAGTCGACCTCGACGACGTCGGTGCGCAGGGCGCGCAGGGTGGCGGCGGTGGTGCGGTACACGGGCGCGCGGTGGATCAACAGCGGGCCGGCGCCCAGGTCGGTCGCCTGGAGCGCGCCGCGGATGGCGCCGGTGCCGGCGCCCTGCACCAGGGCGGCGTCCTCGCCGCCGAAGAAGTCCGCGAGGACGGCCTCCACGCGGGCGGTGGTGTGCGGTCGGCCGAGCCCGGGCACGACGCCTGCGTCCGCGCGGAACAACTGTGGCCCCTCGAAGTGGGCGGCGGTGCACTCCAGCAGCCGGAACTGGCGGGCGACGGCGTCGGGCAGCGCGACCGTCGACAGCGGGTGGGTACGGGGGAGGGCGGGGGCGGTGGTCATGGGGTGGTCTCCGCGGGGAGTGGGGCGTGCGGTCCCGGTGGGGGTTCGGCGCCGCCCGTGAGGAAGCGCAGGGGATTGCGGCGCAGCAGCAGGTCCAGCAGGTCGTCGTCGGCACCGGCGGACCGCAGCGCGGGCAGGAAGCCGGTGAAGAGGTGGCCGTACCCCTGGCCGCCCTCGGTGCGCAGATAGCCGTGGCGCGAGACGTCGCAGCTCAGCAGCGCCCGGTCGGCGTGGCCGGCCTCCAACAGGGCGAGCAGCAGGCGCAGTCGGGTCGCGTCCGACTGGTAGCCCTCCTTGCCGACGGTGTCGAAGGCGACGTACGCGCCGCTGGCCGCCAACTCGCGGTGGACGCGCGGGTCGTCCAGCAGGTCCTGGTGGCCGATGCTGATCCGCTCCGGCGGCAGGCCCTCGCGGGTGAGGACGTCGAGCTGCGCCGCCCCGCCGCGCCCGAGGTGGGCGTGGGTGGCCACCGACAGGCCGGTGGTGACGGCGGCGCGGGCCGCCGCGCGCAGCACCCGGACCTCCGGCTCGCTGGGCTGCTCGCCGTGGCTGCCGACCTCGCCGATGACGCCGGGGCGCACGTCCGTGCCGGCGATCCCGTCGGTGACCTCCCGGACGAGGACGCCGGTGAGGTGCTCCACGCTGCTGCCGACGACGTCGGGGGTGTGGAAGGGCTCGTAGTACCAGCCGGTGGCCGCGACGACGGGCACGCCGGCGGCGCGCGAGACGCGGGCCAGGGCGGGGGCGTCCCGACCCATGCCGCGGCAGGTCAGCTCGACGACCAGGCCGAGGCCGTACTCCTCCCGCAGCTGGGTGAGTTCGGTGACGACGGCCGGGCCGTGGCGCTCGGCGTCGAGGACGGCGGCGCGGTCGCCGGCCCGGTCGAGGTCGAGGACGAGGTGTTCGTGGGCGAGGACGGGGCCCGTCACCGCGTGGTGGGGGAGCGGGCCGGTGACCGTCTGGAGGTGGGGGAGGAGCGCGGACTGCTCGGTCCGATGGGGCCGCATGGGCGGGGGTCCTTCCTGTTCCGCTTCCGCTGGTACGGGGGCGGGCACGGCGCGCGCGGGTGGGCGCGCGCCGGGCCCGCCGGCCGTCAGCTCTTGATCGGGGTGAACAGGTCCAGCCAGTACAGGACGTTCAGCACGACGCCGCCGACGAGCACCGCGGCCGGCGCCGCGGCCATCCGGACCACCGGCCGCCCCATCGCCTCGTTCAGCAGGTACAGCCCGCCGACGACGAGGATCCCGAGGCCGCCGCCCATGGCGTTCGCGGCCATCAACGAGCCGAAGAGGATGGCGAGCTGGAGCGTGTCGGTGATCGCGCTCCGCAGGTGCTCCGAGGAGTCCCGCACCGTCGGCAGCTTGCCGAGGAACCGGCCGATGTACGACAGCGCCAGCACCTCGATCGCGAAGACCGCGGCACCGGCGAGCGCCGCGACGTACGGGTTCGGCATCAGATAGCCGATGGGGTACACGAAGGTGAAGCCGGCGATGCCGTACGCCCCCGACGCCAGCGCCGTCGTCGCGATCAGCGGGATGAAGCCGAAGACCCGGTAGAAGTCGACCTGCGCCGCCTCCGCGTAGTCGCCCTTGGCGATCAGGAAGCTGGTGGCCTCGCCGCCGCCGAGTATGTGGCTCTGCGCGAGGACGGCGACGCCCGCGCCCAGCAGCATGAACAGCGGCAGATGGCGGCGGAGCCGGGCCGCGCTGGCGCTGAAGAGGGACGCCATCGGGTCGTCGGCGGCCTCCGCGGGGTCGACGGGCGGGGTGTGCCCCGCCGCTTCCGCGTCGAGCTTGCGCTGCTTGAGGTCCTTGGAGACGGCGAGCGCGATCAGCATCAGCACGCCGACCGCCATCGCCAGCGCCCCGGCGAACATGTTCGGCCAGACCTTCATCGTCGTCACGACGAGGGCGAGTTCCAGGACGCCGGCGACCGCGCCCCAACCCCGCCCGAACTGCTTGGTGATCGCCAGCACCGGGAAGAGGGTGAAGAGGAACAGGATCGGCGTCGACATCTGCTGCATCGCCGTGAGGAAGTCCACCGGCAGGTCGCCAGCGATGTCGTTCGCGCCGTTCAGTCCGAAGACGACGACCGCGCCCCACGCGCCGCCCAGGATCGGCGCGAGCCACTTCTTCGGCGACAGCAGGCCGAGGATGTCGGTGGGCAGGAAGAGCAGCCAGGGGTTGAGGACCCCGGTGGACAGCGCCATCGGGGCGCCCAGGCCGAAGATGAAGCCGGCGGAGAGCCCGAAGGAGACGGCGGTGGTGGCGCTGCGGGTGGTGCGCCCCTGGATGAAGTCGAGGAGGAAGGGGCGCACGCCGTCGTTGAAGACGGCGAGGGCCAGATGCGAGATGAAGGCGGTCAGCGCACACAGCGCGATGACGGTCAGCTGCTGCGCCAGCGAGAAGTCCAGGCTGCCGGCGTTCGCCGGGGCGGCGGCGAGGATGGTGCTCACGGGGTCACTCCTTCGTGCCCGGGGGGAGAGTTCGGCCCGGCCCGTACGGCGGCGGGAGCGGCTCGCAGGGGGGTGCGTACGGCGCGGGCGGGCGCGCTAAAGAGCCTGTCCAGGGCCTGTTGAGGGCCTTGTCCTACGGGCCTCAGGCCGCGCGGGCGGCGATCGCGCGGGCGAGCACGGGGGTGACGGCGTCGATCTGGTCGAGCGCGAAGCCGAAGACCTTCTTGCCCTCGTCGAGCAGCGCGACCACCTGGTCGGCCGTCGGGACGGAGCGGCCGAAGGTGTGACAGGCGTCCCTGCCCAGCAGGCCGACGAGGACGCCGAGGGAGGCGCCGGCGCCGGTGTGGCAGGTGCCGAGGTAGTAGTCGGCCTGGCCGGCGCGGAGCTTCATCGCCGCGTCCATGTCGCTGGAGACGGTGACCTCGACGCCGTCGAGCGCGAGCTGCTTGACCGTGTCGGCGACCTCGACCTTGCCGACGCCACCGGTGAGGATCCTGCTCATGACTGCTGCTCCTTGTCGTGTGCTGCTGCGTTGTGTGCTGCTGCGGGCCGTCCGGCGAGGACGGCCAGGTGCATGCCGAGGAAGTTCACCTCGGAGTCGGGGAGGGCGGCGCCCAGTTCGCGGTGGGCGCGGGCGGCGACGGCGCGGGCGCGGCCCACGGCCTCGGGGTGGTCGGCGAGTTCGGCGGCGACCGCCGCGTCCGTCGGGGACGCGGCGATGGCCTCGCCGTCGAGGAGCCGGGTGAGCGCCATGACTAGATGGCTGGTCAGCATGCCGGCGGTGGCCTCGGTGACGGTCCGGCCCTCGGCGGCGAGCGCGTCCAGCTCGACGGCGACGAAGTCGGTGACCTCGGGCCGTACGGAACCGCCCTCCCGGAAGAGGGCGAGGCGCCGGGCGAGTTGGTCGTCCATGCGGTCCTCTCATTCAACAGTAAACAGGATTCTGTATTTTCAGACCGTCAGTTGGTGTGTTCCGCAAGGCTGCTGACGGTGCGTCCGAAGGAGGGCGGGGGTCGGGGTCAGTAGGAGGGCAGGCGTTCGCCCCGTACCACCTCGGCTTGTCGGGAGGTCACCAGCGACAGGTCCAGCCGGTCGCGCACCGCGTCCAGCGCCGTCGCGCCGCCGGCGCGGCCGATGAGCGCGGCGCTGGAGTTGCGCAGGGCCAGGTCGCGGGTGACCTCGTCACCCAGCGGCAGCACCTCGACGCCCGGCCCGATCAGGCCCTCCACCTCGTCGAGGTTCCACACGGTCGCGTCCGCCTGGTCCTGGGCGAGCAGGTCGCGCAGCTGCATGTACGAGGACTCCACCCACCGGACGTCGTCCCGCCCGGCGAACGCCCGCTCGGTGAGAATCCGCTGGTCGTCCGATGAGGGGTCGACCGCCACCCGCAGCCCGGGCGCCGTCAGCGACGCGCCCTCGCGCAGCAGGACGCCGTGGGCGCCGACGTACGTCGCGGGGCCGAAGTCGGCCACCAGCTCGACGGAGCCGGCGGGGTGGTCCTCCAGCAGTCGGTCGGCGGCGAACCGCGACAGCACCACCAGGTCCACCTTGCCTTCGAGCAGCGCCGCGGTCCGGGCGCCCGCGCCCCGCATGAAGGTGATCGCGAAGGGCGCTCCGGCCGCCTCGAAGGCCCCGCGCAACCCGGTGGCCAGGCCCTCGTACCGCCGTGAGTACGGCAGCGGCATCGCGGCCAGCAGGGTGCCGAGGCCGGACAGGCTCCAGAGCGCGGCGCGGTCCGAGCGCACCAGGAAGGTGCCGAGGTGGCCGCGGGCGGTCGTCTCGATCGCACCGGCCTCCTCCAGGAGCTGGAGGGCCGCCTGTACGGTGCCGTTCCCGCACCCCAGCTTCTCGGCGAAGTCGCGCACGCGCGGCAGTCGGGTGTCCGCCTCCTGGTGGAGCAGCAGGACGGCGAGCTGTCGGGCGGCGAGGCCGTTCCGGGTGAGGAAGCGCTCGTCAAAACGGTTCACGCCTGGACAGTAACCAGGATTCTGGATACTGACAAGAGGTCGGCAGCTCGGAGCGGGACTGCATCTTTCGACGTACCCGCCGTTCCGTCGTGAGCACGACGCATTCGCCGGGCGGGCACGGGACCGTGGAGGCATGAAGAACGAGGTGCTGTCGGTCGTCGGATGGGTCACCGCCGTGCAGGGCGCCCTGGGGGCGGGCGGCCAGATCTGGGGCGAGGGCCCCTGGGGGCTGCTCCACAAGCTGTGGGACCTGTCGGTGCCCGCGTATGTCGTGATCATGGTCGTCGGCCTGGCGATCGCGCTCCCCACCGAGGTCGTGCGCAAGCGCGGCAAGCTCTGAACGACCCGACTTGGTCGCTGTCCTCGTCAGTCCAGGTCGGACAGGTCGAGCACGAAGCGGTAGCGGACGTCGTTGCGCGCGAGGCGGTCGAGCGCCGTGGCCACCTGTGCCGAGGGCAGCACTTCGACGTCGGCGGCGATGCCGTGGTCGGAGCAGAACCGGAGCATCGCGGCCGTCGCGGGGCGCCCGCCGCTCCCCGCGGAGCTGAGCTTCTTGCGCCCCACGAGCAGGTCCATGACCTCGACGGTGAGCGGGCCCAGGTGGCCGAGGAGGCTGAGCGTGCCGTCCATCGCCACCAGCTTCAGGTGGGGGGCGAGGTCGTGGGGCGCGGGGACGGTGTCGATGAGCAGGTCGAAGCTGTCGCGCGCCGCGGCCGTGTCCCGGGGGTCCGTGGCGTCGAGGAAGTCGTGGGCGCCGAGCCTGTGGGCGTCCTCGCGCTTGTCCCGCGTACGGCTGACGACGGTCGCGGTGGCGCCGAGCGCCACGGCCAGCTTGACCGCGAGGTGCCCCAGACCGCCCAGCCCCGCCACGGCGACGCGGCTGCCCGGACCCACCCCGTGGGCGCGCAGGGGTTCCCAGACGGTGACGCCGGCGCACAGCAGCGGGGCGGCCTCGGCGGGATCCAGGCCGGAGGGCAGCGGGTGGGCGAACGCCGCGCGCACGACGTACTCGCGGGAGTAGGCGCCCAGAGTGGTCGAGCCGTCCTGTCGGTCGGTGCCGCCGTAGGTCAGGGTCGGGAAGGAGCGGCAGAAGTTCTCCTGTCCCGCCGTGCACATGGCGCACGAGCCGCAGGAGTCGACGATGTTCCCCACGGCGACGCGGTCGCCGACCGAGAAGGCGGTCACCTCGGGGCCGGTCTCGGTCACCACGCCGGTGAATTCGTGGCCGGGCACCAGGGGGGCGTTCGCCTGCTGGTCGTAGCCGTTCAGGGCGTGCAGATCGGTGGAGCAGACGCCGCAGTGGTCGACGCGCACCGCGACGTCGTCCGGGCGCAAATCGCGGCGCTCCAACGAAGTGCGCCGGAGCGTGCCCGGGCCGTCCGCCTGCCATCCCGTGGTCGTTCGCACAGCCGACTCCCTAAACAGACTGTTCGGTCTATTGGAGGGTAGGGGCATCGGCGCGACAAGTAAACCAACTGTTCTGTTTGGTAGCCTGCCGGCATGCCGGAACAACCCCAGACCTCGCGCGGCGCCGCGACGTACCAGCGCATCCTGAACGCGGCCACCGAGGAATTCGCCCGGCACGGCATCGCCGGGGCGCGCATCGAACGGATCGTGACGGCGGCCCGCACCAACAAGGCGCAGCTCTACGCCTACTTCGGCGACAAGGAACAGCTCTTCGACGCGATCTTCCTCAGCTCGCTGGAGCGCATCACCAACGTCGTGCCCATCGACGCCGACGACCTCTCGGACTGGGCCGTGCGCCTCTACGACGAATACCTGCGCCGCCCCGACCTCATCCGGCTCGCCACCTGGACGCGGCTGGAGCGCCGGCCCGTCGGGCACCTCGTCGAGACCCACCAGCACTACGACGACCGCAAACTCACCGCGATCGCCGAGGCGCAGGCCGCCGGGCGGGTCCGCGCGGGCGACCCGTTCGACATCATGGCCTTGGTCATCGCCATGTCCATGGCCTGGTCACCGGTCAGCAACGTCTACACGGCCAGCAGTCAGGAACCCGAAGACGTGCACGAGCGGCGCCGTGCCCTGCTGCGCGACTGCGTCCGAAGGGCCACCGCGATCGACTGAGGGGAACCGGCCCCTGACGCGCGGGTCCCGGGCCCGTACGCGTCACGCGATGTGCTCGGCTTCCAGCTCCGCCTCCATGCGCTGCCGGAAGGCCGGCATGACCTGCCGCAGCAGGGTCGCGCTGCGCGGGTGGGTGATGCCGTGGACGTCACCGAGGTGTATGTCGAGGACGTCGGCCTTCGGGTAGTTGCCGTGCTCGTGCGCGTACGCGACGTAGACGGGGTACGCCGCGTCGTAGAAGGCGTCCACGTCCGAGGACTCGCCCACCGGCTGCTCCACCAACCGCTCCACCGCGCGCGGCTCGTCCCCGCGGGGTGCGTTCCCGTGGTCCTCGCCCTCGGGCTCCTCCGGCCGCTCGTGGTCCGGGTCGCCGAGGATGCGCGTACGGCCGCCGGGGCCGGCCGGGATCCGGATCGGCTCCGCCTCGGGCTCGGCGCCCTGCGGGGGCACCTGGGCCGGCACTTGCTGCGGGGCCTGCTGGGGGATCTGCTGCGGGGCCTGCGCCTGCTGCTGCGGGTCGTACCCGCCCTCGTACGCACCGCGCTGCACGCCCTGGCGGAACCAGGGGTTGGTCTCGGGCCCCTCCTGGGCGTTGCGCTGGTACTCCAGGAAGCGCTGGTACTCCTCGTAGCGCTGCCGCTCGTCGGCCTCGTACTCCGGCTCGTACTCCGGTTCGTACGGCTGGGGGTCGGCGAACTCCGTGGACGCCACGGGCTTTTCCTGCGCCTCCGGCTCCGGCTGGGGTTGAGGCTGGGGCGCCTGTGTCAGCTGACGCTTCTCCAGCACCACCGGCACCGCCGCCGGGCCGGGCGCCTGTGCGTCGGCCTCGACCTCCACCCGCGGCGCCGGCGGCAACAGCACCGGATCCACCCCGGCCGCGGCGAGCCCCGCCGGCGCGGTCTCCGCCAGCGGTACGCCGTACTTCGCCAGCCGCAGCGGCATCAGCGACTCCACCGGCGCCTTGCGCCGCCAACTGCGCCCGTACCGGGCCTGGAGCCGCGCCTGGTAGATCAGACGCTCCTGCTCCAACTTGATGACCTGCTCGTAACTCCGCAGCTCCCACAGCTTCATCCGCCGCCACAGCTTGAACGTCGGCACCGGCGACAGCAACCACCGCGTCAGCCGCACGCCCTCCATGTGCTTGTCGGCGGTGATGTCCGCGATCCGCCCGATGGCGTGCCGCGCCGCCTCCACCGTCACCACGAACAGCACCGGGATGACCGCGTGCATCCCGACACCGAGCGGATCCGGCCAGGACGCCGCGCCGTTGAAGGCGATCGTGGCGATGGTCAGCAGCCACGCCGTCTGACGCAGCATGGGGAAGGGGATCCGCATCCACGTCAACAGCAGGTCGAGCGCCAGCAGCACACAGATGCCCGCGTCGATGCCGATCGGGAAGACCAGCGCGAAATCGCCGAAGCCCTTGCGTTCCGCCAGGTCGCGCACCGCGGCGTACGAACCGGCGAAACCGATGCCGGCGATGACCACCGCACCGGCCACGACCGTGCCGATGAGTATGCGGTGTGTCCGTGTCAGCTGCATCGCGGCCACCCGCGATCTCCTTCCCTAGTGCGCAAGGCACTGGCCTGAACACGACTACCGGTTGGGCCAGGGGCACAGCGTGGCACATGACCGCGGAGCCCGCGTCCCTCGGGGGACCACGGGCTCCGCAAGGGGAGGAACTGCGCGGCGAGCCACCCACCGGCCGGTGGAGACGAACGCTTCCGCAGGGCTACGGCGGCTCCGGCCGGAAGCGCGGCAGACGGGACTCTGCGGACCCGCCCCGGCGTCGGGCAGGTCGATCGATCAACTCGCCTTGGTGCCCGTCGACTTCGACGACGTGGACGACTTCGCCGCCTTCGTCGCGTTCGTTGAGGGGTTGGGGCTCGCACCCTTGCTCGGCGCGGTGCCCGCGTCCTTGTTGACCGCGGCCACCGACGCCACGGCGGTCTTCGCCGCTTCGACCGCGCCCTTGGTGATGTCCTCGACCGTCGGGTTCTTCGCGCCCGCGTACCCGGTGCCGTTGTACGTCAGCGTGATCACGACGTTCCCGGTGCGCGCGACGACCGTGGCGTACGAGAAGTCCGCGTCCGTCTTGCGCAGCTTGTAGACCACGGCCTGCGCCTCGTCGCCGACGCCGCTCGCCACCGAGGTCCTCAGGTCCGTGGCGCCCTTGGTCGACTGCGCCTTGGCGAGCTCCTTGCCGAGGCTCTCCTTCGCGCGCTGCTCACCGCTGAGGTTCAGCGCCTGCTCGGACTCGAACCGCAGGTAGGAGACGTCCATCCAGCGGTACTGGGAGCCCTTCACACCGTCGTCGTCCAGGCTGTTCCACGAGCAGTTGGCCCGGGCCAGCAGGTCGGAGGACTTCCCGGGGGTGCCGCCCTTCGGCTTCGCGGCGGGCAGCAGGTTCCCCACCGTCCGCTTCGAGACGGACCCGCAGGCGTCCGGCAGCTTCGCGAACCTGGCCGCCTCCACGTTCTGCGGCTGCTCCACGCCCGAGCCGGAGCCGGAGCCCGCCGAGTCGCCGCCCGGCGAGGCGGACGACGACGCGCCCTTCTCCTTGTCGTCCTTGGCCTTCTTGTCGCCGTCGCCGGAGTCCGACGAGCAGCCGGCGAGGACGAGGGCGAGCGGAAGGGCGGCGCAGGCGAGTATGCGGGTGAGTCGCGGGCTAGTTCGGTGCATGGTTCCTTCATTGGTCGGGCAACGTTCGTGTCGCACGGTCATCACGCGGCCGTACGGTCGCGCTCTGGCAACCGACCACGCCACCGTACGCGCAACGAGCGGGGCGAGGTGCCGCTCCCAGGAGGACGCAGGACCGGGGCTGCCGGTGCCGCGGCGGCCTCAGCGGCCGAACTCGTCGACCAGGCCGCGCGCCACGCTCTGGGCCTTTTCCTGCAGTTCCTTGCCGTCCGGCGGCTCCGCGGCGACGCCCGGCTGCGCCACGTAGACGACCGTGACGACGACGTTCGATGTGCGGAACACCACGCTGACGGTGCGGCGCTGGGCGTTCGAGCCGGCGCCCGCGGTGGCGACGACGTCATCGAGGAACGCGGCGTCCCCGAGGCCGTCGAGCACGCGCGGCTCCAGGTCCCCGGCGTCCGTCGAACCCGCCGCGCCCGAGGTGCCGGCCGTGCCCGTCGGGGAGCCCGACGACGTCGTGGGCGGCTTCGACGCCTGCCCGCCGGCCGCGGACTCCAGCGGCACACCGGCCGCCGTCTGCTTCTTCTCGAAGACCTGCTGCGCACGGTTGTCGTCGCTGACGGCCCGGTCGTACGAGACGACGCGCTCGAAGTCCAGGCTCAGCGAGTGCGCGGCGTCCGGCGACTTCGCCTCCCAGCTACAGCCCACCCGGCGGTCCGTGTCGTACGTGCTCACGGGCTGGCCGCGCAGCAGCTGCTTCTGCTGCTCGTCGGCCAGCTCGGTCACGCCCGGCAGCAGATCCTTCAGCGTGGAGCCCGCGACGGAGCCGCACGGCTCGGGCAGGGTGCGGTACTTACCCGGCTGGGCCGCGGCCGTCGTCCCCGCGCCCGCCTTGGTGTCCACGGCGCCGGTCGCCCCCGCGCCGTCGCTGGTGCAGCCGGCGGCGAAGAGCGCCGTCACCGCGGTGGTCGCCGCCGTGAGGCGGGCGGCGTACGTCCTGCGTCGCACGGTTCCGGGCTCCTTCCGGACGGGGTCCACGGGAAAAGCAATTGCCGCACCATGACGGCCGACGGAAACAATGTGTATCGCACGCGCAGCAGGGAACGCCGGCCCGCAGGGGCTTTCGCGGGCATTTGTTCCAGTTTTGCGCTTCACTGATCTTGAGGGCCTTTCGGGGGAATGGGGAACCATGTCGTATGTAGAGGTACCGGGTGCGAAGGTGCCCATCCGCATGTGGGCGGAGCCCGCGGGCGTCGAGGACGTCGCGATGCGCCAGCTCCAGAACGTCGCCACCCTTCCGTGGATCAAGGGACTCGCGGTGATGCCCGACGTTCATTACGGCAAGGGCGCCACGGTCGGTTCCGTGATCGCGATGAAGGACGCGGTGTGCCCGGCCGCGGTCGGTGTCGACATCGGCTGCGGGATGTCCGCGGTGCGCACCTCGCTCACCGCGAACGACCTGCCGGGCGACCTGTCCCGGCTGCGCAGCAGGATCGAGCAGGCCATCCCGGTGGGCCGCGGCATGCACGCCGAGCCCGTGGACGCCGACGGGGTGTACGGGTTCGGCGACTCCGCGTCGCCGGCGCGGCTGCGCGACTTCTGGGACCGCTTCGAGCTGGTGGCCGACGCGGTGAAGTTCCGCCGCGAGCGGGCGCTCCAGCAGATGGGCACCCTCGGCTCGGGCAACCACTTCGTCGAGGTCTGCCTCGACGACGAGGGCGCCGTCTGGCTGATGCTGCACTCCGGCTCGCGGAACATCGGCAAGGAGCTGGCCGACCACCACATCGGCGCGGCGCAGCAGCTCGCGCACAACCAGGGCCTGGTCGACCGTGACCTCGCGGTCTTCCTCGCCGGGACGCCCGAGATGGCGGCGTACCGCAACGACCTGTTCTGGGCGCAGGAGTACGCGCGCTACAACCGCGCCGTGATGATGGGGCTGCTCCAGGAAGTGCTGCGCGGGGAGTTCCGCCGCGCGACGGTCGGCTTCGACCCGGTGATCTCCTGCCACCACAACTACGTGGCGGAGGAGACGTACGACGGGGTCGAGCTGCTGGTCACCCGCAAGGGCGCGATCCGGGCCGGCGCGGGGGACCTGGGGATCATCCCGGGGTCCATGGGCACCGGCTCGTACATCGTGCGCGGTCTGGGCAACGAGAAGTCCTTCAACTCGGCGTCCCACGGCGCCGGGCGCCGGATGAGCCGGAACCAGGCGAAGAAGCGCTTCTCCGAGCGGGACCTGGCGGAGCAGACGCGGGGCGTGGAGTGCCGCAAGGACAGCGGGGTGGTGGACGAGATCCCCGCCGCGTACAAGCCGATCGAGCAGGTCATCGAGCGTCAGACGGACCTGGTGCAGGTGGTCGCCAAGCTCAAGCAGGTCGTCTGCGTGAAGGGCTGACGCGCCCTGGGGCGTGTGCCGGGGTCACCGCTCTCGGTGGACCTTGGTGTTGGACGCCTGGGCGCGGGGGCGGACGACCAGCAGGTCGATGTTGACGTGCGGCGGGCGGGTGACCGCCCAGGCGACGGTGTCGGCGACGTCGTCCGCGGTCAGCGGCGCGCCCACGCCGTCGTACACGCTCGCGGCCTTCGCCGCGTCGCCGCGGAAGCGGGTGGTGGCGAACTCGTCGGTGCGCACCATGCCGGGGGCGACCTCGATCACGCGCACGGGGGTGCCGACGATCTCCAGGCGCAGGGTCTCGGCGAGGACGTGTTCGGCGTGCTTGGCGGCGACGTAGCCGGCGCCGCCCTCGTAGGTGGCGTGGCCCGCGGTGGAGGTCAGGACGACGACGGTGCCGTTGCCGCTGGCGGTGAGGGCGGGCAGCAGGGCCTGGGTGGTGTTGAGGGTGCCGAGCACGTTCACCTCGTACATCCAGCGCCACTCGGCCGGGTCGCCGGCGGACACCGGATCCGCGCCGAGCGCGCCGCCGGCGTTGTTCACGAGGACGTCGCAGCGGTCGAGCGCGGCGGCCAGCGCGTCGACGGCGGCCCGGTCGGTGACGTCGAGGGGGCGGGCGGTGGCGCTGAGGCCCGCGGCGGTCAGCTCCGCGGCGAGGGCGTCGATCCGCTCGGTGCGGCGGGCGGCGAGCACCACGTGGTACCCCTCGGCGGCGAGCCGGCGGGCGGTGGCCGCGCCGATGCCGCTGCTGGCCCCGGTGACGACGGCGACGGGGGTGGTGCTGTCGGCGGGGGTGGGCATGCGGGGCTCTCCTCGTACGTCGGTGGGCGTCGGGTGTCGTGTGTCGGGCGCGGTCAGGATAGGCAGGCGCGTGAAGGTTTCGGCAGGTGGGTTCGGCGGGCGGGCTCGGCGGCCGGTTCCTGCCGGCGGGCTCAGCGGGCCCGGGGCGCGTACATGATCACGGCCATGCCCACCAGGCAGATCAGTGCGCCGATCACGTCCCAGCGGTCGGGGCGGTAGCCGTCCGCGACCATGCCCCAGGCGATGGAGCCGGCGACGAAGACGCCGCCGTACGCGGCGAGGATGCGGCCGAACTCCCCGTCGGGCTGGAGCGTGGCGAAGAACCCGTACGCGCCCAGGGCGATCACGCCGGCGCCGATCCAGATCCAGCCGCGGTGCTCCCGCACGCCCTGCCAGACCAGCCAGGCGCCGCCGATCTCGAAGAGCGCGGCGACGGCGAACAGGGCGACGGAACGGGCGATCAGCATGGTCACAGAGTGCCACGGGAGACGCGCCGAACTGACGGGCAATCAGCAGTAAATATGGGCAAAAGGTATGTTTATCGGCATGCATGTGATGCGCAACGCAGTGGCGGGGGCCGCGGTGGCGACGCTGATCGCGGTGGGCCCGGCCGGTGTCGTCAGCGCGGCGGACGCGCCTGGCTCGGCCGACTCCGTGAGTTCGGTGGGTTTGGTGGGTTCGGTCGGTTTGGTGGGTGCCGTGGGTTCGGTGGATTCGCCCGTGGCCGATGTGACGCACCACGGCTGGGTGACCCTCGCCGACGGGCGCCTCGCCGTCACCGTCGAGTCCCGCAGCCTCGGCCCGGCGAGCCTGCCGAACGCGACCGTACGGCTGGCCTTCTCCACCCGCTTCGCCGCGGACCAAGAACTGCCCGCCGCCTGCGTCTGGGGCTCGGACCAGGTGGTGCTGTGCGCGACCGGGCCGCTGCGGGCCGGCGCCGACGCCCACGTCACCCAGCTGGACCTGCGGACCTCCGGCGCCCCGGACGAGGTCGTCGTGACGGTCGGCACGCACTGGAACGGCGGCGCCCGGGACGGCGATCCGCGCAACAACCAGCACGAGGTGCTCGCCCCGGCGACGGGCGACCCGTACGTCTTCTGACGCCTGCCGGGCCCGCTGCGCGTTCACTGCGCGGTGGCGCTCACTGCGCCGGTGCGCCGAACTCCGCCACCGCGTCCTCCACGATCTTCACCAGCCGCGCGTGGTGCGCCCCGCGCCAGTACACCCGCTCGCACGCCGAGCACTGCGCGAACACGTCGTACGTCCGCTCGGTGCCGTGCTCCAGCCGACCGCGCACCGAGTCCTTGTCCGCGTCCCGCAGCGCCCCGTTGCACGCGGTGCAGCGGGTCCACGGCGCGAGCCGCGGGGCGAAGCGCCCGAGGACGTCGCGGAGCTGGTCGTCCGGGCGGTCGCTGTAGACGTACGCCCCCGCCCAGATCTCCCGCCGCCGCAGCAGCCCGCGGTCCCGGGAGAGCAGCACCCGCCGCTCCCGCGCGGAGAGCGCGGCCAGCGCCGGATCGCCGATGTCCTCGCTCTCGTACGCCGCGTCCACGCCGAGCAGCCGCAGCCGCCGCGCCAACGTCCCGAGGTGCACGTCGAGCAGGAACCGCAGCGGCGCCCCCGGCACGAGCTGCGGGCGCTCCACCCCGTACACCTCGACGCTCTCGCCCGCGCTCGGCACGTGCGAGACCGCGACCTGCCGCCCGTCGACCACCAGCCGCCCGGCCTCGGTGAGCGGCACGCCCAGGGACTCGATGACGTGCCCGAGCGAGGACGAGCCGTCGGTCACCAGCGCCGTACGGCCCCGGCGCCGCTCCGACGGGACGAAAAGGCGCAGCTCGGGGGCGACGCTGACGTGGATCTGCGGTCCGTTCACGCCGTCAGCATGTCACCGCCGGGGCGCGCGCGGCATCCGGATTGTCCGCCGCGGAGCCCCGGGCGACGGCCCTACTGCCGCAGGTCCAGCCGCCACTCGTTCGACGTGATCGGATGTCCCGGCGGGTACTCCATGGCGACCTGTCCGAGCAGCTCGAAGCCCGCCTTGCGACAGACGGCGTTGGACGCGGCGTTCGACAGCTTCGGGTAGGCGAAGAGGTACCGGTGCCGACCGGCGGTGCGCGCTGCCTCGGTCACCAGGGCCGTCGCCCGGGACGCCACACCGCGGCCCTGGAACTCGGCGAGGACCGCCCACCCCGTCTCGTACACCGGCAGGCCCTCGGACGTCGAGATCTGCTCCCAGAAGCCGATCGTGCCCGCGGCTTCGCCGGTGGCCGCCACCACGATCCGGTACATCTGTCCCGCGCCGGTGTCGGCCGCGCTCATCGCGACGTACCGCCGGTGTCGGTCCAGCAGCTTCTCCTCCGTCTCCGGCCCGCCCAAGTGCCCCATCATCTCGGGCGCGTTGGTCGCCCGCAGCAGACCGAGGTCCCCCTCGGACCAGGGCTCGATCAGCACCGCCGTCGCTCTGCTCTCCATACCTCCGCAGGCTACGGCCGGGGTCTGACAGCGCGTGCCCCGCCGGACGCACCGGCCGCCCGATTCGCGATCACGACCGCGGCGGGGTGACGATGGACGAGGGGCCGCATCCATCGCCGCGCGCCGCGCCCGGCGCCGCCGGACGCACGGCGCGAACGGCTCGACGAAGGTCGGGTGAGGACATGGCACCAACCACCAACCACCGCTGGTTCGACGTCTTCCAGGCAGCCGGAACGGAGCTCTGGACCTGGGGGATCGGCGAACACGAGCACTACTGGGGCTTCTCCGTCCGCCCGTTCCTGGCGAACACCACGATCGCGCAGATCGTCCAGCACAGCACGGGAATCGACGGCAACCGCGTGAGCACGGACTACTTGAACGTCGAGGTGTCAGCGAACAGCACCTTCCGTTTCAGCACGATCTGGGTGAGTGGCGCATGAAACTGACCGCACTGTACGACGCAGACGGCAAGATCCTCGCGGCCGTGGAGGCCACGGGCCGCGACGACCACCCCGTCCCCGTGGCGACGGAGGACGGCACGGAGGTGGGCACGTTCGACGTCCCCGAGGGCGTGAGCGGGTCGAGCCTGTACGACATCTGCACGACGCTCCGCGTGGACGCGGGCGCTGCGCGCCTGGTGCCGCCGCGGTAGCCCTTCCCGGCCGCGGCCCGGTTCACAGCGACGTGACGCGTCTCGCCGCGCCCTGCGGGAGCGTCCAGGCCGCGCAAGAAGCCGGTCCGGCGCACGCCGGCCGCGTCACTTCGTCCGGAGGACCTCGATCAGGCTGCCGTAGCTGTCCGCACCGTGGCCCGCCGCCGACGCGCGCTCCATCAGCGACTTCAGCAACCGCGGCAACGCGTTGTCGACGCCCCGTGCCTCCGCCGCGTGCAGCAGGTGGTCGATCACCGCGACCTGGACGTCCACGGTGGCGTCGTCGCCGGGGTAGCCGCCCCGGTCGACCTGCCCGGCGTACCGGGTGATGAAGGTGTTCACCGTGCCCAGCCACCGCGTCGCGACCGCGGTGAAGTCCGTTGCCTTCGTCCCCTCCGCCGTGACGACCGCCGTGCCGTGCAGCCAGCCCGTCATCGTCGCCCACATCAGCCCGAGCAGGGCCGTGTCGTAGAGGGAGGCGAGCCCCGGCTCGGCGCCCAGGTACCGGGGGTCGCCCAGGGCCTCCAGCGCCGACCGGTGCGCGTCGAAGACCGTGCGGTCGCCGCTGAACAGGAACATGACGTCAGGGCTGCCGACACCGGGCGGCGTCGTCATGATCGCGCCGTCCAGGTACTCCACGCCGTACCGCCGCGCCCACTCCACGGCCTCCAGCGCCTGCTCCGGCGACCCGGAGGTGAGGTTGATCAGCGACCTGCCCTTCAGCGCGTCGAGCGCGGAATCGACCACCGAGTACAGCGCCGGGTAGTCCAGCACCACGGAGATCACCAACGGGCTCGCCTCGATCGCCTCCCGTGCGCTCCCGGCGAGCACCGCGCCCCGGGCGACCAGCGGCGCGGCCTTCTCGGGGGAGCGGTTCCACACGGTGGTCGGGTGGCCCGCCGCCAGCAGCGCCGCCGCCAGCGCCGTCCCCATCGAGCCCAGGCCCAGCACGGTCACCGCCGGGCGCGCGGTCGTGTCCGCGGTCGTCGTCTCGGAACTCGTCGTCTCGGCACTCATGGCTCTGCTCCTCCATCGGGCGGCTGGTCCGGGGTGGTTCACCACCTGCGCACCAAGATCGCAGCGCGGAACGCGCGCCGACAGTGACGCCGGTGCCGCCCCTCACCAAATTCCTGCCACCCCGGCGCGGTCAGGCCATAGCCTTCGGCCATGAGCGCTGGAACGGTCGCCGTCGTCGCCACCGAGGAGATCGGACTCCCCTCCTGGGACCTGTACGAGCTGAGCATCCCCTGCACGGTCTTCGGGAAGCCCCAGCCCGACCTCGCCGACCCCTGGTACGAGATGCGGCTGTGCGGCACCCGGGACGGCGTGGGCCAACCCGACGTCGCGGACACCAGCGCCGTCAGCCTGTCCCTGCGCACCCCCTACGGACTCGACGGCCTGGAGGGCGCGGACACGGTCATCGTCCCCTCGGTGCCCGACCCCTGCGTCGAGGAGGGCCGCCCGCTGCCGCCCGAACTGATCACCGCCCTGCGCCGCGCGTACGACGCCGGCGCCCGCATGGTCTCCCTCTGCACCGGCGCCTTCGCCCTCGCCGAGGCCGGCCTGCTCGACGGCCGCCGCGCCACCGCCCACTGGATGCACACCGCCCAACTCGCCCGGCGCTACCCGAAGGTCGAGGTCGACGACTCCGTGCTGTACGTCGACGACGGCTCCGTCCTGACCAGCGCGGGCCTCACCGCCGGACTCGACCTCTGCCTCCACCTGGTCCGCCGCGACCTCGGCGCCCGCGTCGCCAACCAGCTCGCCCGCCGGATGGTCGTCCCCGCCCACCGACCGGGCGGCCAGGCGCAGTTCATCGACCTGTCCGTACCCGAGAAGGACGACGAGGGCCTCACCCCCGTCCTCGACTGGGCCCGCACCCACCTGGACCGCCCCCTGACGGTCCACGACCTGGCCCGCCGCGCCGCCATGAGCCCCCGCACCTTCTACCGCCGCCTCCAGTCCGCCACCGGCACCACGCCCCTCCAATGGCTGCTCACCCAGCGCCTGGGCCGGGCGCGGGTGCTGTTGGAGACCACGGACCTGCCGGTCGAGAAGGTCGGTGAACTCAGCGGCCTCGGCACGGCGAACAATCTGCGCCACCACTTCCTGCGCCACGTCGGCGTCACTCCGGGCGACTACCGCCGGGCCTTCCCCCGCACCTGTCCGGCCGCCCCCGCCGGACCCCGCTGACGGCCCGTGTCCGGAACTGGTACCCGGGAGCGCCCGGTCCGGGGCGCTCCCGACGATCGCCACGGGCAGGGCGCAGCCGCGGTCCGCCGACGGCGGCCGGGCGCGGGGCCGTTCAGTCGCCGGCCGTCTCCGCGCGCCACGTCATCGTCACCGTCACGTGCGCTTCCCCCTGCGTCCTGGCGATCACCGCACCCAGCTCCGCGTTGAACCGCACGCCGAACTCCAGGCTGATCTCATCAGGACTGCTGGGCATGGACCGGAGCCTTCCCAGGGCGCTGGCCGCCGCGTTCCGGATGCGATCGACGCCCTCCTCGAACGACGTCGCGGCGTCCGCGACGGCCGTCCCGAGCCGGGACACCTCGACCACCCCGGGCTCGTCCTCCGCCACCTCCACGACCACGGAACCGTCGCCCTCACCCGTCTGGAACCGCAACAGACGCGTCATCCCCACCCCTTCGTAGAGCCGTTCGCCGTGCGTGTGTCGACACCTCGCTGTATGACCTGCGGCCGTCTTCCGCTACCGGGCCGATGCAGCCACCATGGAAGCGCACCCCGAGCCGTCAGACCACCACTTCAGGGGGAACCACGGTATGGCAGAGTCTGCGAAGGACTTCTGTTCCGACCTCGTCGATCTGTCCGGAATCTCTTTGACGGAGCTGCGCTCCAGCGACGATCCCGTGCTGCGACGCGCGTTGAACACGGCCGACCACCTGGCTCTCCTGGCCTGGGGCGCGCAGCAGGGCGAATCCAACAGCGAGGAGATGAAGTTCCTGCGCGGACGGGGACCGGGTCGACGGTGACCGTCAGGGCCCCGTCGCTGGACGTGCACCGGATCTCGCGCCGGTCGCTGGGCGCGATAGCCACCGGACGGGCGGACGCCGACGACCTCCGACTGCTGCGTGCCGGTCGGCGCAGCCAACTTCTTTTGGTCATCCGAGCGTTGCTCGACCGCGTCGACGGCAGTGAACAGCGGGCGTGGCGCCTGCTGTGCCGGGTCGAGCGCGAAGCGCCCGACGCCGTCGAGGTCGTGCTGAGCGATCCGGCCGTCATGGCCTGGTCCTTGCGCCTGCTGCGCAGGATGGCCGGATCTGCACCACTGACGAAGACCACCGCCCCGCTCTGGGCGGACCTCGGACAGTTCCAGGCGCTGGCCGCCGCGGCTGCCCTGCACGCCGGGGTCCCCGCGGTGGTGCGGGTGCCCGCCCACCGCGGCATGGTCTGGATGCCCGGGGCCGGTGTGGCGGGTCCGGTCGCCCGGCGGCGCTGGAGCGAGGCGGAGGTGCGGGTGGGGCGGCGCGGCGCCGTCGTCCGGGGGGAGACCGCGTTCGTACGGCTCCCGCGCACCGCCACGGCGACGGCCCCGGGGTGGCGCCCGCTGCTTCCGGTGCGCCCGTCGCCGGGATCCGCGCCGGCCCCGTCGAGCGGTGCGGCGCCGGTGGTGCGGCTGGACACCGTGACCCCGCACCGCGACTTCACCCGGTACCCGAGGTCCCCCGGCCGGATGGGGGAGCGCCGGCTGCGGGTGTGGCAGGACCGGATCGCCGGCGCGTACGACGTGCTGGAGCGGGAGTCCCCCGACGAAGCCCGCGCGGTCGCGACGGTGGTCAGGGTGCTCGTGCCCCGACCGTTCCGGACCGCGCGGGGCGGGCTGGTCGCCAGCGCCTCCTCCGCGGACGCCTTCGGCGCGGTCACCCTCTCCCTGCCGTACGACGCGACGCAGACCGCGGCCGTCCTGGTCCACGAGGCCCGGCACCAACAACTGAACGCGCTGCTCGGCCTGGTGCCGCTGGTGCGGGCGGCGGACGACCGGCCCGGCACGGCCGTGCCACGCCTGCACTACGCGCCGTGGCGCAGCGATCCGCGGCCGGTGCTCGGCCTGCTGCACGGGGTGTTCGCCTTCGCCGGCGTCGCGCGGTTCTGGCGGCGGCACCGCACCCGGGTGACCGGGACGGAGGCGCTGCGCGCGGACTTCGAGTTCGCGCTGCTCAGGGAGCAGGTGCTGGAGGGCGTCGGGTCGCTCGCGACGGACGACGACCTGACCGAGGCGGGGCGGCTGTTCGTGGCGGCGGTCGTCGAGGACGTGCGGGGATGGCTCGGCGACGACGTGCACGCGGAGGCGGGTCGGCTGGCCCGGCACTACTGCGCACTGCGGCGCTCGGTGTGGCGGGTGCGCCATCTGGAGGTCGAACGGTCGGTCGCGGACGGGTTCGCCGCGGCCTGGACGGCGGGGCGCGCGGCGTCGCCCCTGCCGCCCGTGACGCTGCGCCCGCGTCCCGACCTGATCCGGCTCGACACCTTCGGCCCGTCGGCCCGGTATCTGCTGTCTTCGCCGAAACGTTTCTTCAGGGGGTACCGGCAGGCGGAGACGGCCGGGGACCCCGCGCGCCTGGCCGAGTACGCGACGGTCGCCGGGGACGCCGAGCGCGCCGCGCTGCACCACGCGGCGTGGGCGGCGCGGGACCCGGAGGACGCGGAGGCGTGGATCGGCGCGGCGCTGGCACTGCCGGTGCGCGGGGCGGCGGCGGAAACGCTCCTGGCCCGCCCGGAGCTGGTGGCAGCGGTACGCCGAGCGGTGACGGCACGGGACGCCCCCACCCCGACCCCCTTCCAACTCGCGACCTGGCTCACGACGTAGCCCGGCGCTTGCGCTGCGCCTCGCCCGGGTGCGGCCCCTTCCGCGCCGGGTCTCGGCGTCCCCGCCGTTGTTCCGCGGGTGCGTCGGCCTCTGCGAGCAACCACGGACGGGCCGCAGAGCCCCACGCGCCCGCAGGGAAGCGCGGGCCGTGGGGCATCCGCATCCGCACCCCCAAGGGCGCGGGCTACAGGAGGATCAGGTCGATGTCCGCGTTCGCGCGGAGGCCGTTCTCCGCGTCCGTCGTCGCCGGGTGCGACGGACCCAGCGCGCTGCGGTAGCGCTTCACCGCCCCGGCGTACATCTGCTCGCTCTCCTCCGTCCGGCGCAGCGCCTTCAGGTCGTGGCTCAGGTTGAGCTGGACCGCGAGGTTCGCCGGGTGGTTCTCCCGCAGTCGGGCCGACTCCTCCGCCACGGCCGCGTCGATGGCGTGGGCCTCCTCGGGGCGGCCGAGGGCGAAGTGGTCGCTGGCGAGGTTCATCCGGGCGAGCAGGGTCCGCGGGTGCGTGGCGCCGAGGGAGCGGCTGAGGCCCTCCACCGCTTCCCGGTCGAGTTCCAGCGCGGCCTCCGGCTGCTGGAGCAGCCTGAGGGTCACCGCGAGGTTCATCGCGCAGGCGTAGCTGTGCGGGTGCTCCCTGCCGTACCGCAGGCGGTGGGTCTCCAGCGTCTGCTCGCACAGCCAGCGCGACTCCTGGAGCTTGCCGATCTGGCGCAGGTCGTTGGCGTGGCTGACCGACAACAACAGGTGGTTGCGGCTGTTGGTGCCGAAGAGTTCGCTGGTCAGCTCGACGTACCGGCGGGAGAGCGTGTACGCGCCCTCGTGGTCGCCCTGCTTGCGGCGCGTCACGCCCCGGTTGCGGTTGACCAGCGAGGTGAAGGGGTGCGTCTCGCCCAGCTTCTCGGCGACCTCCTCGGCCAGCACCTCGTAGCCTTCGAGCGCGTCCTCGTACCGGCCGAGTTCCTGGAGGTCGAGCAGGTACGCGTCCCGGGTGGTGAGCGTGTAGAGGTGGTCCTCGCCCAGGGTCTCGATGCGGCGCTGCCAGGTGTCGTAGTCCAGCTCCAGCGCCTTCTCGGCGTCGCCGGCCAGCCGCAGGCTCACCGCGTAGTTGTGTCCGGCGAGGAGGGTCGCAGGGTCGTCCGCGCCGAACTCGCGCTGGCTGGCCTCGTAGACCTGCCGGTCCATCTCCCTGGCCTCGTCGAAGGCGCCGCGGTTGCGGTGGTGGATGGCCATGAAGCTCTGGGCCTGGAGCGTGTCCTCGTGGGCCTCGCCGTACACCCGGCGGAACCGCTCCACGAGCACGGACTGCATCTCGTACGAGCGCGGGAGGTCGGCGCCCTGCTCGCGCAGGGCCTGGGCGATCTGGTGGTCGATCGCCATGACCTCCTCGTCCTCGTCGCCCAGGTGCCCGCGCCAGATCTCCGCGGCGCGCTCGCCGAGTTCCAGTGCGCCCGCGTGGTCGCCGCGGGCGCGCAGGAACCACACCTCGTTCAGGACCAGCCGACGGGTCCAGGGCTCCTCGCACTCGACCGCGTTGGAGGCCCGGACGTGGGAGAGGAGGGAGGAGTAGCGCGGCCAGTAGGTGACGCGCTGGGGGTTCCTCGGGTCGGCGTGGGCGAGCAGTTGGTGCGCCGCGTGCCGCATCGTGGCGCGCTCCTGCGCGTTCATCTGCTCGATCAGCACGCGCTGCACCAGTCGGTGCATCTGGACCGTGTTCTGCCGGTGGTCGATGCGGGCCAGGGCGTACCGGCCGATCTCGCGGATCGCCCGGCCCAGCTTCACCGGGTCGTCGAGCGCGGACTGGAGCTCGGGCGGCACGGAGATCCCGCGGACCGCGGAGAACAGGTCCCACTCGATGGGTTCGGGCGCGAAGAAGGCGCAGACCTGGAGGAGGTGCAGGGCGTCCGGTCGGGTCTCGCGCAGCCGGCCCAGCGACACGTTCCACGCCGCGGCCACCGACAGCGGGTAGTCCCCGGGCGGCTCCGACTGCATGAGTTCGGTGAAGTTGCGCTCGTACACCTCCAGGTACTGCTGGACCGGCATGCCGGTCTCGGCCAGCCAGACGGCGGCCTGTTCGACCGCCAGGGGGAGGTCGCCGAGCGCGGCGGCGAGGTGGTCGACGGATTCGTCGGGGAGTTGGGGGCTGCGCCTGCGCAGCAGGGCGACGCTCTCCTCGCGGGTGAAGACGTCGACCTCCAGCGAGCTGGCGTCGGTGGACCACTGGAAGTTGCGGGACGTGACGATGATCCGTCCGGGTCCGTCGCTGGGGAAGTATTTTCTGACCACTTTGGGGTTCTCGGCGTTGTCGAAGACCAGGAGCCAGTCCCGGTACGGTTCGCCGCGGCGCAGGGCGTCCAGCACCGCGGGGACCGCGCTCCGTTCGGAGCCCACCTGGAGGCCCATCTCCTCGCCCAGTTCGATCACCGACTGGACGATCTGGTTCTCCTGCTCGGCGGGGATCCACCAGATGAGTCGGTAGTCGCGGCTGTTGCGGTACACGTACTCGATGGCGATCTGCGACTTGCCGACGCCGCCCATGCCGTGCAGCGCCTCGGGGAGGACCGCGGCGACGCCGCCGGTCAACCGTTCTCGGAGGCTGTCCAGCAGCACTTCCCGTCCCGTGAAGTTCCGGTTCCGCTGCGGTACGTTCCCCCAGATGCGGGGCGGATCGTGCGGGCTTCGCGGCCCCTGGGCAACGGGCTGACCGGCAGACACGGCGATGCCTCCTTGTCGTGGACGTGCGGGTGCGGTGCTGGGCGGGGCTGACGGGGTCGGCGTCGGCTGGGGGGACCCGGCGGACCGGGAGGACTGGTCGGGCGGGGTGGACTGGGGGGACGCCGGCTCCGGCTGCGCGGGCGGGGGCGTCGGTTCGGTGGCAGACAGCTGCGTCGGCGGGGCGGGGGGCAGGGCCGCGGTCGACGGCGTCAGGGGTGAAGTCGCCGCGGAGCGCGGGGTGTTCGCCTGATGTGGATCAAGAGGCGTCCAGGGCCCGTAATCTAGCGCGTCCGCGGGGGGTTTCTTCGGCTTTGACGACATTTCACCGGAGGAATACCCCGATGGCCGCTTGCCTTCGGCCCCGGCGGCTCCCCGGAGTGCTGCGGGCCGTCCGGGAGCGGTGCTCTGGAGCATACGTCCCAGATGGTTGGCGCGGGCGAGATACGGACCGGACACCGCGCACAGGGCGGTGTACAGGTGCGCCACGAACGGGCGGGTGTGCTCTGCCATCGGAGGGTCGGGATGGTCGCCCTCCGGCGCCACCAGCGCGCTGCCGCCCGCCCCCCACACCGCGTCGAGCCACGGTCCGAGGTCCTGCTCGATCTGGCGCAGGGCGCGCACCGTCTCCACCCGGCTGCCGCGGGAGAGCAGTTCCTCCCGTACGCCCGCCCGGAAGTCGAAGGAGACGCGGTGGGCGTCCTCGGCGTCGGCCGACTCGTCGCTGCGGTGCACCAGACCGAGCAGCACGATCTCCGCGAGGTTCCAGAACTGGGCGCCGGGCAGGGCCTGTTGGAGCAGGCGCATCACGGGGAGGTTGAGCGGTGCCGCGGCGAGGCGCTGCGCCAGGGCGTACGCGGTCGGGGACGCGACGGCACGGAAGCGGCGCACCGTGGCCGCGGCCCGTCTGGCCCGCTGGACGGCCGACGGCTCGGCCCGTCCGCCGGTGCCCCCTTCGCCCTGCGGGGCGGTCACGACGTCGGGGAGCGAGGCGGGCACCGGGCCGACGGCGGCCGAGCGCAGGTCCTCGTCCTCGGCCGTCCACAGGGAGGCCAGCGCGTGCCACTCGCCGCCGTCCGCCGCCACCAGTCGGGCCCACCGCCCCAGGGACGCCGGCCGCAGTTCGACGACGGGCACGGGGACGGGGGCGGCGCCGTCGCCCGGGAGTTCCGCCGGGGGCGCGGGGTCCGTGCCCAGCGCGTCCGCCTGCGGGTGCTTCCAGTCCGCTTCGTACGCACGGTTGGGCACGGCGGACGACGGAGCGCGCAGCCGGGTGCGGGTGGCCGTGGGCAGCGTCAGGTCCCACAGGTGCTGGGGCAGCAGGCTGAGCACGGCGACGGGGGAGGAGCGGCCGAGCCGGTGCAGCAGCGAGGCGGCCCGGCCGGTGCGCCAGGCGCGGTGTCCGCCGTCCGTGACGGCGAGCAGCAACTGCCCCGCGCGTCCGTGGACCTCGGGGGCGGCTGTGGCGCCCGCCGCGTCGTCGTCGAGGTCCCAGCGGACCGTCCGTACGGTGCGGAACGCCGCCAACTGCTCCATCAGCTCGGCGATCTGGTGCGCGGTGTGCGACCACAGGGCCATCGACGCGCTGGCGTCCACCAGCAGGAGCAGGTCCAGCCGGCGCTCGGGCAGGGTCCGGCACACCGGCGCCCACACGCCGGTCAGCGCGGCCTGCTCCGCGGTCGCCTCCTCGTCCAGTTCCCGGGCGTGGGGCGAGGTGTCGACCAGCCGCAGCGGGCGCAGCGCCCTGCCGAGCGCGAGGGAGTCTGCGAGCCGGGGCTGGGCGGGGCGGCGGGCGTCGTCGGCGGGGCGGCGGGGGAGGCGCGGTCGTCTCAGGGCCGCGCGCGCCCAGGAGAGTTCGGAGGGCGGGGCGGGCTGCGTGGGCGTGTCCCGTGGTGGGGCGCTCGCCTCCGGGGGCTGCTGCTCGTCGGGAAGGGAGCCCTCGGAGCCCTCGGAGCCCTCGGGGCCTTCGGCCTGCTCGACGAGCGGGGGAGCCGTCGTGTCCGTCCGGGGTGCGACGGGCGGGCGCAGGGGGCGTACCTCCGGGGGCACCGGGTCCGGGCGGCCGTCCTTCCGGGGCCGTTCGCCGCGCACGAGCGCCGCCCGCCCCGGCACGTCGAACAGCGGTACGGCCGCGTCCTGCCAGGCCGCCAGGTACAGCGCGTCCGCCAGCTCCGTCCAGGTCGGCAACTCCCGCTCCGGGGCCGACCCGTGCCCCGCCTCCGGCCCCGCGTCGCGGACGGGGGGCGGGGGGTCCGCGGGCGACGCCGGCGCCGTCATCCTGGCCTCGTTTCCGCCCCCGCTCCGTCGAGCCGGTGCCACAGCGCGTCCACCAGGTCCTCCAGGGCTTCCCTGCCGTCCTCGTCGTCGCCGGGGAAGCGTCCCGAGGTCGCCAGGAAGACGGCGTTGAGCAGTTGGTCGACGGCCAGGCCGCCGCGCTCCCTGCTGTTGCGCAGGAACCGGTCCACCAGCTCGTCGGCCCGCGCCGGATCCGGCGCCCCGTGCACGGCCTCCCGCAGATGGGCCATGACCATGTCGACGAGCTGGGGGCGGCTCGGGTCCGGCATCCGCAGCCGCAGACAGCGGCGCAGGAAGGCCGGGGGGAACTCCCGCTCGCCGTTGGAGGTGATCACCACGACGGGGAACGCCCGGCACGCGACCTGCCCGTCGACGATCTCGGCGGTGCGCTGAGGATCGTCCGTCAGTACGGTCACCCGGGGGTGCAGACGCCGGGCGCGCACCAGCTCCGGCACCGGGAACTGCCCCTCCTCGAAGACGCTGAGCAGGTCGTTCGCCAGGTCCTGGTCGCACTTGTCCAGTTCGTCGACGAGAAGGACGCGCGGCAGTTCGTACGGCAGCAACGCCGTTCCCAGCGGCCCGAGTTGCAGGTAGTCGCCGATGCCGGGCAGTTCGTCCTCGTGCGGAGCGGCGTCGGACGCGGCACCGGGCGCGGGCGGGGCGAGCTGGGCAGGTGACGGGGCGAGGGTGCGTAACGCCGCCGCGTCCTGGACCCGGCCGATGGCGTCGTAGTCGTACAGGCCCGAGCGCAAGGTGGTGCGGCTGGTGATGTGCCAGCGCAGCACCCGCCCCAGCCGCAGCTCCCGGCTGATCCGGTACGCCAGGGAGGACTTGCCGGTGCCGGGCCGACCGGTGACGAGCAGGGGGCGGCGCAGCAGCAGCGCCGCGTTCACCATGTCGGCCTCGCGCCGCAGGTGTTCGGAGCCGGAGGAGGCGGTGTGGACCCGACCGAGCCGGCGCTCGACCTCCTCGTCGTCGGGCGGCGGCGGTGGCACCACCGGTCCGCCGGCGAAGCGGCGCCACGGGGGCGGCGGCGGGAGGAGTTCGCGCAGGCTGGTGTCGTACAGGGGCGCTCCCGTGCCCCGGTAGATCCACCAGCGCTGCTCGCCGGTGCCGCGGTCGGCCGGGGGCGCCCCGAATCCGTTGCCGCCGTCGTCGTCGCCCGGCCGCGGGTGCGGTGGCGGTCCCGCCGCGTGTGAGTCGCCCATCGGACGCGTCTCCCTGGGTGCGCCGCCGTCTGGAGGCATCTGGTCCTACCCTCCCCCCTGGGCGGACGTGTCCGCCGCGTCTCCCCGCTCGCCCGGTAGGCGGTACGGGTCGTCCCAGAGCAGTGCTGCGTGCCGGCCGAGCATAGAGGAGCCGCCCTCAGGATCCTCGCCCCCCGCCTCAATGCGCAACGACCTGACTGCGTCGGGTAGTTGTCGAATCCCTTGCCGAGCGGTGAGTTTCAGCAACTCGTCGCGGAAGGCGGGATCGACGCCGCCGCGCCGGTCCCAGATCACGATCGGGACCCCGGCCCGCAGCGACTCCCCCAGCTCATCGACGCCGGAGCGGCGGCCCTTCGGGCGGCCGGGAGGTTCGCTGAGGACGACCACCACCGGCGGCGGATCCGTCAGCAACCGGGCACGGCCGTCGGCCGGAAACCAGTGGACCGGCCCCCCGCGGTCGGCCACCAGTGCGTCCCAACGCTTGGCCCAGCGCCCGTGCGTGTCGGCGCGCTCCATCCGTTCGAGGCTGCGCAGCACCACCGGGTGGTCCTCCCCGAGGGTGCCGCTGGCGTCGAGGAAGCCGCGCTTCTCCCACTGCTCCACCGGGAGGTCCAGCAGATCGCGCGGGAAGAGGAACTCCAGCGTCAGGTCCTCCTTCCAGAAGTACGCCCAGCCCGTCTCGGCCTGCTCCACCAGGGCCTTCACGTGCTCGGGCAGCTCCGCCACGTCCACGCGCAGATCACCTCCGCGCACCGGGTACGGGGCCGGGCCGCCCGTCTGCCGCCAGTACGACAGCAGCAGTTCCCCCTCGTGGTCCGGGTCCGGCAGCGGGCGGAGCCGGATCAGCAGACAGGCGCCGGGGGCCCACACGGCGGGCGCCACGGCCCGGGGCGGGGCGACGGCCGTACGGACGCTGCCGTGGTCGCCGTGGCGGGCGCCGCCGTCCGGCGTTCCGTCGACCCGGGTGCCGTCGTCGCCGGGCACCGGGACCAGCGCGTCGGCCGGGCCGTCGCCGCCGACCGCCAGCACGGTCCGCCCCGTGCCGTCCGGCTGCAACCGGTGCTCCGTCGCCCAGTTGAGCAGGTCCTTCTGCTGTTGGCCCGCGGCGTGCCGGGCGAACAGCTCCACCAGCAGCACGCACGGCAGGGGCTCGCCGGGCCGGGCGTTGAGCGTGGCCGCGTACAGCACCGCCGACCACGGCTCCGTGCAGTGCTGCGGCAGGTCCTCGGGGAGCCGGCCCAGCGCCGCCCGGAACGCCCCGACGATGTCGAGCACCTCCAGCCCGCCGAGCAGCTCCATCAGCCGCTCCCAACTGTCGGGCGGGAAGACCGGCACCTCGGCGAGCGCGATGGCGGTGCGCACCCGCGCCATGTGGCGCGTTTCGCCCTCCAGCGCCGACACCACGCTCCCCAGCACCTGGAACCCGTCCGGGTACGGCATCACTTCCCTGAGCAGGAACAGCAGCGCGACCCGGCGGCGGCTGCTCTCGGGCACCGCGATCGTGACGCCCAGCGCCCGGCCGACCTGACGCGCGCACTCGTGGAGCAGCGCGGGCTCCTCCAGACACGGCAGGGCCTCCAGCGCGTCGATGAGGATCTTCGGCGGCCCCCAGGAACTCTGGGCGGACGTCACGGGGCCTCGCCTCCCGCAGCCGCCGGCCACAACTCGTCGAAGAGCTCCAGGGCGCGCCGCGCCGGCGCCGACTCGTCGTCCAGCAGCCGCAGGGCGTCCACCAGGGCCCGTCTGCCGTCCCGGTGGTCGACGCAGCCCTGGACCACGTAGAAGACCTGGAGCCGGGGGCGGGAGCTGGTGCGGATCGCGCCGCGGATGCCCGGCGGCAGCAACCGGCGCAGCGCAGCCGCGCCGTCCTCCTCGACCTGGTCCACGCGCAACAGGGCGTCGGCCAGCGCGAACTGGTCCCGGTCGGACGGTAATCGCACCCGGTGCGCCGTGCGTTGCGCCGGGAGCGCCGGTCCGGCGAACCGGTCGGGCGGCGCCACCAGCGGCGCCAGGGCCGGCCACAGCCGCGCCGCGGCCTCCGTCGGCAGCATCCACGCCACCTTCGCCTGCCGGTCCGTGTACGCCGCGGTGACCATCCCGATCACCCGCCGTGCCACCGGGTCCCACACCCCCGCGCCGCTGAACCCGTGCTCGATCCGGGCGCCCTGCGGCTGGCTCCCCTCCAACTGGACCCACTCCCGGTGCGGCCCGCCGCGCCCCGCCAGCCGCACCGTCGCCCACAGGCCGTCGACCGCGCCGGCCGGATGTCCGTACACCTGGACCTCGCGCCGGTCCGGCTCGCCGCACGGCCCCAGGCGCGCGGGCGCCAGACCGTCGGGCGGCACCCAGTCGGTCCGCAACACGGCCAGGTCGCCGCCCGTGCCACCGGCCAACGGCCCGGGGAACCATCCGCCCGGCACCACGTCCGCCGTCCCGCCCGGGCCCCGCGGACCGCCCGGAGCGTCGAGGCGTACGGACCGCCCCGCCTCCGCGCCGCGACCCCCGTCAGCGGACACCACGTGCGCACAGGTCAGCACCGTCCCCGACGCCAGCAGGATGCCGGCGCCCAACACGCCACCACCCGCCGTCAGAACGCGCACCCTCCCCGCCCGTTCCCCCTCGTCCACTGCCACCACGTCCCTTCCCCCGCCGTAGGGCAGCCCCGGACACATCCACCCGCGTAGCGTACGAACGGGGCGCATCCGAAGCACGTAAAGCTCCGTGCACCCCGGAGCTTTACCGGTTGCGCCCCGGACGAACCATCGGCCCCCGCCCCGCCCTCGGCCGCGCCGGGCGGACCGTGCAGCGCGTCGGGCCGCGGGACGAGGCGGTTCAGGGGGAGGACGCGTCGGGCGCTCGGGTGGACCTGCTGGACCCGGCGGTGGGGGACGGCGGCGCCGTACCCGGGGCGCTGTCGCTCAGGACCCGGGCTTCGTCGGGGTGTTCACACCGCGCCGCCGGGCCTCACGGCCACACCAGGCAGTACGGCTGGTGCCCCGCCTCGTGCAGACGATGGCTGAAATCCTGCCACTCGTGGAGCAGTTGGTAGACGTTGAACGCATCGCGCGGGCCCCCGCGGTCCGGGACCGTCGACCAGATGAAGGCCGCGGCGCCGACGGACTCCTCGCCCACGCCGCGCAGCGGGTCGACGACGGTCGTGGGGAGCTTGACGACGGCGTAGTCGGGGTGGAGGACGACCAGCTCCAGCGGGGGGACCTTGTGCAGGGGCATGCCTTCTATGCCCGTGAGGACCATCGCGGCTATGGTCTCGGGCTTGATCTTGGTGAAGAGCCCGCCCATGCCCAGCTCGTCGCCGCCCAGCTCCTCCGGGCGCATCGAGATCGGCACTCTCGCCGCGGTGGCGCCGTCCGGTGCGCCGAAGTACTTGTAGGTCACTCCCACGCGGGCGCTCCTGCCTGCCGAGGCGCTCGCGTTCGCTTCCGCGTCCGCATGCGCGTGTGCACGTGCGTCCGCGTCCGCGTCGCCCCGCCGGTGCCTGCCCCGCCTGGTGGGCTCAGGACCCAGGTCGTCGGTCCCTTCGCCCAGTCCGCCACCGCGATACATATCTCCACCCGACCACTCGCAGCCCCCGCCGCGCAACCCGATCATCGTGACAGTGACCTCCCCCACGAGCGACGGGTGAAACACCTGTCCGTGAGGAACGCTCCGGGCCTCTGACACCATGGATTGCATGAGTCTTCCCTGTATGGCCCCAGTTTCGCAGATGCGAGGAGGCTGACGCCGTTCCGTAATACGGAGCAGCTCCCGCTCCTCCCTCACCAGTGGCCGAGATCCACCGTCCGACGGGCCCCGGCCGCCCCACCCTCGAATCGCAGATCAGGACAGAGTGGCCAAAGTGTCGTATCCATACGAAGCCCCAGTTTCGCAGGCGCTGTTCGACCGCGCCTCCGTCGTGACGCCCGGCGGCGTCAACTCTCCCGTGCGCGCCTTCCGGGCCGTGGGCGGCACGCCCCGGTTCATGGTCTCCGGCAGCGGCCCCTACCTCACCGACGCCGACGGACGCGAGTACGTCGACCTCGTCTGCTCGTGGGGACCGATGATCCTCGGCCACTCCCACCCCGAGGTGCAGGCGGCCGTGCTGGCCGCGGTGGCCCGCGGGACGTCCTTCGGCACGCCGGGCGAGGGCGAGGTCGCGCTCGCCGAGGAGATCGTGGCCCGGGTCGCCCCCGTCGAGCAGGTGCGACTCGTCTCCAGCGGCACCGAGGCCACCATGTCGGCGATCCGGCTGGCGCGCGGCTTCACCGGCCGGGCGAAGGTGATCAAGTTCGCGGGTTGCTACCACGGACACGTGGACGCGCTGCTGGCCGCCGCCGGGTCGGGCGTGGCCACGTTCGGGCTGCCGGACACCCCGGGCGTCACCGGCGCGCAGGCGGGGGAGACCGTCGTGCTCCCGTACAACGACCTGGAGGCCGTGCGCGCCGCGTTCGCCGCGCACCCCGGGGAGATCGCCTGTGTGATCACGGAGGCGTCCCCCGGCAACATGGGCGTGGTCCCGCCGCTGCCCGGCTTCAACCAGGGGCTGAAGGACCTGTGCCGCGAGCACGGCGCGCTCTTCGTCTCCGACGAGGTCATGACCGGCTTCCGCACCAGCAAGGCCGGCTGGTACGGCGTCGAGGGCGTCGCGCCGGACCTGATGACCTTCGGCAAGGTGATGGGCGGCGGCTTCCCCGCGGCGGCCTTCGGCGGTCGGGCGGACGTGATGGGCCACCTCGCCCCCGCCGGCCCCGTCTACCAGGCCGGCACCCTCTCCGGGAACCCGATCGCCACCGCCGCCGGCCTCGCGCAGCTGCGGCTGCTGGACGACGCGGCGTACGCGCGGGTGGACGCGGTCTCCGCGCAGATCCAGGCCCTGGTGACGGACGCGCTGACCAAGGAGGGCGTGGCCCACCGGCTCCAGAGCGCGAGCAACATGTTCTCCGTCTTCTTCACGGACGCCGAGGTGCGCTCGTACGAGGACGCCAAGCGGCAGGAGGCTTTCCGCTTCAACGCCTTCTTCCACTCCCTGCTGGCCGACGGCGTCTACCTGCCGCCGTCCGCCTTCGAGTCCTGGTTCGTCTCCGCGGCCCACGACGAGCGCGCGATCGAGAAGGTCGCCGCCGCGCTGCCCGCCGCCGCCCGCGCCGCAGCGGAGGCCACCGCATGAGCGCGCAGCAGAGCCCGGGCGCGGGCGGGGGCGGCGAGCGGACCGTCGTCCATCTGATGCGCCACGGCGAGGTGCACAACCCGGACGGCGTGCTCTACGGCCGCCGCGCCGGGTACCACCTGTCCGAGCTGGGCCGGCAGATGGCCGACAAGGTCGCCGAGGCGCTGGCGGGCCGGGACGTCACGCACGTCGTGGCCTCCCCGCTGGAGCGTGCCCAGGAGACCGCCGACCCGGTCGCCAAGAACCACGGCCTGGTCGTGGCCACCGACGACCGGCTGATCGAGGCGGCGAACGTCTTCGAGGGCAAGACCTTCGGCGTCGGCGACGGTGCCCTGCGCAAGCCGGGGAACTGGCGGCACCTGACCAACCCGTTCCGCCCGTCCTGGGGCGAGCCGTACGTCGACCAGGTCGTACGGATGATGGGCGCGCTGGACGCGGCCCGGGACGCGGCCCGCGGCCACGAGGCGGTCTGCGTCAGCCACCAGCTGCCGATCTGGATCGTCCGCAGCTACGTCGAGCGGCGTCGGCTGTGGCACGACCCGCGCCGCCGGCAGTGCACCCTCGCCTCGCTGACCTCGTTCACCTACGAAGGCGACAAGATCGTCTCGGTGGGGTACACGGAGCCGGCGATCGACCTTGTCCCGGAGCACCTGCGGGCGGGCGCGAAGCCGGTGAAGGGCAAGTCGAAGGCGTTCGGCGCGTAGCCGCATCCGCGGGTGCGCACCTGGACAGAGCCGCCGTTTGCCTGCGGATGACCGACAAGGGCAGCGAAACAGGGGCGCGGGGAACGCGCGACAAGCCCACCACCGGGCCGCGGACACCAAACGCTCCCGCAGGGTTACGGCGGCTCTGTCCAGAGGCACAAGGGAGCGCGATCCACGGCATGCCGGGCAGGCCCCACATGTCACCATTGGGCAACACGCGTCGTATTTGCGGAACCCATGGCTCTGCTGTGACCTCTCACCCCCATGTACGGAGAAATCCACGGGGACGGGGACGGGAACGGCAATGCGCAACGACAACGGGCGAATCACCCGACGCAAAGCGATCGGCACGGGACTGGCAGCCGCGGCTGCCACCGGACTCGTCGGCTGCGGCGCCCTCGGCGGCAGTGGCGGCGGCCGGGGGAACGGCGAAGCGAAGGGCGACGGCGGCGTCGGCCGCACTCCGTCGCCCACCGCCCCGGCGAAACCCATCGGCGACGGCTCCACGGCCGACACCGGAAAGCAGCCGAAGCAACCCCCGGCGCCCACTCCGCTCGCCCCCGGTCAGGCCCCGCCGCAATTCGTGGTCTTCTCCTGGGACGGCGCGGGCGAGACCGGCAGCGGGCTCTTCTCCCGCTTCCTCAAGGTCGCCGACGAGTGCAATGCCGGAATGACCTTCTTCCTCTCCGGCCTCTATCTCCTCCCGGAGTCCAAGAAGGACCTCTACCGCCCGCCGAACAACCGCACCGGCGCGTCCGACATCGGATACCTCACCGACGCCAACATAAGGAAGACGCTCGGCGAAGTGCGCCGCGCCTGGCTTTCCGGCCATGAGGTCGGTACCCATTTCAACGGCCATTTCTGCGGCGAAAGCGCGCGCTCCGTGGCCCGTTGGACCCCGGCCGACTGGGAGAACGAGATAGACCAGGCCGTGTCCTTCGTCACGAAGTGGCGCACGCACACCGGATTCTCCGACGTCGACCCGCTGCCCTTCGACTACGCGAAGGAACTCGTCGGCAGCCGCACCCCCTGTCTGCTCGGCCAGGACCGGCTGCTGCCCACCGCGAAGAAGCTGGGCTGGCGCTACGACGCCAGCTCGCCCGGCGGTCGCCAGGTCTGGCCCGGGAGGCGGGGCGGCCTGTGGGACTTCCCGCTCCAGCAGGTGCCCTTCCCCGGCCGTTCCTTCGAAGTGCTGTCGATGGACTACAACTTCATGGTCAACCAGTCCGGGAACGCCACCCAGGGCGCGGTCGCCAAACGCGCCGGCTGGCGCAAGCAGGCCGCCGGCGCGTACCTGGCCGGCTTCCGCCGGGCGTACGAGTCCAATCGCGCCCCGCTGTTCATAGGCAACCACTTCGAACAGTGGAACGGCGGCATATACATGGACGCCGTGGAGGAGGCGATCCGCGGCATGGCGGGGAAGAAGGACGTACGGCTCGTCTCCTTCCGACAGCTCTGCGACTGGCTCGACGTCCAGGACCCGGCCGTCCTCACCAAGCTCCGCACCCTCGATGTGGGCCGGGCGCCGGAAGGCGGTTGGAACACTTTTCTTAGGACTTCCTGACAAGGGGCGCCGGCCGTCGAATGGGGGCCTTGCGGGCATCGAGGGGGGTCCCAAAGATCGCTGAATCAGCCATGCGAAACTTTTCACATGAGCCTCAGCCGTGCGCATCGCGCTGCCCTCACGGCCGCCCTCGTGGTGACCGGGGCGCTCACCCTGTCCGCCTGCACCGACGGAGGAACGTCCGGTGGCGGCGGTCAGACGAACTTCGTCACCGACACCGGCGGCATCTCCACCGTCGCCAAGGAAGACCGCAAGGCGATCGGGAAGGTTGCGGGCGAGACCCTCGAAGGCGAGTCCCTCGACGTCGCCGGCCTCAAGGGCAAGGTCGTCGTGCTGAACGTCTGGGGCTCGTGGTGCGAGCCCTGCCGCGCCGAGGCCCCCGCCTTCGCCAAGGTCGCCAAGGACACCAAGGCGCAGGGCGTGGAGTTCGTGGGGCTCAACACCCGTGACTCCACCAAGGGCGACGCGATCAAGTTCGAGGAGGAGTACGGCGTTGCGTACCCGAGCCTGTACGACCCCGCGGGCAAGCTGATCATCAGCGGCTTCCCCAAGGGGACGCTGCACCCGCAGGCCATCCCCTCCACGGTCGTGCTCGACCGGGACGGCAAGGTCGCGGCGCGCTCGCTCAAGGCGATCTCCGAGAAGGACCTGCGCAAGATGGTCGACCCCGTGATCGCGGAGAAGTGATCCCGTGACGTACGTGGAGTCCGCAGGCTCAGCGATGGTGCTCGCCTCGACAGACATCAACTCCACCGTGCTCGGTGGCGCCCTCGTCGTCGCCATACCGATCGCGGTCCTCGGCGGACTGGTCTCCTTCTTCTCCCCGTGCGTCCTGCCGCTCGTCCCCGGTTACCTCTCGTACGTCACCGGGATCGGCGGCACCGACCTGGCGGAGGCCAAGCGCGGTCGGATGGCCCTCGGCGCCTCCCTCTTCGTCCTCGGCTTCACGGTCGTCTTCGTCTCGGGCGGTGCGCTCTTCGGCTTCTTCGGCGCCACCCTCCAGGAGGAGAGGGGGACCCTCACGAAGATCCTCGGGGTGCTGATGGTGCTCATGGGGGCCTTCTTCATGGGCGCGATGCCCTGGATGACCCGCCGCGAGTTCCGCTTCCACACCAAGCCGACCACCGGCCTGCTGGGGGCGCCCGTGCTCGGCGCGCTCTTCGGCGTCGGCTGGACCCCGTGCATCGGCCCCACGCTCGCCGCGGTGCTGACGCTCGCGGCCGACCAGGGCAGCGCGGGCCGCGGGGCGACGCTCACGGTCGCGTACTGCATCGGCATGGGCCTGCCGTTCGTGCTGACCGCGATCGCCTTCCGCAAGGCGCTCGGCGCGTTCGCCTGGGTGAAGAAGCACTACGTGTGGGTGATGCGCGCCGGCGGCATCATGATGATCGCGACCGGACTCCTCATGCTGACCGGCGTCTGGGACGTCATGATGCAGCAGATGCAGGTCTGGTCCACGGGCTTCACGGTAGGGATCTGACCCGATGAGCAAGACGACAACGCCGGCGCAGTCCGGGACGGCGAAGAACGACGACGCGAAGAACGACACCGCGCAGCAGACGGACGCGCGGCAGACCGACGCGCAGGTCGAGGCGCAACGGGCCGAGGCACGGCAGGAGGAGGCGGCCGGCGCCCAGCTGTCCACCGCCCCCCGCGAGGAGCTCACCGGCGGCCCCACCCTCGGCGTCATCGGCTGGATCCGCTGGTTCTGGCGGCAGCTGACCTCCATGCGGGTCGCCCTGATCCTGCTCTTCCTGCTCTCCCTCGCCTCCATCCCGGGCTCGCTGATCCCCCAGCGCATGGTCGACGACCTCAAGGTCGAGACCTGGAAGGAGAACAACGAGTTCTGGGCGCCGGTCTTCGAGAAGCTCCAGCTCTTCGACGTCTACAGCTCGGTGTGGTTCTCCGCGATCTACATCCTGCTCTTCGTCTCCCTCATCGGCTGCATCGTGCCGCGCACCTGGCAGTTCGTCGGCCAGCTCCGCAGCCGCCCGCCGGGCGCCCCCGGCCGGCTGACCCGGATGCCCGCGTACACGACCTGGCGCACCGACGCCGACCCCGACGAGGTCCGCGAGGCCGCGCTCGGCGTCCTCAAGCAGCGCCGCTTCCGCGCGCACGTCGTCGGCAACGCGGTCGCCGCGGAGAAGGGCTACCTCCGCGAAGCCGGAAACCTGATCTTCCACATCTCGCTGATCGTGATGCTGCTGGCCTTCGCCGCCGGCCAGCTCTTCAAGTCCGAGGGCGGCAAGCTCGTCGTCGAGGGCGACGGCTTCTCCAACACGCTCACGCAGTACGACGACTTCCGCTCCGGCGCCCTGTACGACCGGGACGGCCTGGACCCGTTCTGGTTCGACCTCAAGAGCTTCGACGCCACGTACGAGCGCTCCGGCCCGCAGAAGGGCACCGCCCGCACCTTCGAGGCGTCCGTGCGCTGGGCCAAGCCCGGCGGCAAGGAGCAGGACGCCGTCATCAAGGTCAACGACCCCCTCAACGTCGGCGGCACCAAGGTCCATCTGCTCGCCCACGGCTACGCGCCGGTCGTCACCGTCCGGGACGGCCGGGGCAAGGTCGTCGTCGACAAGCGCCCGGTCCCGCTGCTGCCGGTCGACGGCATGATCACCTCGTCCGGCGCGATCAAGGTGCTCGACGGCTACCGCGACAAGGACGGCAAGAA
Source organism: Streptomyces sp. NPDC048057 (assembly GCF_040653095.1). Lineage (NCBI taxonomy): Bacteria > Bacillati > Actinomycetota > Actinomycetes > Kitasatosporales > Streptomycetaceae > Streptomyces > Streptomyces sp. NPDC048057. Next base: position 78,383 of record NZ_JBEZNF010000001.1, read on the forward strand.
GGACCAGCTCGGCTTCAAGGCGTGGTTCGTCCCGACCTTCGGCGGACACGAGGTCAGCTCGATGTTCTCGCAGTACCCCGGGTTGGACTTCCCCGTCCTGGCGCTGAACGCCTACCGCGGCACCATCAGCAGCGGTTCCGGCATCCCGCAGAACGTCTACCAGCTCGACACCGCCAAGCTGGAGCAGTTCAAGGACGAGAAGGGCGAGATCTTCAAGCAGCTGCTGCTGCCCGGCGAGACGATGACGCTGCCGAACGGCGCCGGCTCCATCACCTTCGAGAAGGACATCAAGGAGTGGGCCAGCTTCCAGATCTCCGAGCAGCCGGGCAACGGCTGGGCGCTCACGGGCGCGGTCGCCGCCATCGTCGGCCTCGCGGCCTCCCTCTTCGTCCAGCGGCGTCGGGTGTGGGTGCGGGTCACCACCGGCAAGGACGGCGTCACCGTCCTCGAGATGGCCGGCCTGGGCCGCAGCGAGTCCCCGAAGCTGCCGGAGGAGCTGGGCCAACTGGCCCTGCGGCTGTACGAGCAGGCGCCGCCGGCGGCGGACCCCGAGCCGGAGTCCGAGCAGGGCGCCGGGCCCGACGCCGAGCCCGAGGGCGAGGGCGGGTCGAAGCCGGCGGGCGGTGCGGACGTAGAGTCGGACTCCGCGCCGGATGCGTCATCGGCACCGTCCGAGCCGTCCGACGCCGACTCACCACCGCAAGCACCAGCAGGCACCGCACCATCCGCCGAACCCGCCAACGAGGCTGGCAAGGCCGACCCTCACCACACCGAAGTTTCCGCCGAAGGGGCTGAGAAGTGACTCTCGCCGCCGCTACCAACGAGACCTTCGCCGAGATCAGCAACGTCCTGATCTACTCGGCGATGGCCGTCTACACCCTCGCCTTCCTCGCGCACATCGCCGAGTGGATCTTCGGCAGCCGCAGCAAGGTCGGCCGTACCGCAGCCGCGCTGACCCCGGAGGCCGCCCAGGACCGGACCGTCTCCGTCCAGGTGCGCGGCAGGCAGGGCCAGCAGGGTTCCACCGCCGTCCTCGACAAGCCGAAGGTGGTCACCCGCTCCGCGGCCGGCACCCGCGACGTCCCCGACGGCCCGGGCGCCGCCGGCGGCACGTTCAAGGGCGACCTGTACGGCCGCATCGCCATCTCCCTCACCGCCCTCGCCTGGATCCTCCAGACGGGCGGCGTCATCACCCGCGCGATCTCCGTGCGGCGGGTGCCGTGGGGGAACATGTACGAGTTCTCCATCACCTTCGGCGCGGTGGCGGTCGGCGCGTACCTCGCCCTCCTCGTCGCGAAGAAGAACGTCCGCTGGCTCGGCCTGCCGCTGATCCTGACGATCCTCGCCGACCTGTGTCTGGCCGTCGCCGTCTTCTACACCGAGAGCGACCAGCTCGTCCCGGCGCTCGACTCGTACTGGATGGTCATCCACGTCTCCACGGCCATCATCTGCGGCGCGGTCTTCTACATCGGCGCGGTCGGCTCGATGCTCTACCTCTTCCGCGACTACCACGAGGCCAAGCTCGCCCGCGGTGAGAAGCCGAGCGACTTCGCCGTCTCCGTGCTGGGGCGCCTGCCGTCCGCCGCGACCCTCGACAAGTTCGCGTACCGGGTGAACGCGGCCGTCTTCCCGCTGTGGACGTTCACGATCATCGCCGGCGCGATCTGGGCGGAGTCCGCCTGGGGCCGCTACTGGGGCTGGGACCCCAAGGAGGTCTGGTCCTTCATCACCTGGGTCGCCTACGCCGGCTACCTCCACGCCCGCGCCACGGCCGGCTGGAAGGGCCGCAAGGCGGCGGTGCTGGGCCTGATCGCCTTCGTGTGCTGGCTGTGGAACTACTACGGCGTGAACATGTTCGTGCAGGGCCTGCACTCGTACGCGTGACGCCCCGCCCGCTCGTCGTACGACGGCGAACGCCCCGCTCGGTCGCGATGACCGGCGGGGCGTTCGCCTTCCGTACGGGGTGCGCGGCGCCGTCAGCGCCGTGCGTGGCGCACCTTCAGCCGGCCGAAGCCCATCGCGCCGGTGATCCGGATCGTGGGGCCGTCGCGGCCGTCCCGACTGCTGCGGGGCACGTAGCGCGAGTCCTTCCACCCGGTCCGGAGCCCGTCGAGGTCGACGGTCGCGTCCCGGGGCACCGTGATCTTCGCCCGCCCCGTGCCGAGGGCCAGCTCGATGTCGACCACCGGGTGCTCGAAGACCGCCTTCGACAGGTCCAGGTGCACCCGCCCGTACGCCGACTCGACCTTCAGCGTCCGCGGCACCCGCCAGACCCCGCGCCGCTTGATCCGCCCGCCGGCGGCGGCGATGGTGGACGTGGACGCCGGCGCCGACTCCTCCACGGGCAACGAGGCCAGGGCCGACGCGAGGTCGCCGTGGTTCTCGGCGGTGAGGGCCTGGTGCAGCCGGACGTCCATCTCCTCGTGGGAGACGAAACCTTCGGCGTACGCCTTCTTCAGGCGCTCCACGGCGCTGTCGCGATCGGCGTCGCCGATCCGCCGCAACGGGTCTTCCGATGGCCGGTCTTGGGGTAAGGGCGTCACCGCCTCACTCTAATGCCGCACGGTCCCGGTCCGTCATGGCCCGGTACTCGCTCGGCGGTCGCCCGTAGCGGGTGCGGAACGCCCGGGAGAAGTCCGACGCGCGCGGGAACCCCCACGCCGCGGCGATGGCGTGGATCGGCGTGGACCGCAGCCGCGGGTCGACGAGATCGCGTCGCGCCTGGTCGAGCCGGCGTTCGCGGACGTACGCCGCGGGGGTGGTCCCGCACGGCTCGAAGCAGCGGTGCACGGTCCGTACGGAGACGTGGTGCGCGGCGGCGATCAGGGCCGGCGTGAGCTCGGGATCGCGCAGGTGGTCGTCGACGAACGCGCGCATCTCCAGGGCGAGCGCGTGCGGATGGGCCTCCGACGGCGTTTCCGGATCGCTGACGTGGGTGAGGAACGCGGTCGTCAGGGCCAGCGCGGCCTGCGCCAGCAGGGGCGCGGTCGCGGAGGTGACAGGTACCGACTCGTCGGTGAGCCGCTCCATGACGTTCACCAGCAGCGCTCCCAGGCCGTCCGCGACGGGCAACGGGGTGGCGAGGAGCCGGTCGAGCTGCGGGGTGGCGAGCGGCACGAGGGATCTGGGGACGGTCAGCTCCACCATCTCCGTCCGCCCGTCGGGCGCGAGGTGCGCGTCGTGCGCCCGTGCGTAGCTGTAGAGCAGCAGGTTCCCCGGTTCCAGGACCCCCTGGCACCTGTTCTGGTCGATCGCGGCTCCTCCCGCCCTTGCACGGGCGAGGAGGAAGAGTTCGGGCGCGGACTGGCGGACGTGGCGCTCGGTGCGCCGCATCCGCACGGGCGGGCTGCCGATCGCGGAGATCCGCAGCACCCCCAGGTCGAGCAACCGGTGCGTGGCCAGGAAGTCGTCCGGGTCCTCGGTCCACGTCTCGGCGGGCGCGTAGCTCGTGGACATCCTCGTACACCAGCTGTCGAACTGCTCTCCGGGGTCGAGTTCCTCGGTACTGAACACCGTCCTCATGACCGTTCCCCCTCGGTCTCTTGGCGGATGACGTCTGTGGCACCGCTGGTCCGACGCGGACTCGCGCCACGGAGCCATGAATCACCGTACGAACGGGATTCACGCCCATACCAGGCTTTTCGGTTTCGACACGCCTGTTATGGCACGGATCGCATAGGCATCCGGCACTCAGCGCTCTGGAGGGGGCCGTGGGGGGCTTGGGAGAGTGATGCGTGTCCGGGGCAGCCGAACTCCGCTCCGTGACTGCGGAGTTCGGTGGGCCCGACCAGGACCCAACCACTCAATGGGGGAATCGCAATGAAGCTGAAGTATGCGGCCGTGTCGGTCGCGGCACTCGCGGCGGTCGGCGCGACGGCGCTGCCGGCGCAGGCCAACGACGGGACCACCAAGCCGGCCACCAAGGAGACGGTGGTTCAGCCGCTCGCCGGCCAGAACATCGGCATCGTCTTCAAGATCGGTGGTCACGAAGTCGCCCGTGGCGCCTTCTACCACCAGGGCGACAAGCTCTGGGTCAAGGACTCCAGGGCCGACGGCCGCGGCGTCCGCCTCCAGTACGACCTCAACTACAACGCCGGGGCTCCCGACGGACAGTGCAAGGCGCCCGGTGGCGCGGGGACGTCCAAGTACTGCAACGAGAACTTCCGTGAGAACGGGAAGATCAGGATCCGCCTCGTTGCGGGCTCGCACACGAGCGCCTGGTCCCCCTGGGCCAACATCGGCTGACCCGAGCCACAGCACCACCCCTCTGCCGCGGGCCCGTCGGTGCGGCCGACGGGCCCCTCGGCCGGAACGCCCAGCAAGACCACTCGATGAGCGGGGGAACCATGATGAAGACGAGGTCTGCGGCCGTGTCCCTGGCGGCGCTGGCCGCGGTGGGGGCGTCGGCGCTGCCGGCGCAGGCGGACGGCGGAAGAATGGCCGCCGCAGGGGAAGCGGCGGTCAAGCCGCTCGCTGCTCACAGCAGGTGCATGTATCTGAGGGTGGATGGCTACGAACTCGGACGCGCCTGCTACTCGTATGGAATCCTCCAGGTCAAGGACTCCAGGGCCGACGGTCTGAGCGTATCCGCCGAGTACCGCATCAGGCCCGGCAGCCAACGAGGGAAGTGCACGGCGCCGAGCGTCGGGACAAAGGTCTGCAACCTCCCCTTGCGGGAAGGCGACAAGGTCAGCTTCCGGGTGGTCGCGGGTCCGTACAAGATGCCTTGGACCCCCTTCCACTGACCCCTACTTCTCGTCGCCCTTCGCCTCGTCCGGCTCGCCCTCGTCCTTCTTCTTGCGGCGCTCGTCGCCCAGGGACTTAAGGAAGTCCGGGTTGTCGTCGGGGGCCACCCAGCCGCCGCCCCGGCCGCCGCGCCCCGCGCCGCCGAACGCCGCGGCGAGGCCGCCGCTCGCGGCCGTCCTGCGCGGGCGGCCGGCGATGAACCAGGCGATCGGGCCCAGCGGCATGAAGAGGAGGACGATGATCACCCAGGCCACCTTGGGGAGGTTGCGGACCTCCTTCTCCGGCGTGTTCAGCACGTCGATGAAGGCGTAGATCCACATCCCCAGGACCAGGAGGGGCAGAAGAGTCCTGAGCATGGCGGTACGGTCCCCCAGCTGTGAGGCGGCGGAGCCGGCGAGGGCCCCGGTGACTCCCCCAGGGTATCCGGTACCGGATACTGGGCCCATGGCTTACGACGATCTTCGCTCCCTGCTCAGGGCTCTGGAGCGCGAGGGAGACCTCAAGCGCGTCAAGGTGGAAGTCGATCCGCACCTGGAGGTCGGGGAGATCGTCGACCGGGTGAACAAGGCAGGCGGCCCGGCGCTGCTCTTCGAGAACGTGCGCGGGGCGTCGATGCCGCTCGCGATGAACGTCTTCGGCACCGATCGCCGGCTGCTGAAGGCGCTCGGACTGACCTCCTACTCCGAGATCAGCGACAAGATCGGCGGGTTGCTGAAGCCGGAGCTGCCGCACGGCTTCGTGGGCGTGCGGGAGGCGTTCGGCAAGCTGGGCTCGATGGTGCACGTGCCGCCGAAGAAGGTGAAGGACGCGCCCGTGCAGGAGGTGGTCCTCCAGGGCGACGACGTCGACCTCGACCAGCTCCCGGCGCTCTTCACCTGGCCCGAGGACGGCGGCTCCTTCTTCAACCTGGGGCTGACCCACACCAAGCACCCGGAGACCGGGATCCGCAACCTCGGTCTGTACCGGCTCCAGCGCCACGACAAGCGCACCATCGGGATGCACTGGCAGATCCACAAGGACAGCGCGAACCACTACCAGGTCGCGGCCCGGCGCGGCGAGCGGCTGCCGGTCGCGATCGCCTTCGGGTGCCCGCCGGCGGTGACGTACTCCTCCACCGCCCCGCTGCCGGGCGACATCGACGAGTACCTGTTCGCCGGGTTCGTCCAGGGCAAGCGGATCGAGATGGTCGACTGCAAGACGGTGCCGCTCCAGGTGCCGGCGCAGGCGGAGGTCGTGATCGAGGGCTGGCTGGAGCCGGGGGAGATGCTGCCGGAGGGGCCGTTCGGCGACCACACCGGCTTCTACACCCCGCAGGAGCCGTTCCCCGCGCTGAAGATCGACTGCGTGACGATGCGCAAGCGCCCGCTGCTCCAGTCGATCGTCGTCGGTCGGCCGCCGACCGAGGACGGGCCGCTGGGGCGGGCCACGGAGCGCTTCTTCCTGCCGCTGCTGAAGATCATCGTCCCGGACATCGTGGACTACCACCTGCCCGAGGCGGGCGGCTTCCACAACTGCGCGATCGTCTCGATCGACAAGAAGTACCCCAAGCACGCGCAGAAGGTGATGTCCGCGATCTGGGGCGCGCACATGATGTCCCTGACGAAGCTGATCATCGTCGTGGACTCGGACTGCGACGTGCACGACCTGCACGAGGTCGCCTGGCGGGCGCTCGGGAACACCGACTACGCCCGGGACCTCTCCGTCGTCGAGGGCCCGGTCGACCACCTCGACCACGCCTCGTACCAGCAGTTCTGGGGCGGCAAGGCCGGCATCGACGCCACCACGAAGTGGCCCGAGGAGGGCTACACCCGCGGCTGGCCGAACATGGTCGAGTCCGACCCGTCGACGGCGGCGCTGGTGGACCGCCGCTGGAAGGAATACGGGCTGTGATGGCGGCGGCGGCCGACGCGGCGGACGCCGGGCCGGCCCGCCCGGCCGACGACGACGGCAGCGGCGGCAGCAAGGCCGGCAGCAGCAAGGTCAAGGCGTTCCTGCGGCTGGTGATGATCGAGCACTCGGTCTTCGCGCTGCCGTTCGCGTACATCGCCGCCCTGACCGCGATGTTCCAGACCGACGAGAGCGTCCACTGGGCGGAGCTGGGGCTGGTCACGGTCGCGATGGTGGGGATGCGCACCTTCGCGATGGCGTGCAACCGGATCATCGACCGGGAGATCGACGCCCGCAATCCGCGCACCGCGGGCCGGGAGCTGGTCACGGGCGCGGTGAGCGTGCGCACCGCCTGGACCGGCGCGCTGGTCGCCCTCGCGGTCTTCCTGGGCGCCGCCGCCGCGCTGAACCCGCTCTGCCTGGCGCTGGCGCCGGTCGCCGTCGTCCCGATGGTGGTCTATCCGTACGGCAAGCGGTTCACCGACTACCCGCACGCGATCCTGGGCCTGGCCCAGGCGATCGGGCCGATCGGGGCGTGGCTCGCGGTCACCGGCGCGTGGTCGTGGGACGCGGTGATCCTCGGTCTCGCGGTCGGCGTCTGGATCGGCGGCTTCGACCTGATCTTCGCCGCGCAGGACGTGGAGGCGGACCGGGTGGAGGGCGTGAAGTCGGTCCCCGCCCGCTTCGGCGTCCCGGCGGCCCTGCACGGCGCCCGCGCCTGCCACGTCGTGACCACGGCCCTGCTGGTCTGGTTCGGCCTTGCGACGGACGCAGGGGTCTTCTTCTGGGTGGGCCTGGTGATCGTGGCGGCGGCCTTCGGCTACGAACACACCATCGTGCGCCCGCACGACCTGTCCCGGCTGAACCGGGCGTTCTTCACGGTCAATGGGTTCATCGGAATCACCCTCTTCGTGTGTGCCCTCGCGGACCTGGTGGTGCGTGGTCTGACGGTGTAGCTAGCCTCCGGCCTGCACCATCGAAGGCAGGACACGGGAGGTTGCCCTGGTGACGTCGCAGACCGATCGCCTGCACTCGCAGCTCAGCCGGTTCGAGGACGTGTTCCCCGGCCATCGGACGGAGATCGTCGAGGGCAACATCGTGGCGAGTCCGCTGCGTCCGGTTCACAACGAAACGATCATGCGCCTGTGGATGCTGTTGGAGTCCCAGCTGGACGCGGAGTGGGGCCTGGTCAGCGATGTGGCGATGGTCTTCAGCGAGACGAACGAGTTCTGCCCCGACCTCGCTGTCATGCCGGCCGTAGAGAAGAACCGGAACCTCTCCGCGTACCCGGCCGACCCGATCGAGTTGGCCGTCGAGGTCGTCTCCCCGAGCAGCGTCCGCAACGACTACGTGGTCAAGGACCGCGAGTACGCGGCCCGGGGCATCGCCAACTACCTGATCTTCGACCCGATCAAGGGCGAGGTGGGGGTCCGCTGGCACCCCGGACCCGAGGGGTACCGGGGGCGCGACGCCTTCCCCTACGGGGACGACGTCACGGTGGAGACGTCACTGGGCAAGGTGGTCCTCGACACCTCGAAGCTGCCGGTCGACCCGGGCGAGTGAGGGCGGACGCGGGACGGACCGGGACGGTGGGGACGCCCTCATCGGGCCCGGATAGGCTCGCGGTGTGGAGTCAGCACGAGGAGATGCGCGCGGGGAAGCTCGCGGACAGGCGCACGAGCGCGTCCGGCGGCCCTGGGTCGTGGGGGTGTCGGGGGCGTCCGGGACGCCGTACGCCGCCGCCGTGCTGCGGGGGCTCGTCGACGCCGGTGAGGACGTCGACCTCGTCGTCTCGCGGGCGTCGCGGCTGACCCTGCTCGACGAGACGGGGATCTCCTTCCGGGACGCGCACTGGCGCGACGACCTGCGGGAGTGGCTGTCCCGCGGTGCCGACGGCAAGCCGCGGACCTTCGACGTGGACGTCTCGGGGGTGCGGCACTGGAGCGCGGGGGACCTCGCGGCCGGGCCGTCGTCCGGGTCGTACCCGGCGAAGGGGATGCTGATCGTGCCCGCGTCGACCGCGGCCGTCGCCGGCGTCGCGCTCGGTCTTTCGAAGGACCTGCTCCAGCGGGTGGCGAGCGTGACGCTCAAGGAGCGGCGGCCCCTGGTCGTCGCGGTGCGCGAGACGCCGCTGCACGGGCAGACGCTGCGGCACCTGGTGGCCCTGGACGACGCCGGAGCCGTCGTGCTGCCCGCGTCGCCCGCCTTCTACGCCGGGGCCACGCACATCCAGGACCTGGTCGACTTCGTCGCCGGGCGGGCGCTGGACGCGGTGGGGGTGGCGCACACCCTCTACCGCCGCTGGGAGGGGGAGTTGGGGGCGGCGTACCGCGCCGACCGGGGCACGGCGTAGTGCCCCAGACCCCGCCCCCGTGCCGCCGTGCGGCTCCAGATCACCAGAACTTTTCGGAGAATCGTAGGGGTTTCGCCCTGCGTGCCTTAGTTTCTTTCTGATACTTCGCTGGATTGCTGAACAATGGAAGGCTCCAGGCTTATGGACGTGGTGGACAGGCAGCTCATCCAGGCCCTCCGGGAGAACGGCAGGGCCTCCTACGCCGAGCTGGGACGGCTGGTGGGACTCTCCGGCCCCAGCGTCACCGACCGGATCAACCGACTGGAGGCCGCGGGCGTCATCACCGGCTACCGCGCCACCGTCGACGCGGCCTCCCTCGGCCTCGGCGTCACCGCCCTGATCGGCATCTCCCTCTCCGACGCCGCCGACCACGAGGACGTGGCGCGCCGGCTGCGCGACCTCGCGGAGATCGAGGACGCCTGGTTCATCGCGGGCGACGACTCGTACATGCTCAAGGTCCGCGCCAGCGACGTCGACGGCCTGGAGAAGACCATCCGCCGGCTCAGCGGCACCCGCGGGGTCTCCCGCACCCGCACCACGATCGTGCTCTCCACCAAGTGGGAGAACCGGGTCGGCGAACTGCCCGGGCAGGACTGACCGGCCGCCCCGCCCGGTGCGGCGGGCGGGGGCACCCCCGGCCGCCGCGGCCGGGCAAAGTACCGTGGGTCAGGGCGCTTCTGATGGATCAGGCTGGATCAGTGAGCGGTGCCAGGGCACGCGAGCCCAGCAAGATCCATCAGAAGCGCCCCAGGCCCGATGGACGGAGAACAATGGGAGGCGGGCACATGGACGCTGGGCTCAAGCGCGAGCTGGAGGAGAAGGTCAGGGCCGGCGAACGGCTGACCCGCGAGGACGGCATCGCCCTCTACGACTCGGACGACCTGGCCTGGCTCGGCGGCCTCGCGCACGAGGTCCGCACCCGCAAGAACGGCGACGTCGTCCACTTCAACGTCAACCGTCACCTCAACATGACGAACGTGTGCACCGCGTCGTGCGCCTACTGCTCCTTCCAGCGCAAGCCGGGCGAGAAGGACGCGTACACGATGCGCATCGAGGAGGCCGTCCGCCTCGCCAAGGCGATGGAGAACGAGAACCTCACCGAGCTGCACATCGTCAACGGCCTCCACCCCAACCTCCCCTGGCGCTACTACCCGCGCTCCCTCTCCGCCCTCAAGGAAGCCCTGCCGAACGTCTCCCTGAAGGCGTTCACCGCCACCGAGATCCACCACTTCGAGACGATCTCCGGCATGTCCGCCTCCGACATCCTCGACGAGCTGATCGAGGCCGGCCTCGAATCGCTGACCGGCGGCGGCGCGGAGATCTTCGACTGGGAGGTCCGCCAGCACATCGTCGACCACAAGACCCACTGGGAGGACTGGTCGCGCATCCACCGCCTGGCGCACAGCAAGGGGCTGAAGACCCCCTGCACGATGCTGTACGGGCACATCGAGGAGCCCCGGCACCGCGTCGACCACGTGCTGCGGCTGCGCGAGCTCCAGGACGAGACCGGCGGCTTCCAGGTCTTCATCCCGCTGCGCTACCAGCACGACTTCGTCGACATGCAGGACGGCAAGGTCCGCAACCGCCTCCAGGCGCGCACCACCATGGCCACCGGCGCGGAGGCGCTGAAGACCTTCGCGGTCTCCCGGCTCCTCTTCGACAACGTCCCGCACGTCAAGGTCTTCTGGGTGATGCACGGCGTCCAGACCGCGCAGCTCGCGCTCCAGCACGGCGCGGACGACATGGACGGCTCGGTCGTCGAGTACAAGATCACCCACGACGCGGACAACTACGGCACCCCGAACAAGCTCACCCGGGACGACCTGCTGGAGCTGATCCGGGACGCCGGCTTCCGTCCGGTCGAGCGCAACACCCGGTACGAGGTCATCCGGGAGTACCCGGGCCCGGACGCGGACCGGCGCGAGTCGCCGCAGCCGATGCGGGTCTGAGGGCGCAGCCGATGAGCCTCACGTACACCCTCGACCCGTCCGTCGACCCCGCGCTGCGCGACGGCGTCCTCAAGCTGTGGACGGACGTCACCAACGCGGGCGGCGCGGTCGGCTTCGTGCCGCCCGCCACCCCCGAGCAGATCCGCCCGGAGCTGCGGCGGCACTTCGCCGCGATGGTGGACGGCCGCACCCGACTGGTCGTCGGCCACGACGCCGAAGGGGAGGTCGCGGCCACCGCGTTCTTCACCTTCAACCAGCACCGGCTGATGACCCACTGGGTCTGGCTCTACACCGTCATGGTCCACCCCCGGCTCCAGGGCGGCGGCCACGGCCGGGAACTGATGGCGGCGGCGGCCGACGCGGCCCGCGGTTTCGACGGCATCGAGGCGATCCGGCTGACCTGCCGGGGCGGTCTGGGCCTGGAGGACTTCTACGCTTCCTGCGGCTACAAGGAAGTGGGGCGGGTGCCCGGAGCGATCCGGGTCGCGCCCGGAGACGACCGCGACGACGTCTTCATGCTGCTACCGCTGCACTGATCGAATTCGGTGCGTGCTTCACTGGAGTGACGTCTTCGGACGACGACAGACGAAAGACGAGAGAAGGGGCACCCGTGTCAGCCAAGTCGAACGCCGCGCTCAAGTACACCGGCATGCGTCTCGCGGTCTTCGCGGGCTCCTTCGCCGTCGTGGCGGTCCTCGTCCACTTCGGCGTCCTGCCCAAGGGCCTCGGCGAGTCCAACTCCATCTGGGTCGTGCTGCTGGCGCTGGTGATCTCCGCGCCGCTCAGCTTCGTCCTGCTGCGCAAGCAGCGGGACGCGATGTCCGACCAGATCGTCGGCAAGGTCGACGAGGCGAAGGAACGGCTGGCGGCGAACCGCTCGCAGGAGGACGAGGCGGTGGACGCGGCCGCCGCTGCCGCGGCCCGGTCCACCGCGGCGCCGCAGGCTTCGGCGTAACGCCGCGCCCGGTGCATGAGCCGGGCGGCACGAAGAGCGCAGTACGAGGAGGGCCGCACCCGTCACGGGTGCGGCCCTCCTCGCGTACGGGCGCTTTCCGGCGCTTCGTGCGGTTCGGGGCGCGCTATCGCGCCGTCGGCCCGTTGTCGATCAGCCGAAATGTGGCAACACCACTGACCCGTCCGGCTCCGCTCGTTTCAATGAGGAGCGGCCGACGTGCGCACCCGGGTGCACGCGCGCGGCCACCTGTGGGACGGGCGGGCGTGGAGTGGCACCGGGGGCGGGCGCTGCCCCCGAAGACACCACCGCGCACACACCGACGCTCCGAGCCGCTCGGCGGCCTCCCCGACCACGACCACGCGTCGATCGAGAGGAGAAGTCCGAATGACGAGGCGAAGCAGGACGCGGGCGTGGCTCGGCGCCCTGGTGGCGACCGCGATGTCCTTGGTGCTGGCACCGGGAGCGGCCCAGGCCGACTCCGGCGAGCGGTGTCCCGGGGGGTACGTGGCGCTCACCTTCGACGACGGCCCCACGGAAGCGACGCCCCAGGTGCTGAAGGCGCTACGCGACGCCGGATCGGTCCGGGCGACGTTCTTCCTGGCCGGCGGCATGGTCCACGCGCACCCCGAGCACACCCGGAGCATCGCCGCCGACGGGCACGAGATCGCCAACCACTCGTACAGCCACCCCGACCTCAACACGCTCGACCCGGCCGCCGCCTTCAAGGAACTGCGGGACGCCAGCCGGGCCATCAAGGCCGAGACGGGCCGGGCGCCGACGCTCTTCCGACCGCCGTACGGCAGCACGAACCCGCGGATACGGATGGACGCGGCCCGGCTCGGGATGCTCGAAGTGCTGTGGACGGTGGACTCGCTCGACTGGCGGGGCATCCCCACCGACACGATCGTGGCGAACGCGCTCCGAGTGCGTGCGGGCGGCATCGTGCTGCTCCACGAGGGGCCGCCGGCGACCATCGCCGCGATCCCGAAGATCGTCGAGGGGCTCAAGGAGCGCGGGATGTGCGCGGGCCGGGTCGTGTTCTCGGCCAAGCCGGTCCAGGCGTGGCCGGGCATGACGTACCACGCGAAGGCCGCGCCCTGGTGAGCAGACGCTCCCGCGGGCACCTGCACGTAAATATCGGATAAGTCACACACCCCGGGTGGGGGCCTTGGTGCCCCACCCGGGATTTCTGTCTTTCATGGGGTTTTGTATGGCTTTCGCCGAGGATTCCTCAGTGAAAGTGGCCCGTGACCCCAAGGTGACCTTTGAGGACATCAAAGGTGCAGTGTTAACGTATTCGGCATGCAGACAGCAGTGCGCCTCCACGATGCCGCGAGCCCCCCGCTCGTGGCGCGCCTGCACGTCGACCTCTGTCGCTGCATGTCCGCGGTCTGTCCCCGCTCGGCCTGACCCCGGCACCACAGCGGCCCCCCGATCCCTGAACCTCCTCGCGCACGGGCGCCGCCTTCCGCTTCCTTCCCCGCCCTCAGCCACCACTGGAGTGTGTCCGTGTCCGCGAACACGACGTCCCCCGTAGACCAGAAGCCGTCCGGCTCCGGTCTCCGTCTGCCGAAGGTCCCGTTCTGGGCCCAGATCGTCGCCGGTCTGGTGCTCGGCGTGCTCCTCGGCTGGCTCGCCAGAGGCCAGGACATCGGGTGGCTGAAGGACACCCTCGAACAGGTCGGCAGCATCTTCGTCCGGCTGCTGAAGCTGGCCGTCGCGCCGCTCGTGTTCTTCGCGATCCTGGTCTCCATCACCAATCTGCGGAAGGTCAACAACGCCGCCAGGCTGGCCTCCCGCACCCTGCTCTGGTTCATGATCACCTCGCTGATCGCGGTCGCCATCGGCATCACGATCGGCCTGCTGACCGACCCGGGCTCGGGCACCGGCCTCACCCCGAAGGACGGCAAGGCTCCGGAGAACACCGGCTCCTGGATCGACTTCCTCACCGGCATCATCCCGACGAACGTCATCACGCCGTTCGCCGAGCTGAAGGTCCTCCAGATCGTCTTCCTCGCCGCGGTCGCCGGCATCGCCGCGCTGGCCCTCGGCGAGAAGGCCAAGCCGATCCTCAGCCTCAGCGAGTCCGTGCTGGAGCTGCTCCAGAAGGCCCTGTGGTGGGTCATCCGCCTCGCGCCGCTGGGCACCGTCGGCCTCATCGGCTACGCCATCGCCGACTACGGCTGGGACCTGATCAGCAAGTACGCGACCTTCACCGCGGACGTCTACATCGGCTGCGCCCTGGTGCTGTTCGGCGTCTACCCGCTGCTGCTGGCCACCGTCGCCAAGGTCAACCCGATCCAGTTCTTCAAGGGCGCCTGGCCCGCGATCCAGCTGGGCTTCGTCTCCCGCTCCTCCGTCGGCACCATGCCGGTCACCCAGAAGGTCACGGAGCGGCTGGGCGTGCCGAAGGAGTACGCGTCCTTCGCGGTGCCGTTCGGTGCGACGACCAAGATGGACGGCTGCGCCGCGATCTACCCGGCGCTGGCCGCGATCTTCATCGCGCAGATCTTCGACGTGCAGCTCGGGGTGCAGGACTACCTGCTGATCGCGTTCGTGTCGGTGGTCGGCTCCGCGGCGACGGCGGGTCTGACCGGCGCGACGGTGATGCTCACGCTGACCCTGTCCACGCTGGGCCTCCCGCTGGAGGGCGTGGGCCTGCTGCTGGCGATCGACCCGATCCTCGACATGATCCGCACGGCGACGAACGTGGCGGGCCAGGCGCTGATCCCGGTGATCGTCGCGGCGCGCGAGAACATCCTCGACCACGACCAGTACAACTCGGCGAGCGGCTCCCCGATCGACGAGCAGCCCTCGTCGGTGGAGACCCCGGCGAAGATCCCGTCCCCCGCGACGGCGTAGCTTCCCGGCCATGGCTCGGCCGCGCCGCGGCGCACTGCTCCCCTCGCGGGGGCGGTGCGCCGCGGTTGCTTTTGGGCGGGGTGACGGGTGCGCTGTTTCCCCGCGGGGTGCGTCGGTCCCTGCGGCCAGCCCTCCACCAGCCCGCACTCGGCAACGCGCTCGCTGGGTCACGGCGGGTGGACGGCGGTGCCGTGAGTCGTAGGCTTACCCGGCAGTAGGGGGCTGCACGCGGAGTGGTGGGTTTCGGCGCAGTGGAGGGACGGCTGGCATGAGTGCGGTGGAGACAGGCACGGACACGGGCACGGGCACGGCGAACGCAACCCCGCCCAGAGCCAAGCGCCTTCCCAGGGCCGAGCGTGAGCGCGACATGATGGACGCCGCCGTCCGCACCTTCGGGCAGCGCGGCTACCGCGCCGCGTCCATGGACGAGATCGCCGAACTCGCGGGCGTGTCCAAGCCGTTGGTGTACCTCTACCTGCACTCCAAGGAAGACCTCTTCACCGCCTGCATCCGCCGCGAGGCCGACGCCCTGCTCGCCGCCGTCGCGCAGGCCGTCGCCCCCGACCTGCCCGCCGACCGCCAGCTGTGGGCGGGGCTCGCCGCGTTCTTCGCGCACGCCGCGGAGAACCCGGACGGCTGGGCCGTGCTGCACCGGCAGGCCCGTACGCACGGAGAGCCGTTCGCCCTCGAAGTCGCCGCCATGCGGGACACGATCGTCGACTACGTGGCCGTCCTGCTCGCCGCCGCGGCCCGCGAGGCCGACGTCGATCGGCCGGGGCCGGGCGAGCCCGGCGAGCGGGACGCGGTCGCGCTGGCGCAGGCGCTGGTGGGTGCGGCGGAGTCGCTGGCGGGGTGGATGAACGACGCCGCGTCCGGCCCCGTCTCCGCGAAGGAGGCCGCCGCGACGCTGATGAACTTCGCCTGGGTCGGCCTCGGCCACCTCATGGCGGGGGAGCGCTGGTCCCCTCGCTGACGCCGGTGTCCGCCGCGGTCACCGACTCCGTCGCGCCCACGAGGTGGATCCGTGCCCCGCGGCGCAGCTGGAACGCCGTGCCGTGCGGATCCGCCGGCGCCGCCGCGTACGTCACCGTCCCCGGCAGCGGAACCGGCGCGCGGAACTCGGCGCGGGCGTACGTCAGCGCGTACGGGTCGGGCACCGCCTCCGCGAGGCAGCGCGCGAAGCTCCACATCCCGTGCGCGATCGCGGTGCGGAAGCCGAAGGCGCGCGCGGCCAGCGGGTGGAGGTGGATCGGGTTCCGGTCGCCGGACACCGCGCCGTACCGCCGGCCGAGCCCGGCCGGCAGCTGCCACTCGGCGCGCTCCGGCAGGTAGCCGGGGGCGCCGACGGCGTGGTCCGCGGGCGCGCCGCTGCGCTCCGGAGCGGTCCGGTGCCGGCACAGGTACCTGTTGCGGGCGACCCAGGCGAGCGCGCCGTCCAGCCGTGCCTCCGTCACCACCGTGACCTCCGTGCCACGCCGATGGGGGGTCAATGCGGTGGCGTACGCCATCAGTTCGGGTGAATCCGTACGGTGCAGGGCCCGCCGGGCGCGGACGTCGATCCAGGTGTGGACCAGCCCCAGCAGCGGCAGCGGGAAGTCGCGCGCGGCCAGGATCCGCATGACCAGCGGAAAGCTCAGGACGTGTGGATAGGGCAGCGGCAGGGCGCCGGTCGGTGAGGCGGGGAAGCCGCAGAGCCGGGCGTACGCGGCCAGGCGCGCGGGGTCCACGCGCACCGCGCTCGCCGTGGCGCGGTGTTCGGGGAGTGCGACGGCCGGCCGTCCGGGGCGTCCGGGGCGCTTGAAGGGAGAGCTCAGTGCGCCGCGTACCAAGGTGCGTGCGAGGGCCATGGGCCGGACTCCCGGAGGGTGGGGGCTCGCTGACTGGCCGGTAACGACCTCACCCACAATTGGCAGCGGGAGAAGGAGCGGCGCCTGGGGCCTTCGAATCCAAGGCGGAGGAGGGAGTGATGGCGGAGCCATCGCGACTGACGACAACGCCGGAGGCGGAGGTTCCAGGCGCCGGGACGCCGCTGCCAATTGTGGGTGAGGTCGTAAGGTTACGCGGATGTCAGCGCGGGGTCGAGCGGCCCCGGCCGCGCGCGAAGCGGCGGTTCAGCAGGTGCGCGACCTCCCCCAGCGCCAGCAGCAGCGCGGCGGACGCGGCGCAGGCCACGAGGCTGGACGGGCCGTCGAGGAGCAGCCCCAGCAGCCACAGGGCCGCGGTGAACCCCGCCCACCAGACGAGCAGGGAGAGCACCGTCCGACGGGCGGGGGAGGGCGCCGTGCGCTGCCAACTCATCGTGTCCCCCTGCGCCCCGCGCCCCGCTTCTCGTCATGGTGATCGCGCTCATCGTACGGCCCGGGCCCGGACGCACCGCGGTCATAGCTGATGGACATAACAGGCGATGGGTAACTAACCCCAATAAACTCCTCGTTTGCCGTGTGCACGGCGCTCGATGACACCGAGGGACGGGGAGCGAGACATGGACGACGACCGCCTGCGGGCCCGCGACGAGGGGTGCGCACCGTGACCCTCGCCCCGCAGCCGGCCCTGCTCGTCGACGGGCCGACGCCTTCCGACGCCCCCGCGCGCTACGCGGCCGGCCCCGCCGCCCCCGCCCGCACGCTCGTCGACGTCCTCACCCGCACGGCCGAGCGCCATCCGGACGCCCTCGCCGTCGACGACGGCACACGCCCGCTCACGTACGGCGCGCTCCTCCAGGAAGTCGAAGCGCTGCGCGCGCTCCTCGCGGGACGGGGCGTCGCCCGCGGCAGCCGGGTCGGCGTCCGCGTCCCCTCCGGCACGGCCGACCTGTACGTCTGCGTCCTCGCGGTGCTCGCCGCCGGCGCCGCGTACGTCCCCGTCGACGCCGACGACCCCGACGCCCGGGCCGCCGAGGTGTTCGCCGAGGCCGAGGTGGCGGGCGTGCTCGGCGCGGGCCGGGCGTACGCGCCCCGCGGCACGCCCCCGCCCGCACCGGCCGACGCCCCCGTCGCCCGGAGCTCGCCCACCCCCGACGACGACGCCTGGGTGATCTTCACCTCCGGCTCCACCGGACGGCCCAAGGGCGTGGCCGTCACCCACCGCAGCGCCGCGGCGTTCGTCGACGCGGAGGCCCGGCTCTTCCTCCGGGGCGCGCCGCTCGGGCCCGGCGACCGGGTGTTGGCCGGCCTCTCCGTCGCCTTCGACGCGTCCTGCGAGGAGATGTGGCTGGCCTGGCGGCACGGCGCCTGTCTGGTGCCGGCCCCGCGGGCACTGGTGCGCTCGGGCCCGGAGCTGGGTCCGTGGCTGGCGGGGCGGCGCGTGACGGTGGTGTCGACCGTGCCCACGCTCGCCGCGCTGTGGCCCGCGCGGGCGCTGGACGACGTACGCCTGCTGGTCTTCGGCGGCGAGGCGTGCCCGCCGGAACTCGCCGCGCGGGTGGCCGTCCCCGGGCGGGAGGTGTGGAACACCTACGGCCCGACCGAGGCCACCGTGGTCGCGTGCGCCGCCCCGCTGACCGCCGACGGGCCCGTACGCATCGGGCTGCCGCTGGACGGCTGGGAGCTGGCGGTCGTGGACGGCCGGGGCGAGGTGGTCCCGACGGGGTCCACGGGCGAGCTGGTGATCGGGGGCGTGGGCCTGGCGCGCTACCTGGACCGGGCCAAGGACGCGGAGCGGTACGCCCCGCTGCCCGCGACCGGCTGGCCCCGCGCGTACCGCACCGGTGACCTGGTGCGCGCGGACGAGGCGGGCCTCGTCTTCCTGGGCCGCGCCGACGACCAGGTCAAGCTGGGTGGACGCCGGGTGGAGCTGGGCGAGGTGGACGCGGCGCTGAGGGCGCTCCCGGGCGTCGCGGCGGGCGCGTCGGCCATCCGCACGACCCCGGCGGGCACCCGGGTGCTGGTGGGCTACGTCCTCCCCGAAGCGCCCGCGCCGAGCGGCCCGGTCTCCCGCGGCGCTGCTGCTGCCGCGGCCGGCTCCCGTACGCCGGTCACGTCGGCCGGAGCGGGAGCGGTCGGGGGCACGCCCGTGTCGGCCGGGGCGGAGCCCGGGGCCGCGTCCGACGCGACCACGGCGGACGGGATGACCGCCCCGAGGGAGTCCGTGCCTCCCGGCCCCGCGGCCGGCGAGGGGGCCGGGACCCCGGCCGCCCCGGGCACGCCCGTGTCGGCCGGGCCCGCTTCCCGCGCCGGGGCGCAGGTTCGCGCTGACGCGCCAGATGAGGACGGGCCGGCCGAAGGCCGGGCAGAAGCGGGAGCCGCCCGCCCGACCTGCGCACCGCCGGCCGGCGACGTGGTGGCGTTCGACCGGGAGCGGGCCGTCGCCGCGCTCCGTGAGCGGCTGCCCGCCGCCCTCGTGCCGCTGCTCGTCGTGGTCGACGCGCTGCCGACCCGTACCTCCGGCAAGGTCGACCGGGACGCCCTGCCCTGGCCGCCGCCGCAGCAGGACGCCCCCGGCCTCGCCCTCACCCCCACCGAGGCGTGGCTCGCCCGCCAGTGGCACGACCTCCTCGGAGTCGCCGTCACCGAACCCGACGCGGACTTCTTCGCCCACGGCGGCGGCAGCCTCGCCGCCGCACAACTCGTCTCGCGCATCCGCGAGCACCGCGGCACCGGATCCGTCGGCGACGTCTACCAACACCCGACCCTGCGCGCGCTCGCCGCCGCCCTGGACGCCCGCGACACCGGCCCCGCCCGGCCCCGGGCGACGGTCCGACCGGTGCCCCGCGCCGCCCAGGCCGTGCAACTCGCCCTGCTGCTGCCGCTGTTCACCGTCGCCGGGCTGCGGTGGAGCGTGCCGGCCGCCGCCGCGGCCAACGTCATCGGCGTCGGCCCCGGCTTCTCCTGGTGGGGCATCGCCCTCGGCTGGCTGCTGGTGGCCAGCCCGCCGGGCCGGATCGTGCTCGCCGCCGGCGGCGCCCGGCTGCTGCTGCGCGGGGTGCGCCCGGGCACGTACCCCCGCGGCGGCGCCGTCCACCTGCGGCTGTGGACCGCGGAACGGCTCGCCGACGCCAGCGGGGCGACCAACCTCGCCGGCGCCTGGCTGACGTACTACGCCCGCGCCCTCGGCGTCCGCATCGGCGACGGCGTCGACCTGCACGCACTGCCGCCCGTCACCGGCCTGCTGCGGCTCGGCCGGGGCGCGGCCGTGGAGCCGGAGGTGGACCTCGCCGGGCACTGGCTGGAGGGCGACCGGCTGCACGTGGGGTCCCTGCGGATCGGCGCGGACGCCGTCGTCGGCGCCCGCAGCACCCTCTTCCCCGGCGCCCGGATCGGCAAGCGGGCCGAGGTCGCGCCCGGGTCCGGCGTACGCGGGACGGTGCCGGCGGGGGAGCGCTGGGCGGGCGTCCCGGCCACCCGGGTCGGCCGGGCGGGCAAGACGGTCCGCCGCGCCGACCGCCCGCCGCGCCGGGCCCGCTGGACCTTCGCGTACGCCGTGACGTCCCTGCTGCTGGGCCTGCTGCCGGCGCTCGCCGCGCTGCCGGCGCTGCTGGTGCTGCGGCTGGGCCCCGGCCCGCTGGCCGCCGTACCGCTCGCCGCCGTCACCGGGCTCGTGACGTACGCCCTGCTGGTGCTGGCCGGCGTCCGCGCCCTGGGCGCCGGGCTGCGCGCGGGCAGCCACCCGGTGCACGGCGCGGTCGCCTGGCGCGCGTGGGGCGTGGAGCGGCTGATGGACATGGCGCGGGTGCACCTCTTCCCGCTGTACGCGAGCCTCGCCACGCCCTGCTGGCTGCGGGCGCTCGGCATGAAGGTGGGGCGGGGCGTGGAGGCGTCCACCGTGCTGGCGCTGCCGGCGATGACGACGGTCGGGGACGGCGCGTTCCTGGCCGACGACACCATGGTCGCGCCGTACGAACTGGGCGGCGGGCGGCTGCGGCTCGCCGCCGCCCGGGTCGGCAAGCGCGCCTTCCTCGGCAACTCGGGCATGGCGGCGGCCGGCCGCCGGGTGCCCAAGCGCGGCCTCGTCGGCGTGCTGTCCGCGGCCCCCAAGCGGGCGAAGGCGGGCAGCTCATGGCTCGGCATGCCGCCGATCAGGCTGCCCCGGGCGGTGGAGGAGGGCGACGCCAGCCGCACGTACGCACCGCCGCGCAGCCTCGCCTGGGCGCGCGCCGCGGTCGAGCTGTGCCGGCTCGTCCCGGTGGTCGTCGCCGTCGGCCTCGCCGTCCTCGGCGTCCTGGCCTTCGCCGCGCTCGCCGAGCGGTACGGGACGGCGGTGGCGGCCGGGCTCGGCGGAGTGCTGCTGCTCGCCGCCGGCCTGGTCGCCTGTCTGGTGGCCGCCGTGGCGAAGTGGGCCGTCGCCGGGCGGATCGGCGGGGCGCAGCACCCGCTGTGGTCGGCCTTCGTGTGGCGCGGCGAACTCGCGGACACCTTCGTGGAGGTGCTGGCCGTGCCCTGGCTGGTCGGCCCGACCACCGGCACCCCGCTGACGGGTCTGTGGCTGCGGGCCGTCGGCGCCCGCGTCGGCCGCGGCGCGTGGTGCGAGACGCACTGGCTGCCGGAGGCCGACCTGGTGAGCGTCGGGGCGGGCGCGAGCGTCAACCGCGGCTGCGTCCTCCAGACGCACCTCTTCCACGACCGGATCATGCGTCTGGACCGCGTCGCCGTCGGGGCCGGTGCGACGCTGGGCCCGCACGGCATCGCCCTGCCCGGCACGGTGCTCGGCGACCGGGTCGTGGTGGGCCCCGCGTCGCTGGTGATGCGCGGGGAGCGGGTACCGGCGGACACCCGTTGGCTGGGCAACCCGATCGCGGCCTGGCCGTGAACGGCCCGGGGACGAGCGGACGACCGACCGACGGAAGGGACCTCGGTGAGCGACTCGTACTTCCCGCTCCACGGCGACGACGGCTACGCCGTCACCGCCTACGACCTGGAGCTGGCCTACGTCCCGCACACCGGCCGCCTCGCCGGCCGCGCCACCGTCCACGCCGTCGCCCGCCGCGACCTGGTCTCCCTGCGGCTCGACCTCGGCCGGTTCCGGCTGACCAAGGTGCTCGTCGACGGCCGGCGCCCGGCCCGCTGGAGCCACCGCGGCGACAAGCTCCACATCACGCCGCCCGGCACCGTGCCCGTCGGCACCGTCTTCGCCGTGGAGGTGCGCTACCAGGGCGTGCCGCACCCCGTACGCACCCGCGAGTGGGGCGAGTTGGGCTGGGAACAGCTCACGGAGGGCGCCCTGGTGGCCTCCCAGCCGCACGGCGCCCCCTCCTGGTTCCCGTGCAACGACCGGCCGGACGACAAGGCGGTCTACCGGATCGCGGTGACCGCGCCCACCCCGTACGCCGTCGTCGCGAACGGCACCCTGACCTCCCGCACCCCGGGCGCGTCCACCACGACCTGGGTGTACGAGGAGGCCGCGCCGATGGCCACGTATCTGGCGACGGTGCAGATCGGGCCGTACGAGCGGGTGGAGTTGGCGCACGCGGGACCGGTGCCGCAGACCGCCGCCGTGCCGCCGGCGCTGCTCGGCCGCTTCGCCCACGACTTCGCACGCCAGCCGCTGATGATGGCCCTGTTCACGGACCTCTTCGGCCCCTACCCCTTCGACCGGTACGGAGTGGTGGTCGTGGACGAGGACCTCGACGTCCCGGTGGAGGCGCAGGGGCTGGCCGTCTTCGGCGCCAACCACGTCGACGGGCGGCGCGGCAGCGAGCGCCTGGTGGCGCACGAACTGGCCCACCAGTGGTTCGGGAACAGCCTGACCGTGGCCGACTGGCGGCACATCTGGCTGAACGAGGGCTTCGCCAAGTACGCCGAGTGGCTGTGGTCCCAGGAGCGCGGCGGCCCCTCGGCCGCGGCCCTGGCCGCCCGGTCCCGGTCCCGGCTCGCGCTGCTGCCGCAGGACCTGCGGATCGCGGACCCCGGAGTCGAGCGGATGTTCGACGACCGGGTCTACGAGCGGGGCGCGCTGACGCTGCACGCGCTCCGCTGCGAGCTGGGGACGATCGCCTTCACGGCGCTGCTGCGGGAGTGGGCGCAGCGTCACCGCCACGGGGTGGTCACCACGGAGGGCTTCACGGCCCTCGCCGCGCACCACGCGTCCCGGTCCCTGGACGGACTCTTCGGGGCGTGGTTGTACGAGACGGCACTACCGGAACTCCCGGGCCTTCCGGAACGTCCGCCTCCATTTATTTGAACGAGCAAGGAATTCGCCAGGAATTCTTGAGAGGGGATTAATTCCTCCGGAGGAGGGGAAGGGGGCTCGTCCCGTGTCGCGGAGTTCCCGCTGATCGACATGAACGCGACATGTGCTGTGCGTCCCGGCGCGGCTCGCGGTGTGATGCGACCCCCGATGTGGACGGGCCGGGAAAGGCAGGAGCCCCGTTCCTCGCGGACGGGGCTCCTTGGGTACTGCTCAGCCGACGCGATCGTCGACCCTGACCACTTAGGCCGGGGTGACGTTCTCCGCCTGCGGGCCCTTCGGGCCCTGCGTGACGTCGAAGTTCACGAGCTGGTTCTCCTCCAGGGAGCGGAAACCAGACGCGTTGATCGCGGAGTAGTGGACGAAGACATCCGGGCCGCCGCCGTCCTGGGCGATGAAGCCGAAGCCCTTTTCAGCGTTGAACCACTTGACGGTTCCGGTAGCCATAAGCCCTCCTTGGGCCAAAGGGTTGCCCTGCTCCAGAACCTGCAAACAAGTCTGAAAACTACAAAAGCCTGCGGGTCACATGCTCCGCAGGCTCTGTACTGCAAGGGAAACCAAACTGCAACTTGCGACGAGCGTAGCACGCAGGGTCTTCCCAGCGGTAGAGGGAAAGATCACTTCACTCGGACGCTTGAGGCAATCGCCCTTTTGCTGACGATTCCCTGGTCAGACGGGGCGCGAGTCGGTCCGGCGCGCTCCTGCGACGGGCGACCCGCACGCGCCCCGACGCCCTGGACCGCAGGTCCCGGGGCTAGCCTCACGATGTGGACAGTCCTCGAAAAGACCGCGAAGGCACCGCCGACACCGCCCCCGGGGTTCCGGCCCCGGCCGCCGACCGCGACCGCCGCCCCGCCCGGCCCCGCGTCGGTCACATCCAGTTCCTGAACTGCGTGCCCCTGTACTGGGGGCTGGCCCGCACCGGCACCCTCGTCGACTTCGAGCTGACGAAGGACACCCCCGAGAAGCTCAGCGAGCGGCTCGTGCGCGGCGAACTCGACATCGCGCCCATCTCCCTCGTGGAGTTCCTGCGCCACTCCGACCAGCTCGTCGCCTTCCCTGACATCGCGGTCGGCTGCGACGGCCCGGTCATGTCCTGCGTGATCGTCTCCCAGGTGGACCTGGAGCAGTTGGACGGCGCGCGCGTGGCGCTGGGCTCCACCTCGCGCACCTCCGTGCGCCTGGCCCAGCTGCTGCTGTCCGAGCGGTACGGCGTCACCCCCGACTACTACACGTGCCCGCCCGACCTCGGCCTGATGATGCAGGAGGCGGACGCCGGCGTCCTCATCGGCGACGCCGCGCTGCGGGCCTCCCTGCACGAGGCGCCCCGGCTCGGCCTCCAGGTCCACGACCTGGGGCAGATGTGGAAGCAGTGGACCGGGCTCCCCTTCGTCTTCGCGGTCTGGGCGGCGCGCAAGGACTACCTGGCCCGCGAGCCGGAGGTCGTCCACGAGGTGCACCAGGCGTTCCTCGCCTCCCGTGACCTCTCGCTGGAAGAGGTCACCAAGGTCTCCGAGCAGGTCGCGCGCTGGGAGGCGTTCGACGCGGAGCTGCTGGAGCGGTACTTCCGGACGCTGGACTTCCGCTTCGGCGCCGAGCAGCTCGCGGGCGTACGGGAGTTCGCCCGTCGCACCGGCCCGACGACCGGGTTCCCCGCCGACGTGACCGTCGACCTGCTGACGCCCCGCTGACCCCCGACCGGCCCTGGCTCCCCGCCCGGGCCCGGGCCCGCGCCCCGACCTGCCCGGACCGCCCCGGGGCGCGCCGGCACGGCTGTCGTAGGCTGGAGCGGCCCGCAAGAGGCCCGTACGCGATCCGTACGAGTCCCAGGAACCCCAGGAAAACCACCGAAAGGTGACAGCCGGTGACCGAGAAGGCCGACCTCCAGTCCGTGCTGGACCGTGCCGCCGACGGCGGGCGCATCACTCCCGAGGAAGCGCTCGACCTCTACCGCCACGCCCCGTTGCACGCCCTGGGGCGCGCCGCCGACGCCGTCCGCCGTCGCCGCTACGCCGGTACGGAGCACATCGCGACGTACATCATCGAGCGGAACATCAACTACACCAACGTCTGCGTCACGGCCTGCAAGTTCTGCGCCTTCTACGCGGCCCCCAAGGACACCGCCAAGGGCTGGACCCGCGACCTCGACGACATCCTGCGCCGCTGCGCCGAGACCGTCGAACTCGGCGGCACCCAGATCATGTTCCAGGGCGGCCACCACCCGGACTTCGGCGTCGAGTACTACGAAGAGCACTTCTCCGCCATCAAGGCCGCCCACCCCGAGCTGGTGATCCACTCCCTCGGCGCGTCCGAGGTCGAGCACATGGCCCGGATCTCGGGCGTCTCCGTCGAGGACGCCGTCCGCCGCATCCACGCCGCCGGCCTCGACTCCTTCGCCGGCGCCGGCGCCGAGCTGCTGCCCGAGCGCCCCCGCAAGGCGATCGCCCCGCTCAAGGAGTCCGGCGAGCGCTGGCTGGAGATCATGGAGACCGCGCACCGGCTGGGCGTGGAGTCCACCTCGACCATGCTCATGGGCACCGGCGAGACGAACGCCGAGCGCATCGAGCACCTGCGGATGATCCGCGACGTGCAGGACCGGACGGGCGGCTTCCGGGCCTTCATCCCGTACACGTACCAGCCCGAGAACAACCGCCTCAAGGGCCGCACCCAGGCGACGCTCTTCGAGTACCTGCGGATGATCGCGATCGCCCGGCTCTTCATGGACAACATCGCCCACATCCAGGGCTCCTGGCTGACCACCGGCAAGGAGGTCGGCCAGCTCTCCCTGCACTACGGCGCGGACGACCTCGGCTCGATCATGCTGGAGGAGAACGTCGTCTCGTCGGCCGGCGCCAAGCACCGCTCCAACCGGCAGGAGATCATCGACCTGATCCGCAAGGCGGGTCGGGTGCCGGCGCAGCGGGCGACGACGTACGAGCACCTCGTCGTGCACGACGACCCGGCGAACGACCCCGTCGACGACCGCGTGGTCTCCCACATCTCCTCCACCGCGATCGCCGGCGGCACGGCCCACCCGGAGCTGAAGCTCCTCAACGCCACCTGACGGCCCCGGCGTGCTGACCGTCCACGCGGCGGACCTGCTCCTGCCCGGGACCGGGCCCGCCGTCCCGGGCGGGGCGCTCGCGGTCTCGGGCCACGAGATCGCCGCGATCGGGCCGTACGAGGAGGTCTCGGCGGCCCACCCGCAGGCCCGGGTGCGCCGCTGGTCGGGCACTCTCACGCCCGGCCTGGTCCACCCGCACGGCGCATGGCTGCTGGAGCACGCGTACCACCCGGACCCGCGCGAGGCCGACGAACTCGGCACCGAGCCCCTGACCGGCGCGGCACTGGCGGCGCTGGACATGGACGACGCCCGCTGGGGCGCGAGTGCGCGGCGCGGGGTGCAGCGGCTGCTGGCGCACGGGGTGACGGCGCTGGTCGGCCCGCTGTCCCGCCCCCACTCCGCAGCCGCGGTCGCCCGCGCGGGCCTCACGCTCCACCCGGGCCCGCGCCCGTCGCCCCCCGTGCCCCCGTCCCTGCACCCGCCCCAGGACGCCTTCGCGCTCACCCTGGCCCCCGGCACCCCCGCGGACTTCACCGTCGCCACCCCGACGACCTGCCTGGCCACGTCACTCGCGGGCCGCCTGGTCTTCCGCCGCGCGTGAGTGTGCCGGGCCCGCGCTGTGTCCGCAGGAGTGCGGGGTGCGGGTTTTCAGGGGCGCGGGGAACTGCGCGAACAGCCACAGACGGCCTGTAGTCGCTGACACTACGTAAACGGCAACGGTGCTGGTGCGCCCCTGACATCCCCGCCGTCTTCCCTCAGGAGCGTTGGTCTCCACCGGCCGGTGGAGACGCGCGGCCAGCCGGCGCAGCTGCATCTCCAGGATGGCGTTCGCCTGGAGCTCGTTGGTCTCCACCGGCCGGTGGAGACCAACGCTCCCGCAGGGGCACGGCGGGTCTGTCCGGGTGCGCATCGGCGCTGTGGCAAGTCGCGCAATCCTGGCGACCACCAGCCGGCAGGGGCCGGGCCGCGCGAGGTGCCTGGTGTGTCGAGCCTGCTCGATGGGGGCGGGGCGCGCGCACCCCGGTTCACCCCGCGGGAGGCGGACGCGCAGAATGGGGAGGGTGAACCGAGCCTCACTGGACAAGCAGCCCCACGACGTCGCCTCCATGTTCGACAAGGTCGCGAAGAACTACGACCTCACCAACGACGTGATCTCGCTCGGCCAGGACCGCAGATGGCGCAAGCAGGTCGCCCGCGCCCTCGACGCCCGCCCCGGCGAGAAGGTGCTCGACCTCGCCGCCGGCACCGGCACGTCCTCCCTGCCGTTCGCGCAGGCCGGCGCCTTCGTCGTGCCGTGCGACTTCTCGCTCGGCATGCTCCAGGAGGGCAAGAAGCGCCACCCCTGGCTGCCGCTGACCGCCGGCGACGCCACGAAGCTGCCGTTCCGCGACGACGCCTTCGACGCGGTGACGATCTCCTTCGGGCTGCGCAACGTCCAGGACACCGACCGTGCCCTGCGCGAGCTGAACCGGGTCACCAAGCCGGGCGGCCGGGTGCTGATCTGCGAGTTCTCGCACCCCACCTGGGGCCCGTTCCGCACGGTGTACGAGGAGTACCTGATGCGCGCGCTGCCGCCGCTGGCGCGCCAGGTGTGCTCGAACCCGGAGGCGTACGAGTACCTCGCCGAGTCCATCGAGTCCTGGCCGGAGCAGGACGAGCTGGCGGCCATGCTCCAGAAGGCCGGCTGGTCCAAGGTGGCCTGGCGCAACCTCAGCGGCGGCATCGTGGCCCTGCACCGCGGCACCAAGCCGTAACCCACCCAACGCCAACGCACCGAGCGCCAACGCACCGAGCGCCAACGCACCGAGCGTCAGCGCACCGAGCCGAAACGCACAGCGCCCGGGGGTCGATCACCTGGTGAACACCCCCGGGCCCGGGCCCGCGCCGTCAGATCACGCCGCCACCCCGGCCCCCTGCGCCAGCTCCAGCCGGAAGCAGTACCCCCGCCGCACCGGATCGCTGCCCGGCACCTCGTACTCCTCCGCCTTGTGCATCCCGAGCCGCCGCGTCACCGCGATCGACCGCTCGTTGCGCCCGTCGACCATCGCCACCACGCGCTCCACGCCCGCGGCCCGCACCCGCTCCAGCGTCGTCAGCGCCGCCGCGGTCGCCAGCCCCCGCCCCCACGCGCTCCTGGTCAGCCGCCACCCGATCTCTATCTCGCCGGACGGGCCGAAGTCCTCTCGCGGCCACGGCTGCGCGCCCGTGAAGCCGATCGCCGCGCCCCCCTCGTCGAGGACCGTCCACAGGCAGAAGCCCAACTCGGCGTCGTGCCGCCGCTGCCGCGCCGTCAGCTCCTCGTACTCGAAGAGCTCCGCGCTCCGGCCGCCGTGGAACCTCATGACCTCGGGGTCGTCGAAGATCCGGTGCCACACCACGGCGTCCTCGTCGGTGGGCACGCGCAGTCGTACGGCGGGGAGGGGCCTGCTCATGAGGGGAGCCCTTCAGTCGGTTGATCGGTAGGTCCACATAGACTGCCCATGTCCCGTGCCGTTCAGCACGCCCAATTCCGAGTTTTCGGGAGATTCAGCCGTGACCGAGCCACCAACGGAACACACCGCGGATGTGATCGTCGTCGGCGCGGGCCCGGCGGGTGCCACGACCGCGTACCACCTCGCGAAGGCCGGACTCGACGTCCTGCTGCTGGAGAAGACCGCGTTCCCGCGCGAGAAGGTCTGCGGCGACGGACTCACCCCGCGCGCCACCAAGCAACTCGTCGCCATGGGCATCGACATCTCCGAAGAGGCCGGCTGGCTGCGCAACAAGGGCCTGCGGATCATCGGCGGCGGCATGCGCCTCCAGCTCGACTGGCCGGAACTCGCCTCGTACCCGAACTACGGACTGGTGCGCAAGCGCGACGACTTCGACGAGCAGCTCGCCCGGCAGGCGCAGAAGGCCGGCGCCCGGCTGTACGAGCGGTGCAACGTCACCGCCCCGATCGTCGACGACCGCACCCGCCGCATCACGGGCGTCAGCGCCAAGCTCGGCGAGGACAAGAAGCCGGTCACCTTCCACGCCCCGATCGTCGTCGCCGCCGACGGCAACTCGACCCGGCTCTCGCTGGCGATGGGCCTGCACCGGCGCGAGGACCGCCCGATGGGCGTCGCCGTCCGCACGTACTTCACCTCCCCGCGCCACGACGACGACTACCTGGAGTCGTGGCTGGAGCTGTGGGACAAGCGCGGCCCGGGCCCGGACCGGCTGCTGCCCGGCTACGGCTGGGTGTTCGGCATGGGCGACGGCACCTCGAACGTCGGCCTCGGCGTCCTCAACACCTCCGCCTCCTTCAAGGAGTTGGACTGGCGCGAGGTGCTGAAGACGTGGTGCGCCTCGATGCCCGAGGAGTGGGGCTACGTCGAGGAGAACATGCAGGGCCAGATCCGGGGCGCCGCCCTGCCGATGGCCTTCAACCGACAGCCGCACTACACCCGCGGGCTGTTGCTCGTCGGCGACGCGGGCGGCCTGGTCAACCCCTTCAACGGCGAGGGCATCGCGTACGCCATGGAGTCCGGCCAGCTCGCGGCCGACGTCATCGTGCAGGCCAGCGCCCGCGCCACCCCGGCACAGCGCGAACTCGCCCTCCAGCGCTACCCGAAGGTCCTCAAGGACACCTACGGCGGGTACTACTCGCTGGGCCGCGCCTTCGTGAAGCTGATCGGCAATCCCAAGGTGATGCAGATCGCGACGCAGCGCGGGCTCACCCACCCGATGCTGATGCGCTTCACGCTGAAGATGCTGGCCAACCTCACCGACCCGACGGGCGGCGACGCGATGGACCGGATCATCAACGGCCTGTCCAAGGTGGCGCCCAAGGCGTGACCGGAGCGCAGGCCGCGGCTTGACCTTGTCACCGTGTGAAGGCGTGCAGTGGGGCCCGAGCCCGTGCCGCTCGTGGGCACGGGGAAGCACAAGGAGGCCCCTCGCATGATCAGGTCGTACGCCGGCTCCGGACCGTACTGCTACAACCACTCGCTCGCCATGACCGTGGGCGCGGAGCGGATGCCCTCGCCCACCGTCCTGGAGACCCTGACCGGATCCCCCTTCGGGGTCCAGCTGATCGGCGGCACGCTGCCGATGTTCGACCCCTACGGCTGGGACCCGGAGCTCGGTCTGAACCAGGCGGTCGACCACCTCGGGCTGTCCTGCCTGCGCACCTCCGGCGGCAGCCCGGAGGAGGCGCTGGCCCGGCTGCGGGAGGCCGCGGCCCGCGGCCCGGTGCTGGTGGGGCCGTTGGACATGGGGCTGCTGCTGTACCGCCCGGGCACCCCGGACCCCGGCTTCGGCGACCACTACGTGGTGGTGCTCTCCGTCGACGGACCCGCCGACGGGTCGGCGACGGTGCTGCTGCACGACCCGCAGGGACACCCGTACGCGACGACGTCCGGCGCCGCGTTCGTCGAGGCGTGGCGGGGAGAGAAGGTCACGTACATCGACGAGCCGTTCGTCATGCGGACCGAGTTCGTGCGGGAGCGGGAGGTCACGGTCGAGGAGGCGCTGCGCGCTTCGCTGCCGGGCGCGGTGGCGTGGCTGGCCGGACGGGACGACCTGCCCATGCCGGAAGGCACCCTCGGCGGCGCCGCCGCGGTCGAGGGCCTCGCCGAGATGGTCGCGCGGGGGCTCGACCCGGAGCTGCGCCAGCTGATGGCGGACTTCGTGATCCGGGTCGGCACCCGTCGCCTCTCCGACGCCGCGGACTGCCTCGCGCACCTCGGCCTCACCGACGCGGCCCGGGTGGCGGCGGGCCAGGCCCGGACTCTGGGCTCGCTCCAGGAACCGCTGGTCACCGAGGACGACGACGGCCTGCGGGGCGGCCTCGCACGGCTGGCGCCGGGGTACGAGACGCTGCGGCGGACGCTGGCGGCGGCCCTGGACTGACCGCCCGTAACGGCGGTGCGGGATGGTGGCGCGCGCGGACGCTTCGGCCCGCGCGGGCCACCGCACCCGGGACACCGGGTGCGCCCCTGCCCGTACGACCTGGTCATCGGCTCGCCCACCGCCCGCTCACGGCTCGATGCGGTCGCGGAAGTTGATGCAGCCCTCCAGCTCGGCGGTGTGCCGGCCGCCCGCGACGTCCACGGAGACCGCGGCGAACGCCATCCGGTGGCTGTCCCACTTGTCCGTGACCCGGTCGATCGTCAGCCGCACCGGCACCCGCGTCTCGGCGACCTGGCGGTGCAGCGACAGCTTCAGCGAGGTGACGAGGATGCGCTTGCGCGCCTCGGGCAGGGCCACCTTGGGAAGCGTGGCGAAGGCCGAGATGTGGTCGTTGGTGTACGCGTACAGCATCGACGCCAGCGTGTGGTACGACACGATCTGCGCCAGGATCGAGCCGTGCAGTACGGGTCTGTACGGCGCGCTCTCGCTGATGTCCGCCGTGAGGTCCACGTCGAACACCCCGTGGTAGGCGGCGCCGTCGTAACTCATGTCGGTGGCCGACCACGGGGTGTGGCACCAGGCGGCGGCCAGATCCTCGTTGATCTTCAGAAAGCTGGGTTGGTCGGACACGGCGGTCACCTCTCGGCTGTCGACACTTCTCACGGTTCCCCGTCCCGACCGCCGGTGGCGGCCGGTGCTCGGACCGCTGGTCTACCCGCGCCGTCGACGACACACCGGACGTACCCCCCGAACCACCCGAAGTGGGGAGCGTGCGGAATGCCCGCGGGGCGCCGAGGGGGCGAAGGAGTTGCGCCGTGCGTACCGGCTCACGGAATTGCCGTGATGCGCTCCATGTGCTCCTCGCCCCAAGCGCCGAGGGGCGCGAGGGCGGCATTGAGGGAACGCCCGAACTCGGTGAGGGAGTACTCCACCCTCGGCGGCACCTGGGGGAATTCCTCGCGGTGGATCAGCCCGCTGTGCTCCATCTCCTTCAGTTGCAGGATCAGCATCCGCTCGCTGATGCCGTCGACCGCGCGCCGCAGTTGGCCGAAGCGCAGGGGCCCGTCTGCCAGGTAGAAGAGGATCAGCCCTTTCCACTTGCCGCCCATGACGGTGACGGCGGCGTCCAGTCCGCAGGTGTATTTCCGCTGTTTCATCGCTCTCGCCCA
This sequence comes from Streptomyces sp. NPDC048057, assembly GCF_040653095.1. Lineage (NCBI taxonomy): Bacteria > Bacillati > Actinomycetota > Actinomycetes > Kitasatosporales > Streptomycetaceae > Streptomyces > Streptomyces sp. NPDC048057. Next base: position 110,364 of record NZ_JBEZNF010000001.1, read on the forward strand.
GCTCCGCCCTGACAAAAGTGTGAGTACCCAACAGAATTGTAGGTACTTGATCATTTTTCGATGGCGTCCCAGCATGGTGGAAGGCGCCGTTCGCGCTTCTTCTTCCCGTCGTTTCCCCACTTCCGCCATGTCTTCACGGCTTTGCGCTTTTCGGCGCGCCTTCGAACAGGAGTGATGTCCCCGTGTCCACGCCCGCCGCCACCCCCGTTACCGTCTTGGGGCTCGGCTCCATGGGCAGCGCCCTCGCCGCCGCCTTCCTCGCCGCCGGCCACCCCACCACGGTCTGGAACCGGACCCCCGCCAAGGCGCAGGCGCTGGCCGCCCGCGGGGCGGTCCACGCGCCGTCCGTGGAGGCCGCGGTCGCCGCCAGCCCGTTGGTGATCACCTGCTTCTCCACGTACGACGCCACCCTCGGCGCCCTCGCCCCGGCCGCCGCCGCCCTGCGCGACCGCACCCTGGTCACCCTGAACAGCGGCTCGTCGCAGGGCGCACTGGAGACGGCCGAGTGGGCGGCGGCGAACGGCGCGCGCTTCCTCGGCGGCGTGGTCAAGAACGTCCCCCAGGCGGTCGGCCTGCCCGACACCCAACTCCTCTTCGCCGGCGACCGGGCCGTCTTCGACGCGTACGAGCCGGTCCTGCGGGTGCTCGGCGGCGACACCGTCCACCTCGGCGCCGAACCCGACCTCGCCGTCTTCTACGAGTCGGCCGTCGGCGCCACGCTGCTGCCCGCGCTCGTCGGCTTCTTCCACGGCGCCGCGCTCGTCACCAGCCGCGGACTGCCGGCCAGCTCGATGGTGCCGATGAGCACCAAGTGGGTGCAGATGATCGCCTCGATCCTCCCGGCGCTCGCCGAGGAGATCGACTCCGGCGACTACTCGCGGCCCTTCGCGTCCGTCAACGTCTTCCACGACGGAATGGCCAGCGAGACCCGCGCGGCCGAACTGGCCGGCCTGGACACGAGCTGGCTGGAGCCGCTCCACGAGCTGATCCGGCGCGCGGTCGCGGAGGGCCGTGCGGAGCAGAGCATCGCCGCCCTGACCGAAATCCTGCGCGGGAAGTGAGGCAGCGGGGCGTCGATAGGGTCACCTGATGAACTCGACGCCTTCGACGCCCCCGACGAACGCCGCGCCGCAGCCCGCGCCGCAGACGTACCTCGCCGAACTGTTCTCCCTCCAGGGGCGTACGGCCCTGGTGACCGGGGGCAGTTCGGGCATCGGCCGGGCCATCGCCGGCGCGCTCGCCCGCGCGGGCGCCTCCGTCGTCGTCCTCGCCCGCCGCGAGGCCGAACTCGTCGCCACCGTCGACGAACTCACCGCGGCCGGTGCCCGCGCCGCCTGGGTCAGTGCGGACCTCGCCGACCGCGGCGCGGTGCGCACCGCCGCCGAGGAGGCCGTGGCCGCCTTCGGCGAGCCGGACGTCCTGGTGAACGCCGCCGGCGTCAACCTCCGCCCGCCGATGGGCGAGCTCAGCGAGGAGGAGTGGGACACCACGATGGCGGTGAACCTGACCGCACCGCACCTCCTCGGGCAGCGCTTCGGCCCGGCCATGGCGGCCCGCGGCCACGGCCGCATCGTCCACGTCACGTCCCAGCAGGCGCACCGCGCCTTCGCCGACAGCGGGGCGTACGGCGTCTCCAAGGGCGGGCTCGAATCGCTTGCCCGCTCGCAGGCGGAGGCGTGGTCCCCGCACGGCGTCACCGTCAACACCCTGGTGCCCGGCTTCGTGATGACCCCGCTGAACGCGCGGCTCTCCAGCGACCCGGCGAAGGTCGCCGCCCTCGCGGCCCGCACGATGATCGGGCGCAACGGCCTGGTGGGGGACTTCGCGGGCGCGGCCGTCTTCCTCGCCTCCGCGGCGTCCGCGTACGTCACCGGTCAGGCGATCTTCGTGGACGGCGGATTGTCCGCGCACTGAGCACGGCGGACGCGCGACTGCTCCCCTGCCCGGAGGCGGGGGAGCAGCGGCACGTACGGAAACGGGCGGAACCTGGCGGAACCGGGACGGAGCCTGCTACTCGAAGACGACGCCCGGCTGTTGGCCCTCGGCCAGGACGACGTTCTTGGACTCGTTGTACATCGTCCACTCCACGGTGGCCTGGTCGCCGACGTGGAAGGGCGTGGTTCCCGGGAGGAATCCGGTGACCACTTCGTTCGCGATCTGCCAGGTGCCGTCGCACAGCGGGACGGCGGGTGCCGGGCTGCCGGGGTCGGGGATGGGGGCGTCCCACTTGTCGATGGTGGTGCGCACGTAGTGCTGGTGGCCCTCGCCGGACTGCGCGGCGTGCAGCTCGATCGCGCGTACGCCGGAGTCGGGGGCGCAACGGTAGGCGACGTGGAAGGTGTTCGGGTCGGCGGTGGCCGACAACACCTTCACCTGGGGCGCCGCCAGGGTCTCCACGGCAGCGGGCTGGGCGGTGGCGGGCAACACCGTGCCGGCGAGTACGGTGCCGGTCGCGGCAATGGTCATCACGGCTCTTCGTATGGTGATCACAAGCCGGACACTAACCCAGCTTTTGCGGAACCGCTCGTTCCTTTAACGACCGTCGAAGGGGATCCGCCGGCGCCGGACGCGACAGGGCCGCGGCTCCGCCCCCGGGCGGGGGAGCCGCGGCCCTGTGTGTGCGTCGAGTGGCGGTAGGGGTCAGAGCACCCGGACCGCGCCGGTCGCCGGGTAGCCCGACAGGTCCTGGATGACCACGCCCTTGCGGGGGTTGGCGGCGTCGAGGTACTTGCCGTCGCCGATGTAGACGCCGGTGTGCCAGGCGTTGCCCGCGGCACCCCAGTAGAGGATGTCGCCGACCTTGAGGTTGCTCGTGCCGACCTGGCGGCCGGCCGTGGACTGGTCCTGGGAGACGCGCGGCAGGTCGATGTTGGCCTGGCGGAAGGCGGCCTGCACCAGGCTGGAGCAGTCCCAGGAGTTGGGGCCGGTCGCGCCGAGCACGTACGCGTCGCCGACCTGGGCCTTGAGGAAGGAGATGACCTTCCCCACGGAGCCGGAGGCGGGCGTGGAGTTGCTGCTGGAGGAGGAGGCGCCGGCGGTGGTGGTGGCGCTGGAGAGCGAGGTGCGCTCGGCGGCGCGGGAGGCCCGCTCCTGCTCCGCGGCGCGCTTCTTCGCCTCGGCCTTCTCGGCCTCCGCCTTGCGGACGGCCTCGGCCTTGGTCTTCTTGGCGGTCTCGGCCGCCTTGCTCGCCGCGGTGTCCTCGGCGAGCTGCAACTCCTGCTCCAGCGCGGTCTGCTGCGAGTTCGCCGCGGACTGCTGGACGACGTGGGAGATGGAGGACGCCACGTCGAACGCGGGCATCTCGACGGTCTCGGTCACGGGGTCGGCGCTTGCCGGCGCCGCCGCACCGGCCACGGCGATGGTGCTGAGGACGCCACCGGCAACTCCGGCGCGCAGCGCGAGTGCAGAGGCGCTGCGCTGGCGGGGCTTCCGGTGGCTGGGTATGTGAGCGGTGTGGGACATGAGTACACCGTTATCAGCCGTACATAGATGCCATCAAGAAACGTGGGGTGCGCCACAGTTGCGACCGGAATTACTCAATCCGCTTCCGTTCGAGCTTTATTGACGCCGTAACGGGCAATACGGACATTCATGATCACGCCCGTGAGCATGTGGTTTCAATAAAAGGTCCGAATTGCCCTTCGCTTAGCACCTCGACGGCCCGTTGGCCAAGCCCGCTTTCCCGTCGCCTCCTGGGTGTGTGGCGCAGGTCACAGTGTCACAGGGGTGTCACGAAGTCCTGTGCCTTTGGTGCGTCTTGCCGACAGGAGTTCGTGAACGCGTGCACGCATCGACCCCACGAGTACCGCGAGTGATCCCTCCGTCGCGGTGAGGGGTGGCGGCGCACGCCGGAGCCCCGCCGTCCGCTCTCGGCGCATCTTCCGGTTCGCCCCTCGTCCACCCTCGTCCGCCCGAACCTCCGTGTGAGTGAGGCGATGTCGGGGTGGCGCCTTTTATCACCCGAAGCGGTCGATCGCCAATTTGCCCGAATGGGCTGGCCCCTGATAGTGGATCATGCCTCCGACCAGCGGTAACTCCCGCGAATGTGACGCGATGTGACGCCACGAACGCTTCGCGTACGAAGATCACTCCTCTTTTGAGCGCATGATCGTCCTGCGGGTGGTGGAGATCACAAAGGCGATGGTCGACCCCGTGTCGCAGATCACAGACCGACGGGCATAGGATGCGGGGCAATCGGGCTTGTGAACTGCCTCACATGTTAGCGATCTTCGAGGCGGCGAGCCGAAGGGCCCGGTGTGCGGTCCACGGTCAGCGACGACTGGAAGGAGCGAGGAGGGTGAATGCCTACGCGCCCATCCTTGTACTCGGCGCCCTCGGGGCAGGGTTTGCGATCTTCTCCGTGGTCATGGCCACGCTGATCGGCCCAAAGCGCTACAACAGGGCGAAGCTCGAAGCGTACGAGTGCGGCATCGAACCGACGCCGACACCGGCCGGCGGTGGTCGATTCCCCATCAAGTACTACCTGACGGCGATGCTCTTCATCATCTTCGACATCGAGATCGTCTTCCTCTACCCCTGGGCGGTCAGCTTCGACGCCCTGGGGCTTTTCGGGCTCGTGGAGATGCTGCTCTTCGTGCTCACCGTCTTCGTCGCCTACGCGTACGTGTGGCGGCGCGGCGGCCTGGAATGGGACTAGGGGCTGAGGAGCACCCATGGGACTCGAAGAGAAGCTTCCGAGCGGTTTCCTGCTGACCACGGTCGAGCAGGCCGCGGGCTGGGTGCGCAAGGCATCCGTCTTCCCGGCCACGTTCGGACTGGCCTGCTGCGCCATCGAGATGATGACCACCGGCGCCGGCCGCTACGACCTCGCCCGCTTCGGCATGGAGGTCTTCCGCGGCTCGCCGCGGCAGGCCGACCTGATGATCGTCGCGGGCCGGGTCAGTCAGAAGATGGCGCCCGTGCTGCGGCAGGTCTACGACCAGATGCCCAACCCCAAGTGGGTCATCTCCATGGGCGTGTGCGCCTCGTCGGGCGGCATGTTCAACAACTACGCCATCGTGCAGGGCGTCGACCACGTCGTCCCGGTCGACATCTACCTGCCCGGCTGCCCGCCGCGCCCCGAGATGCTGCTGGACGCGATCCTCAAGCTGCACGAGAAGATCCAGAGCTCCAAGCTCGGCGTGAACGCGGCGGAAGCGGCCCGCGAGGCGGAGGAAGCAGCGCTGAAGGCGCTTCCGACGATCGAGATGAAGGGCCTGCTGCGATGACCGACCGATCCCGCGGCTCCGTCGGGGGCGCGCACCGCCACCCCCGGCAGGCCGCGGCAAGCGCAGGTGCACACGCTCACAAAGGGGCAGCACGGTGACAGACGAACCGAACCCGGAGAAGGAGCTCAGCGAGCAGAACCTTCCCGGCCAGCGCGGTGAGCACGGCGAGGAGATCCGCGTCCAGCGCGGCATGTTCGGCGCCAACAACGGCGGCGACACCTCCGGCTACGGCGGACTCGTCCGGTCCGTGAGGCTCCCCGGCGCCGCCAGCCGCCCCTACGGTGGCTACTTCGACGAGGTCGCCGACGAACTCGAAGGCGCGCTCGAAGAGCTGGGCCTCGTCCCGGAGAACGCGATCGAGAAGACCGTCGTCGACCGCGGCGAGCTGACCTTCCACATCGCCCGCGAGCACCTGCTCCAGGTCGCCCGCACCCTGCGGGACGACCCGGCCCTCCGCTTCGAACTGTGCACCGGCGTCAGCGGGGTGCACTACCCGGAGGACAAGGGGCGCGAGCTGCACGCCGTCTACCACCTGCGCTCGCTCACCCACGGCCGGCTGATCCGGCTGGAGGTCACCGCCCCCGACGCCGATCCGCACGTCCCGTCCTTGGTCGCCGTCTACCCGACGAACGACTGGCACGAGCGCGAGACCTACGACTTCTTCGGGCTGGTCTTCGACGACCACCCGGCGCTCGCCCGGATCATGATGCCGGACGACTGGCAGGGGTACCCGCAGCGCAAGGACTACCCCCTCGGCGGCATCGCCGTCGAGTACAAGGGCGCGCAGATCCCGGCTCCCGACCAGCGGAGGTCGTACTCGTGAGCACATCCCCAGCATCGGCACGCGAGACCACCGAAGGTCCCGTCTACACCGTCACCGGCGGCGACTGGGACGAGGTCGTCCAGACCGCGGCCAAGGCGGACGACGAGCGCATCGTGGTCAACATGGGGCCGCAGCACCCCTCCACCCACGGAGTGCTCCGGCTGATCCTGGAGATCGACGGCGAGACCGTCACCGAAGCCCGCTGCGGCATCGGCTACCTCCACACCGGCATCGAGAAGAACCTGGAGTTCCGCACCTGGACCCAGGGCACCACCTTCGTCACGCGCATGGACTACCTGACGCCGTTCTTCAACGAGACGGCGTACTGCCTGGGCGTGGAGAAGCTGCTCGGCATCGAGGACCAGATCCCGGACCGGGCCAACGTGATCCGGGTGCTCCTGATGGAGCTGAACCGGATCTCCTCCCACCTGGTGTGCATCGCCACCGGCGGCATGGAACTCGGCGCCACCACGATCATGATCTACGGCTTCCGGGACCGCGAACTCGTCCTCGACCTCTTCGAGCTGATCACCGGTCTGCGGATGAACCACGCGTACGTCCGCCCCGGCGGCCTCGCCCAGGACCTGCCGCCGGGCACGGTGGACCGACTGCGCGAGTTCGTGAAGACCATGAAGAAGAACCTGCCGCAGTACGACGCGCTCGCCACCGGCAACCCCATCTTCAAGGCCCGCATGCAGGACGTCGGCTACCTCGACCTCGCCGGCTGCATGGCCCTCGGCGCCACCGGCCCGATCCTGCGCTCCGCCGGCCTCCCGCACGACCTGCGCAAGACCGACCCGTACTGCGGTTACGAACAGTACGAGTTCGACGTGCCGACGGCGGAGAGCTGCGACTCCTACGGCCGCTTCCTCATCCGGCTGGAGGAGATGCGCCAGTCGCTGCGGATCGTCGAGCAGTGCATCGACCGCCTCGCGCCGGGCCCGGTCATGGTCGCTGACAAGAAGATCGCCTGGCCCGCCCAGCTCGCGCTCGGCCCGGACGGCCTCGGGAACTCCCTCGACCACATCAAGAAGATCATGGGCACCTCCATGGAGGCCCTGATCCACCACTTCAAGCTGGTGACCGAGGGATTCCGAGTACCGGCCGGCCAGACCTACGCGGCCGTGGAGTCCCCCAAGGGGGAACTCGGCGCCCACGTCGTCTCCGACGGCGGCACCCGCCCCTACCGGGTCCACTTCCGCGACCCGTCCTTCACCAACCTTCAGGCCATGGCGGCGATGTGCGAGGGCGGCCAGGTCGCCGACGTCATCGTCGCCGTCGCGTCCATCGACCCCGTGATGGGAGGCGTCGACCGATGACGGCCCAGTCGTCGAACCCGGGAGTGCAGCTCGGGATGCCCCAGCTCCCCGCGCCCGACTACCCGGCCGAGGTCCGCGCCCGGCTGGAGAGGGACGCCAAGGAGGTCATCGCCCGCTACCCCGAGTCCCGCTCCGCACTGCTGCCCCTGCTCCACCTGGTGCAGTCCGAAGAGGGTCACGTCACCCGTACCGGCATGCAGTTCTGCGCGGACGTGCTCGGCCTCACCACCGCCGAGGTCACCGCCGTCGCCACCTTCTACACCATGTACCGCCGCAAGCCCTCCGGCGACTACCAGGTCGGGGTCTGCACCAACACGCTCTGCGCGGTCATGGGCGGCGACGCCATCTTCGAGGAGCTCAAGGAACACCTCGACGTCGGCAACGACGAGACCACGGACGACGGCGCCATCACGCTGGAGCACATCGAGTGCAACGCGGCCTGCGACTTCGCCCCCGTCGTGATGGTGAACTGGGAGTTCTTCGACAACCAGACGCCCGAGTCCGCCAAGCGACTCGTCGATGACCTGCGCGCCGGCCGCGAGGTCCAACCCACCCGCGGCGCCTCCCTGTGCACCTTCAAGGAGACCGCGCGGATCCTCGCCGGCTTCCCCGACGAACGCCCCGGCGCGGTCGAGGCGACCGGCGGCGCCGGCCCCGCGTCCCTGGTCGGGCTGCGGCTCGCCAAGGGCGAGGCCCTGCCCCCGAAGGTGGTCTCCCCGCGTCCGTCCCGACCGGCCACCGAGGAGGGGGAGTGATGACCTTGTCCACTGAATCCACCGGACCCACCGAACACGGGGCCACGACCGGGTCGGGAGCCGGCGGACCCGGGGCGGACGTGAACCCCGAGAAGCTGCTCGCCCCCGTCCTCTCCACCTTCTGGGACGCCCCCGACTCCTGGACGCTGGACACCTATCGTCGCCACGACGGCTACGAAGGGCTGCGCAAGGCGCTGGCGATGTCGCCCGACGACCTCATCGCCTACGTCAAGGACTCGGGCCTGCGCGGCCGTGGCGGCGCGGGATTCCCCACCGGGATGAAGTGGCAGTTCATCCCGCAGGGAGACGGAAAGCCCCACTATCTCGTTGTCAACGCCGACGAGTCGGAGCCCGGGACCTGCAAGGACATCCCGCTCCTCTTCGCGAACCCGCATTCCCTCATCGAGGGGATGATCATCGCTTGCTACGCGATCCGTTCGAACCACGCCTTCATCTATCTCCGGGGCGAGGTCGTGCCCGTCCTGCGCCGTCTCCACGAGGCGGTACGGGAGGCGTACGCGGCGGGATACCTCGGCAAGGACGTCCTGGGCAGCGGGCTCGACCTCGACATCACGGTGCACGCGGGTGCCGGCGCGTACATCTGCGGTGAAGAGACCGCGCTGCTGGACTCCTTGGAGGGACGGCGCGGCCAGCCCCGGCTGCGACCCCCCTTCCCCGCGGTCGCCGGTCTGTACGCGTGCCCCACTGTGGTGAACAACGTCGAATCGATCGCATCGGTTCCCGCGATCCTGAACCGGGGCAAGGACTGGTTCCGTTCGATGGGCACCGAGAAGTCCGCGGGCTTCACGCTCTACTCGCTCTCGGGCCACGTCGCCAACCCCGGCCAGTACGAGGCCCCGCTCGGGATCACGCTGCGCCAACTGCTCGACATGAGCGGCGGCATGCGCCCCGGCCACCGGCTGAAGTTCTGGACCCCCGGCGGTTCGTCCACCCCGATGCTCACCGACGCCCACCTCGACGTCCCCCTGGACTACGAGGGCGTCGGCGCCGCCGGCTCCATGCTCGGCACCAAGGCGCTCCAGTGCTTCGACGAGACGACCTGCGTCGTGCGGGCCGTCACCCGCTGGACCGAGTTCTACGCACACGAGTCCTGCGGCAAGTGCACCCCCTGCCGCGAGGGCACCTACTGGCTCGTCCAGTTGCTCCGCGACATCGAGGACGGCCGGGGCGTCCCCTCCGACCTCGACAAGCTCAACGACATCGCGGACAACATCAACGGCAAGTCGTTCTGCGCCCTCGGCGACGGCGCGGCTGCCCCCATCTTCTCCTCGCTCCAGTACTTCCGGGAGGAGTACGAGCAGCACCTGACCGGCCACGGCTGCCCGTTCGACCCCCGCAAGTCCACCCTCTGGGCCGACCGGAACACCACCACGGAGGTGACCGCATGACAGTGACCACCAGCGCTCCCTCCGGGGGCGGTCAGGCCCCGGTCCCGCCCGAGGACCTGGTGTCGTTGACGATTGACGGAGCGGAGATCAGCGTCCCCAAGGGCACGCTCGTCATCCGCGCCGCCGAACTCCTCGGCATCGAGATCCCCCGGTTCTGCGACCACCCCCTCCTCGACCCCGCCGGCGCCTGCCGCCAGTGCATCGTCGAGGTCGAGGGCCAGCGCAAGCCCATGGCGTCCTGCACCATCACCTGCACCGACGGCATGGTCGTCAAGACGCAGCTCACCTCGCCCGTCGCCGAGAAGGCGCAGAAGGGCGTGATGGAGCTGCTGCTGATCAACCACCCGCTGGACTGCCCGGTCTGCGACAAGGGCGGCGAGTGCCCGCTGCAGAACCAGGCCGTGTCCCACGGCGACCCCGACTCCCGCTTCGACGGCAGGAAGCGGACGTACGAGAAGCCGGTGGCGATCTCCTCGCAGGTGCTGCTGGACCGCGAGCGGTGCGTCCTGTGCGCCCGCTGCACCCGCTTCTCCAACCAGGTCGCCGGCGACCCGATGATCGAGCTGATCGAGCGGGGCGCCCTCCAGCAGGTCGGCACCGGCGAGGGCGACCCCTTCGAGTCGTACTTCTCCGGGAACACCATCCAGATCTGCCCGGTCGGCGCGCTCACCTCGGCCGCGTACCGCTTCCGCTCCCGCCCCTTCGACCTGGTGTCGTCGCCGAGCGTGTGCGAGCACTGCGCCGGCGGCTGCGCCACCCGCACCGACCACCGCCGCGGCAAGGTGATGCGCCGGCTCGCCGCCGACGACCCCGAGGTCAACGAGGAGTGGGTGTGCGACAAGGGGCGCTTCGCGTTCCGCTACGCCCAGCGCCCCGACCGGCTGACCACCCCGCTGGTACGGGACGCGCACGGCGTGCTCCAGCCGGCGAGCTGGCCCGAGGCGCTGGCCGCCGCGGCGGCCGGGCTCTTCGCCGCCCGCGGTCGCGCCGCGGTCCTCGCCGGCGGCCGGCTCACGGTCGAGGACGCCTATGCGTACGCCAAGTTCGCCCGGGTCGCCCTCGACACCAACGACGTCGACTTCCGGGCCCGGGTGCACTCCGCGGAGGAGGCCGACTTCCTCGCCGCACGCGTGGCGGGGCGCGGCCGTGACCTGGACCGCGGCGGGCTGACGTACAGCCAGTTGGAGAAGGCGCCGGCCGTACTGCTCGTCGGGTTCGAGTCCGAGGAGGAGGCGCCCGGCGTCTTCCTGCGGCTGCGCAAGGCGAACCGCAAGCACGGCCAGCGCACGTACGCGCTCGCCACGCACGCCACCCGCGGCCTGACGAAGGCGGGCGGCACCCTGCTGCCGGCCGCGCCCGGCACCGAGACCGAGTGGCTGGACGCACTCAGCGGCAGCGTCGGTCTGGCGGACGACGCAGTCGGCGCGCGGGCCGCCGAGGACCTGCGCAAGGACGGCGCGGTCATCGTGGTCGGCGAACGGCTCGCGGGCGTACCGGGCGGACTGACCGCGGCCGTGCGCACCGCCACCGCGACCGGCGCACAGCTCGTGTGGATCCCGCGGCGCGCCGGCGAGCGGGGCGCGGTGGAGGCGGGCGCCGTCCCCTCCCTGCTGCCCGGCGGCCGGCCGGCGACCGATCCGCGGGCCCGCGAGGAGACCGCCGAGGTCTGGCGCGTGCGCGAACTGCCGCACCGCTACGGCCGGGACACCGGTCAGATCGTGGAGGCCGCCGCGAACGGCGAGCTGGGGGCGCTGCTGGTCGCCGGCGTGGAGCTGGCGGACCTGCCGGACCCGGCCCGGGCCCGCGCGGCGCTGGACGCGGTCGGCTTCGTGGTCAGCCTGGAGCTGCGGCCCGGCGAGGTCACCGAGCGGGCGGACGTGGTCCTCCCGGTCGCCGCCGTCGCCGAGAAGTCCGGCACCTTCCTCAACTGGGAAGGCCGGGCCCGGATGTTCGAGGCGGCGCTCAAGCCGGACCAGATGACCCGCCCGCTGCCGCCGACCGACGGGCGGGTGCTGCACATGCTCGCCGACGAGATGGACGTACCCCTGTCCCTGCCGGACGTACGGGCCGCCCGCGCCGAACTGGACCGGCTCGGCGTGTGGAGCGGGCCGCGGGCGACCGAGCCGATGGAGTCCGGGCAGCCGCTGCCCCGCGCGGGCGAGGGCGAGGCCGTACTCGCGGGCCACCGGCTGCTGCTCGACCAGGGCCGGCTCCAGGAGGGCGACAGCGCCCTGGCCGGCACCCGCCACGCGGCGCTCGCCCGGCTCTCCGCCGCCACCGCCGCCGAGACCGGCGTCAAGGACGGCGACGACCTGACCGTCACGGGGCCGACCGGTTCGGTGACGCTGCCCCTGGCGGTGACCGAGATGCCCGACCGGGTGGTGTGGCTGCCGCTGAACTCCACCGGCGGCGGCGTCGCTTCGGACACGGGAGCGCTGCCCGGACGACTGGTTCGCATCGCCCCCGCGCGGTCCGGGGCGGCGACGGAAGCGCCGGAGGTGCGCTCATGATCGGCCAGACGGTGGCCACCGGGGCCGCGCAGGCCCCGCTGAACGTCCTCGCCGCCGAGGACCTGTCGATGTTCGGACGCGACCCCTGGTGGCTCGTCCTCATCAAGGCCGTGTTCTGCTTCGCGTTCCTGATGGTGACGGTGTTGTTCTCCATCGTGTGGGAGCGCAAGGTCGTCGCCTGGATGCAGCTGCGCATCGGGCCCAACCGGCACGGTCCCTGGGGCCTGCTCCAGTCGCTCGCCGACGGCATCAAGCTGATGCTGAAGGAGGACGTGATCGTCAAGCGCGCGGACAAGGTGGTCTACGTCCTCGCGCCGATCGTCGCGGCGATCCCCGCGTTCATGGCGATCGCGGTGATCCCCTTCGGCCCCGCCGACAACCAGGTCTCCATCTTCGGCCAGCGCACCACGATGCAGCTCACCGACCTGCCGATCGCGATGCTGTACGTGCTCGCGATCGCCTCGGTCGGGATCTACGGCATCGTGCTCGCGGGCTGGTCCTCCGGCTCGACGTACCCGCTGCTCGGCGGGCTCCGCTCCTGCGCGCAGATGATCTCGTACGAGATCGCGATGGGCGCGGCCTTCGCCTCGGTCTTCCTCTACTCGGGGTCGATGTCGACCTCCGCGATCGTGGAGGCGCAGGCGGACCGGTGGTTCGTGATCCTGCTACCGGTGTCGTTCATCATCTACGTCGTCACGATGGTCGGCGAGGTGAACCGCGCCCCCTTCGACATGCCGGAGTCCGAGGGCGACCTGGTCGGCGGCTTCAACACCGAGTACAGCTCGATCAAGTTCGCGATGTTCATGCTGGCGGAGTACGTCAACATGGTCACCGTCTCCGCGGTCTCGGTCACCCTCTTCCTCGGCGGCTGGCGCGCCCCGTACCCGGTCTCCACCTTCTGGGAGGGCGCGAACCAGGGCTGGTGGCCGATGCTCTGGTTCGTCCTCAAGGTCCAACTGCTGTTGTTCTTCTTCATCTGGCTGCGCGGCACGCTGCCGCGCGTCCGCTACGACCAGCTGATGAAGCTCGGTTGGAAGGTCCTCATCCCGGTGTCGGTGGTCTGGCTGATGCTGGTCGCCACCGTCCGCGCGCTGCGCAACGAGGGCTACGACTTCCAGCAGATCCTGCTCTACGTGGCCGGCGCGATCATCGCCGTCCTGTTGCTCACCTTCGTCGCCGACCTGTTCCGCGGCAGTCGGGACAAGCACGCGGAGGCCGCGGCCGCGCAGGAACCGCCGCCGGTGTTCGACCCGATGGCGGGTGGATACCCGGTGCCGCCGCTGCCCGGGCAGACCCTGCCGCCCGTGCCGCGCAGGCGTCCGCGCCACGAGCGGGAACTCATTGTCAGTGGCGGAGTCAATACTGTGAGTGACGGTCCCGGAGACGGACGTTCTCGTGACGGAAAGGAGGCTGACGGTGTCTGAGCGAGCAGAGGGGCCGCAGGGGTCCCAAGATCCCCGGGCCGAGCAGGGTTCCCCGACGTCGGGGGAGAAGTTCCTGAATCCGGTCGCCGGCTTCGGCGTGACCTTCAAGGCCATGTTCAAGAAGCGGCTGACCGAGCAGTATCCGGAGCAGCAGAAGGTCACGGCGCCGCGCTTCCACGGCCGCCACCAGCTGAACCGCCATCCGGACGGCCTGGAGAAGTGCGTCGGCTGCGAGCTGTGCGCCTGGGCCTGTCCGGCCGACGCGATCTACGTCGAGGGCGCCGACAACACCGAGGAGGAGCGGTACTCCCCGGGCGAGCGCTACGGCCGGGTGTACCAGATCAACTACGCCCGCTGCATCTTCTGCGGCCTGTGCATCGAGGCGTGCCCCACCCGCGCGCTGACGATGACGAACGAGTTCGAGCTGGCCGACACCTCCCGGGCGAACCTGATCTTCACCAAGGAGCAGCTCCTCGCCGGCCTCGACGAGGGCATGGTCGACAGCCCGCACGTGATCTACCCCGGCATGGACGAACAGGACTACTACCGGGGGCTGGTCACCGAAGCCGCGCCCGGCACGGTCCAGCAGGTCGCCACGTCCAAGGGGGAGAAGGGCGAGGAGGTGGACGCATGAGCGGCACCGCCGTCCCCTGGCACACCCTGGCCGCGAGCACCACGTCCACGGGCGAGGCGTTCCAGTTCTGGGTGCTCGGCACGGTCGCGGTGATCGGCGCCCTGTGCACGATCCTGATGAAGCGGGCGGTGCACAGCGCGCTCTGCCTCGCCGGGACCATGATCATCCTGGCGGTCTTCTACCTCGCCAACGGCGCCTACTTCCTCGGCGTCGTCCAGATCGTCGTCTACACCGGCGCGATCATGATGCTGTTCCTCTTCGTCGTCATGCTGGTCGGCGTCACCGCCGCCGACTCGCTCAAGGAGACGCTGAAGGGGCAGCGCTGGTGGGCCGCGGCCTGCGGGCTCGGCTTCGGCATCCTGCTGATCGCCGGCATCGGGAACGCGTCCCTGGACACGTTCAACGGCCTCGGCGCGGCCAACAGCGCCCACGGGGGCAACGTCGAGGGCCTGGCCGCCCTGATCTTCACCAAGTACGTCTTCGCCTTCGAGATCACCGGCGCCCTGCTGATCACGGCGGCGGTCGGCGCGATGGTGCTGACCCACCGCGAGCGCACCGAGCGCGCCAAGACCCAGCGCGAGCTGGCGGAGGAGCGGGTGCGCGAGGGCAAGCAGCTCCCGCCGCTGCCGGCCCCCGGCGTCTACGCCCGGCACAACGCCGTGGACGTCCCCGCCCTGTTGCCGGACGGCACCCCGGCGGAGCTGTCCGTCAGCCGCACCCTGCGCGAGCGCGGTCAGATCCGCGACGTCTCCAGCGAAGCGCTGGAGGACCTCAAGGCCCTGGAGCAGCGCTCCGAGGAGCGGTTGGGGCGGGGCGAGGGCGAGGCCGACCGCGACGGCGACCGTGACCGGGACGAAGAGGAGGCCACACGGTGAATCCGGTCAACTACCTCTATCTCGCCGCCCTGTTGTTCACCATCGGCGCGGCAGGGGTCCTGATCCGACGGAACGCCATCGTGGTGTTCATGTGCATCGAGCTGATGCTCAACGCCTGCAACCTCGCCCTGGTCGCCTTCTCCCGGATGCACGGCAACCTCGACGGCCAGATCATCGCCTTCTTCACGATGGTCGTCGCCGCCGCCGAAGTCGTCGTCGGCCTGGCGATCATCGTGTCGCTGTTCCGTTCGCGCCATTCGGCCTCGGTCGACGACGCCAGCCTGATGAAGCTGTGAGGGGCTGACCCGTGGAAAACCTGATTGCGCTGCTCATCGCGGCGCCCCTGCTCGGAGCGGCGGTGCTGCTGTGCGGTGGGCGGCGCCTCGACCGCACGGGCCACTGGCTCGGCACCGCGCTCGCCGCCGCGTCGTTCGTCATCGGTGCGGTCCTCTTCGTGGACATGCTCGGCACGCCCGTCGACGACCGCGCCATGCACCAGGAGCTGTTCACCTGGATCCCCGTGGAGGGCTTCCAGGCCGACGTCGCCTTCCAGCTCGACCAGCTCTCGATGACGTTCGTGCTGCTGATCACCGGCGTCGGCACCCTGATCCACGTGTACTCCATCGGTTACATGGAGCACGACGAGCGCCGCCGCCGCTTCTTCGGCTATCTGAACCTGTTCCTCGCGGCGATGCTGCTGCTCGTCATCGCCGACAACTACCTGCTGCTGTACTTCGGCTGGGAGGGCGTCGGCCTCGCCTCGTACCTCCTCATCGGCTTCTGGCAGCACAAGCCCAGCGCGGCCACGGCCGCGAAGAAGGCGTTCCTGGTCAACCGGGTCGGCGACATCGGCCTGTCGATCGCGATCATGCTGATGTTCACCACGTTCGGGACGTTCGCCTTCGGCCCGGTCCTCTCCTCCACCGGGGAGACCAGCGAGGGCACACTGACCGCCATCGGCCTGATGCTGCTCCTCGCGGCGTGCGGCAAGTCGGCGCAGGTGCCGCTGCAGTCCTGGCTCGGGGACGCGATGGAGGGCCCGACCCCGGTCTCGGCCCTGATCCACGCGGCCACGATGGTGACCGCCGGCGTCTATCTGATCGTCCGCTCCGGCGCGATCTTCAACGCGGCGCCGGACGCCCAGCTGGTCGTCGTCATCGTCGGCGCGGTCACGCTGCTCTTCGGTGCGATCGTCGGTTGTGCCAAGGACGACATCAAGAAGGCGCTCGCCGGATCCACGATGTCCCAGATCGGGTACATGATCCTGGCGGCCGGCCTCGGCCCGATCGGCTACGTCTTCGCCATCATGCACCTGGTGACGCACGGCTTCTTCAAGGCCGGGCTGTTCCTCGGCGCGGGCTCCGTGATGCACGGGATGAACGACGAGGTCGACATGCGCAAGTACGGCGGCCTGCGCACGTACATGCCGGTCACCTTCGTCACCTTCGGCCTCGGCTACCTCGCCATCATCGGCTTCCCGGGCCTGTCCGGCTTCTTCTCCAAGGACCTGATCATCGAGGCGGCGTTCGCCAAGGGCGGCACCGAGGGCTGGATCCTCGGCGGTGTGACCCTGCTCGGCGCCGCGATCACCGCGTTCTACATGACGCGCGTGATGCTGTTGACCTTCTTCGGAGAGAAGCGCTGGCAACCCGACGACAAGGGCGAGTTGCCGCATCCCCACGAGTCCCCGAAGTCCATGACGATCCCCATGATCATCCTGGCCTTCGGTTCGGTCTTCGCGGGCGGCTTCTTCGCCATCGGCGACCGCTTCCTGCACTGGCTGGCGCCCGTCACCGGCGAGTCCCACGGCAATCCCCCGATCAGCGCCGGCGCGGTGACCACCGCCACGGTCGTGGTGCTGCTGATCGGCGTCGGCATCGCGTACGGGATGTACGGCCGGCGGCCGGTGCCGGTCACCGCGCCGCGCGGTTCGGCGCTCACCCGGGCCGCCCGCCGCGACCTGCTCCAGGACGACTTCAACCACGTGGTCCTGGTCCGCGGCGGCGAGCACCTGACCCGCTCCCTGGTCTACGTCGACCACAAGCTGGTGGACGGCGTGGTCAACGGCACGGCCGCGTCCGTCGGCGGACTCTCCGGCCGGATGCGCAAGCTGCAGAACGGCTACGTCCGCTCGTACGCCGTCTCGATGTTCGGAGGTACGGCGGTGCTGATCGCCGCGACCCTGCTGATGAGGGCGGTGTAACTGAGATGTCCTTCCCGCTCCTTACCGCGACGGCGGTGGTCCCGGCAGTCGGGGCGATCGTCACCGCTGCGGTGCCCGCCGCGCGCAGGACGGCGGCCAAATGGCTGGCCCTGCTGTTCTCGCTGGTCACGCTGGTGCTGGCGGTGGTCGTCCTGGTCCGGTTCGACCCGGACGGCGCGCGCTACCAACTCACCGAGTCCCACTCCTGGATCGCCGAGTTCGGCGTGCGCTACGAACTGGGCGTGGACGGCATCGGGGCCGTGATGGTCGCGCTGACCGCGCTGCTGGTCCCGTTCGTCATCCTGGCCGGCTGGAACGACGCCGACCCCCAGGAGACCGGCAACTCCCGTTGGCGCCCCACCCAGGGCTTCTTCGCCCTGATCCTGATGGTCGAGGCCATGGTGGTGCTCTCCTTCGAGGCCACCGACGTCTTCCTCTTCTACATCCTCTTCGAAGCCATGCTCATCCCGATGTACTTCCTCATCGGCGGCTTCGGGGACCGGGCCCACCAGGGCACGGACGCCAACGCGGCGGCGCAGCGCTCCTACGCGGCCGTGAAGTTCCTCCTCTACAACCTGGTCGGCGGGCTGATCATGCTCGCCGCGGTGATCGGGCTGTACGTGGTCGCGGGCAGCTTCTCGCTCTCCGAGATCGCCGACGCCCGCGCCAGCGGCTCGCTGGACATGGCGACCAACACCGAACGGCTGCTCTTCCTCGGCTTCTTCTTCGCCTTCGCGATCAAGGCGCCGCTGTGGCCGCTGCACACCTGGCTGCCGAACGCGATGGGGGAGGCCACCGCTCCGGTCGCCGTCCTGATCACCGCGGTCGTCGACAAGGTCGGCACCTTCGCGATGCTCCGGTTCTGCCTCCAGCTCTTCCCGAACGCCTCGGAGTGGGCGACCCCGGTCATCGTGGTGCTGGCGCTGGTCAGCATCGTGTACGGGGCGCTGGTGGCGGTCGGCCAGCGCGACATCAAACGCCTGGTGGCGTACGCCTCCATCTCGCACTTCGGCTTCATCGTCCTGGGCATCTTCGCGATGACCTCCCAGGGGCAGTCGGGCGCGACGCTCTACATGGTCAACCACGGGATCTCGACCGCGGCGCTGATGCTGGTGGCCGGGTTCCTGATCTCCCGGCGCGGCTCGCGGCTCATCGCGGACTACGGCGGGGTGCAGAAGGTGGCGCCCGTCCTCGCGGGCACCTTCCTCATCGGCGGTCTGGCGACGCTGTCGCTGCCCGGGCTCGCGCCGTTCGTCAGCGAGTTCCTGGTCCTGGTGGGCACCTTCTCCCGCTATCCGGTCGCCGGCATCATCGCGACGTCCGGCATCGTGTTGGCCGCGCTCTACACCCTCGTCCTCTACCAGCGGACGATGACGGGCCCGGTCAAGGAGGAAGTGCGGAGCATGCCGGACCTCCGGCCGCGTGAGCTCGCCGTGGTGGCGCCGCTGATCGCGCTGCTGCTCTTCCTCGGCGTGTACCCGAAGCCGGTGACGGAGATCGTCAATCCGGCGGTGGAGCACACGCTGTCCGACGTACAGAAGAAGGACCCCCGGCCGGAGGTGGAGGCCAAGTGAGCCCGACAGCTGTCCACAACCTGTGGACGACGGCGGCCGATCCGGTCGACAAGATCAATGCGCCCGACATCGAGTACGGCCAGTTGGCGCCGGTCCTGATCGTGGTGGGCGCGGCGGTCGTCGGCCTGCTCCTGGAGGCGTTCCTGCCGCGCAGGATGCGGTACCACGCGCAGATCGTGCTCACCTCGTTCGCGCTGATCGCCGCGTTCGCCGCGATCATCGGCCTCGCCGAGGCGGGGTACGGCACGTCGAAGGTGAACATTGCCGCGATGGGCGCGATCGCCATCGACGGGCCGACGCTCTTCCTCCAGGGCACCATCCTGCTGGTGTCGTTGGTCGCGGTCTTCACCTTCGCCGAGCGCAAGCTGGATCCGGAGGCGCACGGCCAGAGCGTGGACTCCTTCGTGGCGCAGGCCGCGGCGGTGCCCGGCAGCGACAGCGAGAAGGCCGCCGTCAAGGCAGGCTTCACCACCACCGAGGTGTATCCGCTGGCGCTGTTCGCCATCGCCGGCATGCTGGTCTTCCCCGCGGCGAACGACCTGTTGACGCTCTTCATCGCGCTGGAGGTCTTCTCCCTCCCGCTGTACCTGCTCTGCGCGCTGGCCCGCCGCAAGCGGCTGATGTCGCAGGAAGCCGCGGTGAAGTACTTCCTGCTGGGCGCCTTCTCGTCGGCGTTCCTGCTCTTCGGCATCGCCCTGCTGTACGGGTACGCGGGCTCCGTCTCGTACGCCCGGATCGCCGACGTCGTCGACGGCACCGTCCGCACCGTGGACCCGGCCCTCGCCGACACCATGGGCAATGACGCCCTGCTGCTCGTCGGCTCGGCGATGGTCCTGATGGGCCTGCTCTTCAAGGTCGGCGCGGTCCCGTTCCACATGTGGACCCCGGACGTCTACCAGGGCGCGCCCACCCCCGTCACCGGCTTCATGGCGGCGGCGACCAAGGTGGCCGCCTTCGGCGCGCTGCTGCGGCTGCTGTACGTGGTGCTGCCCGGGCTGCGGTGGGACTGGCGGCCGGTGATGTGGGGCGTCGCGATCGTCACGATGCTGGCGGGCGCGATCATCGCGATCACCCAGACCGACATCAAGCGCCTGCTGGCGTACTCCTCGATCGCGCACGCCGGGTTCATCCTGGCCGGTGTGATCGCGGTGACGCCGGAGGGCATCTCCTCCGTCCTCTTCTACCTGGGGGCGTACTCGTTCGTGACGATCGGCGCCTTCGCGGTCGTCACCCTGGTGCGCGACGCGGGCGGCGAGGCGACGCACCTGTCCAAGTGGGCGGGGCTCGGCCGGCGTTCGCCGCTGGTGGCCGCGGTCTTCGCGGTCTTCCTGCTGGCCTTCGCCGGCATCCCGCTGACGTCCGGCTTCTCCGGCAAGTTCGCCGTCTTCAAGGCGGCGGCGGAGGGCGGCGCGGGCGCGCTGGTGGTGGTCGGCGTGATCTCCTCCGCGATCGCGGCGTTCTTCTACATCCGGGTCATCGTCCTGATGTTCTTCAGCGAGCCGAAGGCGGACGGCCCGACGGTCGCGGTCCCGTCGGCGATGACGATGACGGCGATCGGCCTGGGCGTGGTGGTCACCCTGGTGCTGGGCGTCGCCCCGCAGTACTTCCTGGACCTGGCGAGCCAGGCGGGCGTGTTCGTGCGCTGACCGGCGGACCATGTGCAAGGGCCCGGCCCCCTCCCGAAATCCGGGAGGGGGCCGGGCCCTTGCACATGGTCCGCGGACGTCAGGTGTTGCGCGACCTCTTGGGAGTGATCTCGGTGAGATCCAGGTCCACGGTGAAGGGGGCCGAGACCTTCATCCGGTCGTGGAAGATCCCGGTGGCAACGTACTGGCCCGTGGCGGGCTCCAGTTCGAAGACGTACACCACCGCCCGACCCTGGTTGTTCTCCACGCGCCAGTAGTGGGCGATGCCGGCCCGCGCGTACTTGAGGGGTTTGGTCTCGCGGTCCCGCCCCACGGATTCCGGCGAGACGACTTCGACCGCGAGGACGACGGCCTCGGCGGGGAAACGGGTCTGGTCCGCGTCCTCGACCACGTCCGCCCGCACCACCACGACATCGGGCTCCGGCCGGTTCTGCCGGTCGATGTCAATGGTGAACTCCCTGACGACCTCGTAGTCCTCGGGGGTGAGGGAGTGCAGTTGCCACTCGAAGAAACTGACTGCTCGTGCGTGGAAAAGAGTCTGCGGACTCACGAAGACGAGGCTCCCGTCGATCAGCTCCGTGTGCGGAGGCAGGTTCGGAAGCGTGTCCAGGTCGTCAGCGGTCCAGCCGCCTGCGGGCGGCATCGGCCACGCCCGCTCGGGCCGAGGGGGCTCGGGTTCGACGCTCATCAGTGCTCCCATGCGGAGGAGTCTCGCCGGTGCGGTCAGGTTATCGGGCGGGAATGCCGACCAGTCCATAGGACGGGTGAACGAGTGCGTGGTGTTGACGCAACCTCGCACCCGTCAGGGCGTCGGGACGACGCGGCCGGTGACCTCGCCGAGGCCGACGCGGACGCCGTCCGCCCCCGGGGACCAGGCCGTCATCGTCACCACGTCGCCGTCCTCCAGGAAGGTCCGCTTGCCCTCGGGGAGTTCGAGGGGGTCCCGGCCGTTCCAGGTGAGTTCCAGCAGGGAGCCGCGCTGGTGGACCTCGGGGCCGCTGACCGTGCCGGAGGCGAAGACGTCGCCCGTACGGAGGGAGGCGCCGTTCACCGTGAGGTGGGCGAGTTGCTGGGCGGCCGTCCAGTACATGGTGGCGAAGGGCGGTTCGGCGATCACATGGCCGTTGACCGCGACGGTGATCCGCAGGTCGAAGCCGCCCTTCTCCTCGTCCGCCGAGTCGTCCAGGTACGGCAGGACGGGGACGTCCCGCGCGGGCGGGTCGGTGCGGGCCGCGTCCAGGGCCTCCAGCGGGGTCACCCAGGCCGAGACGGACGTGGCGAACGACTTGCCGAGGAAGGGGCCGAGGGGAACGTACTCCCACGCCTGGATGTCGCGGGCGGACCAGTCGTTGAGGAGGAAGAGGCCGAAGACGTGGTCGCGGAAGTCCGCGAGGGGGACCGGGCGGCCGGCGGTCGAGGGGGTGCCGATGAGGAAGCCGACCTCCGCCTCGACGTCGAGCTTGACGGAGGGGCCGAAGACGGGCGCCGGGTCCGTGGGGGCCTTGCGCTGCCCCTGCGGGCGCACCACGTCCGTGCCCGAGACGACGATGGTGCCGGAGCGGCCGTGGTAACCGATCGGGAGGTGCTTCCAGTTCGGGGTCAGCGGGTCGCCGCCGGGGCGGAACATCTGGCCGACGTTGGCGGCGTGGTGCTCGCTCGCGTAGAAGTCGACGTAGTCGGCGACCTCGTACGGCAGATGCATGGTGACGGTGTCGAGCGGGTGCAGCAGGGGCTCGACGTCGGCGCGGTGCGCGGGGACGGTGACCCAGGCGGTGAGCGCGCGGCGCACGTCGTGCCAGCAGGTGCGGCCGGCGGCCAGCAGGCGGTTGAGCGACGGCTGGTCGAGGAGCGCGGTGTAGGGGGAGCCGAGGGCGCGCGCCGCTGCCCCCGCGTCGAGGACGTAACGGCCGATGCGGACGCCGAGCCTGCGCCGGTCGGGTTCGGCGGCGGTGGTGAAGACGCCGTACGGGAGGTTGTGCGGCCCGAAGGGGTCGCCCTCGGCCAGGTCGAGCGGGCTCTGCTCGGACATCGGTGCCTGCCTCGCTTTCCGCGGTGGATCCACGCTGTGGGGTCCACGTTACGTGGGAGGCGCATGGGTTCGGCAGGGCGCGATCACCCGGCGTTCGTCCGGCGGTCACCCGGCGATTCGGGGGAATCGTTTCTTCCAGGTGCGGTGGAACACCACCTCCCGGCCGTCCCGGCAGACCACCTCGTCCTCGGCGACGAAGTCCGCCGCGTCGCAGGCCAAGCAGGAGCGGACTTCCACCGTGGCGGTCCAGGGCTTGGTCCGGGGGTCACCGGGTTCCTCCGGGCGGTGGAAGCGGGCCGTCCACGTCGTCTCGGCGCGGGCGCTGAGCGGGTCGTCCGCCCGGATCGTCCGGACCTCGACGGCGTCCTCGAACAGTTCGAGCCCGTCCGGATGGCGGCGGGCGCGCTGGGCGTCCCGGGGCCGCGGGTCGGTCTCCACCCGCCACTCGCCGGTGTCGACGTCCCTGATCACCCGGCGCTCCCCCGGCTCTTCGTCGGGCGTGGCGAGGGGAACGGTGGAGCTGATCCCGAGCGGTTGCGAGCGTTCCGGTTCGGCGTGGGGCGGCCGGTCGGCGGACCGGTTCGCGCCGTGCCGGACCGGCAGGTCGAGCCGGGAGCCCGTGGGGACGAGGACGAAACCGGTCGAGCCCGTCTGCGGCCACACCCACGGCCAGTACGCCGACGAAACCGCCAGCCGGATGCGGTGTCCGGGCGGGAAGACGTACCCGATGGAGTGGAGTTCGAGGGCCACGTCCTCCGTGCTGCCCGGTGTCCAGGCGTGCGCGCGCTCCCGGCCGTGGCGCGCCGCCAGGTTCAGTACGCCCCGGGTGACCAGCGCGGGCGAGCCGTCGGGTGCCACGTCGCACAGTCGTACGACGACCTGGCCGTGCGGTACGGCCATCCGCAGCCGGAGCGTCACCCGGGGGTTGCCGAGGACGGTGACGCCGCCCCTTGCCGGGCCCTCTCCTCTCTCTTCCCCGTCACCCGCGACGGGGAATTCGAAGCACGCGGAGCGCGCGTCCTCGCTGCGCTGATCGGGGGCGCGGTCGGACGTACGACCGGTGGTCGACAGCCAGCGCCCCGCGTCCACGCCGGTGTGCTGCGGTGCGGCGACCGGCCGGGGAGCGCCCGTCAACGGGTACGGAACGGTGCGCACGCGCGGGGACGGCCAGGCGTCCTCGGCGATCCAGTGCCCGGGGCCGCCGGGACCGTCGGGCGTGGTCAGCCAGACCCTCAGCAGGGGTTCGTCGGCGGTCGGCGCGGCGGAGCCCCGGTCGTCCGCGTCCCGCAGGTGCCGTTCCCACCACCGCAGCGTCTCGTGCAGGAAGCCGATCGCCGGGCCGGGGTGCCCGTGGTCCGGGTACTGGTGGGCCCAGGGGCCGACCAGACCGCGCACCCGGTCCGCCGGCAGCGCCGCCAGCAGCCGGAAGACGGTGTCGCGGTACGGGTCGCGCCATCCGCCCACGGCGAGGACGGGCACCCGTACGGAGGCGAGGCCGGCGCCGCCTCCCACGGCCCGGCCGTCCCAGAAGTCGTCGCGGAGCTGGTGTGCCAGGAGGGTGTGCAGGGGCGGCGTCACGGTCTCCAGGCGGGCCGCCCACAGCTCGCGCCAGGCGCCGCCCGCGTAGGAGGGGTCGGGCGGTCGGCACAGCTCGGACAGCAGGGCCGTCGCACCGGAGTGCAGGGGGTCGGCCGCGACCGAGCCGCCCAGGTAGGCGCCGCCGTTGTCGTACGGGGCGTCGGTGGCGCCGACCGTGACCACGGCCGCCAGGGGGTCGGGCGCGAGCGCGGCGAGGCGCAGGGCGACGTCGGCTCCCGCGCCCAGGCCGAAGGCGCCGATCCGGCCGGTGCTCCAGGGCTGGGCGGCCAGCCACTCGACGGCCTCGGCCGCGTCGGCGGCGGTCGCGGTCGGGTCGTCGGCGGGGGAGCCGGTGCTGTTGCCGTGGCCGCGGGCGTCGACGCGCACCGAGGCGTATCCGTGCGCCGCGTACCAGGGGTGGCGCTGGGCGTCGCGGGCCGCAGTGGCGTCGGTGAGCCGGTCCGGGGCGTACTCCAGCAGGACCGGGGCAGGGGCGTCGGCGAGCGGGCGCCAGATGCGCGCGTGGAGGAGGGTGCCGTCGTGCAGGGGGATGCGTACGTCGTCGTGGCGAACCGTAGCCCCCGGGGGTGGCGGTGGAGGTGGTGCAGACGGTACGGATGGTGCGGTGGGTGGACGGGCGTGGCTCATGGCGTGCCTCGGTGCACGGGGTGCGGGGTGGTCCCTCAAACGGCTCCGGTGCCGGCCCGGTCCGGCCCCGACCGAGGGCCTGCCCCGGCCTCGGTCGCGGCCGTGATTCGGGGAGGTTTCCGGATCCCGGTGAAAAGGCTCACCCCTGGGCGTATGTGCTGATCACGAACATACCGGCGGAGGCGGGAAGGCGCTCACGGTGATCGAAAGACGACCGGATACGCTGACTTGAGTGAATGCAGCGACAGATCGACAATCCGTGTGATTATCAGCAGACAGGAGACTCCCTCGTGACCGTCGTCGGGCCGTTCGGGCTGAGCGTGCGGGACCAGGCTCTTGAGGCCGATGTCCAGAACGGACTGTCCGCCGTCGAGGCGGGTCTGCTCGAAGCCACCAAGAGCGAGGTGCCCTTCATCACGGAGGCCGCCCAGCACCTCGTGCGCGCCGGCGGCAAGCGCTTCCGGCCGCTGCTGGTGATGCTGGCGGCGCAGTTCGGCGACCCGCACGCTCCGGGCGTGGTGCCCTCCGCCGTCGTCGTCGAACTCACGCACCTGGCAACCCTGTACCACGACGACGTGATGGACGAGGCGGACGTGCGCCGCGGGGTGGCCAGCGCCAACGCCCGCTGGGGCAACTCCGTCGCCGTCCTGACCGGCGACTTCCTCTTCGCCCGCGCCTCGCACATACTGGCCGACCTGGGCCCGGAGGCGGTCCGCATCCAGGCCGAGGCGTTCGAGCGGCTGGTCACCGGGCAGATCCTGGAGACCGCCGGGCCGCGGGGCGGGCGCGACCCCGTGGCGCACTACCTGGACGTCATCGGCGGCAAGACCGGCTCGCTGATCGCGGTCTCCGGCCGCTTCGGCGCGATGATGTCCGGCGCCGACGAGGGCGTCATCGACATCCTCACCCAGTACGGGGAGCGGCTCGGGGTCGCCTTCCAGCTCGCGGACGACGTCCTCGACATCGCCAGCGACTCCCACGAGTCCGGCAAGACGCCGGGCACGGACCTGCGCGAGGGCATCCCGACGCTGCCGGTGCTGCACCTGCGCGCCCGCGCCGAGGCGCAGGGCCTGCCGGAGGACCTGGAGCTGGTCGAACTCCTCGCGGGCGACCTCGCCGACGACGCCCGGCACGCTGAGGTGCTGCTGCGGCTGCGCGCCCACCCCGCGCTGGAGCAGGCCCGCCGGGACACCGTGCGCTACGCGGAGGAGGCGCGGGCGATGCTCGCCCCGCTGCCGGAGTGCTACGCGCGGGCGGCGCTGGAGGAGTTGTGCGACGCGGTGGTGCACCGCGCGGGCTGAGCGCGGGACGGGGGCGACGTCGTAGGGGCGGTTCGCGGAAGCGTTCCGCCGCGCCGCTCGACGTCGTGCCGTGTCGTTTCGCCGGATCCGGGGAGGGCCGTACGGGGCGTCCAGACGGGCTTCGGGGCCGGTGGTCCCTGCGGGACGGGCCGATGCGGTCTGCCGCGAACGGGCACGGGTGGTCAGACTGTCACCATGGTTCTCGCGACGACGGATGATGCTGCCACCAACGAGCTGCTCGAACGTTTCATCGACGGGGTCCGGCCGCTGGTGCCGCTGGTCTCGGTCTGGGTCCACGGCTCCATCGCCGCCGGGACGGACTATCAGCCGGGCCGCAGCGACCTCGACCTGATCGCGGTCGTGGAACGGCCCTGCACGGACGCCGAGGAGAAGGAACTCGCCTCGTTCCACGAGGGGCTGGAGCGGGCCCTGCCGCTCGCGGAGAAGCTGCACTGCAGCTACGTCCCCCTCCAGGAGGTGGCCGAGCCGGAGCGGGACCACCTCACGTGGGCCATGCGGGAGCAGTTCCGGCGCCCCGTGGACCTGGTGACCCGCGCCGAGCTGCACCGCTTCGGACGGGTGCTGTACGGGCGGCCGGTCGCCGGGCTGCTCCCCGAGGTGACCGAGGGTCAACTGAAGGAGTACATCGTGCGGAACGCGCGCGAGTACCTGCTGCCCTGTCTGGACCAGGAGGAGATGTTCCAGCAGGACCCGTGGGTGGACTACGGGATGCTGTCGCTGGCGCGGGCCCTGGTGACGCTGCGGGACGGCACGCTCATCACCAAGGCCGAGGCCTTCGGCGTCCTGGCCAGGCTCGGAGCGCCCGCCGAGGTCGTGGCGGACATCAGGAAACGGCGGTACGGGACAGCGCCCGGGGCCGGCGCGGTGGCTGAGCCCGTGCCCGCTTCGCAGGAGTGGTTGTACCGCAGGGCGCAGCTCACGCTGGCGTTCCTACGACCGCAGGTGCAGTGGATCGTCGATACGTACGACGAAGGTTGATGCCCCCTAGGGCTGTTCCCTATCGGTTGGGGGAGGCCACCGATGGATCCCTCATCCCTGAGCAGTACGCCAACTTGCTCCCGGGGGTTGACGCCCGAGCGGCGTCGATTTGGTCAGATGGAACCACTGCTCGAACCAGTCGCATCAGTCGAACCACTGCTCCAGTCCGCACCACTGCTCGTGACCGTTCACGGAGGATAGGGCACACCATGGCACCGAACGACAGCGCACAGACCACCGAAGAGGCGGGAGCCGCCGGCCGGGTGCGCCGGCGAAAGGCGGCTCGTTACGCCCTCCCGGTCGCGGTGGCGGGGGTGGCGGCGGCGACCATCGGTCTGGTCCCCGCACTCGCGGCCTCCGGCGACCCCGAGCTGCCGAAGATCAGCGCCCAGGAGCTGATCGAGAAGATCGCCGCGTCCGACACCCAGCAGCTCTCCGGCACGATCAAGGTCAGCACGGACCTGGGCCTGCCGGACTTCGGCGGCCTTGCGGACTCCGTCCTCTCCGGCATGGGCGAGGCCGGCGGCGAGGGCGGGGACGGCCCGTCGGCATCCCCTGACGCCAAGCTGATGGAGCTGGCGTCCGGGTCGCACACGCTCCGCGTCGCCGTCGACGGTCCCGAGCGGCAGAAGCTCTCCATCCTGGAGGACTCCGCCGAGTACAGCCTGATCCGCAACGGCGCCGAAGTGTGGGCGTACGACAGCAAGTCGAACGAGGTCGTGCACCACAAGGGCGAGGCCCCGGGCAAGGGCGGGAAGAAGGGCGACGAGGGCTTCACCGGCCCCGAGGACCTGCCGACCACGCCCAAGGAGCTCGCCGCCAAGGCGCTGGAGGCCGCCGACAAGAACACGTCAGTGACGGTCGACGGCACCGCGAAGGTGGCCGGCCGCTCCGCGTACCAGCTGGTCATCAAGCCCAAGCAGAGCGGCTCGACGATCGGCTCGATCAAGGTCGCGGTGGACTCCAAGACGGGGACGCCGCTGAAGTTCACGCTGGTGCCGTCCAGCGGCGGCAAGGCGGCCGTCGACGTCGGCTTCACCAAGGTCGACTTCTCCCGGCCCGCCGCGTCCACCTTCGACTTCGCCCCGCCCAAGGGCGCGAAGGTGACGGAGGCGGACGAGCTGGCGGAGCAGTCGTCCCAGGACTTCGGGGCACCGGAGCTGAAGGGCGAGCTGCCGAAGGAGTTGGAGAAGGAGCTGAAGGACGGCCTCAAGGGCGGCGAGGACCTGAAGGACCTGAAGGGCCTTGAGGACTTCGGCGGCCCGCAGGTCATCGGCGAGGGCTGGACCACGATCGGGAAGATCGAGTCCCCCGCGGGCGAGGGCTTCACCCCGCCGAAGAAGGGCGAGCTGCCGCCCGCGGCCGAGGGCTTCCTGAGCTCCTTCGGTGACCCCGTCAGCGGGAAGTTCGGCTCGGGCACGGTCTTCAAGACCCGCCTGGTCAACGCCCTGATGACGGACGACGGCACGGTCTACGTGGGCGCCGTCACCAAGGACGCGCTGGTGAAGGCGGCGAACGCCGACAAGTAGCCGATGCCGGAGGCCCGCGCCACCGCGGCGGGCCCGACAGGCAGACGCAGCGGTTGCCGTTCGTCCCGCCGTGCAGGTCGTACGGTGGGGCGGACGGCGCCGTGGTCGGGCGCCCGGGGCGCCCGAAGGAACGGGGGAGCGTAATGACAGCGGTGATCGAGACGCGCGGGCTCACCAAGCGCTATCGAGGCGGCCAGTTGGCCGTCGACCGGCTCGACCTCACCGTGCCGGCGGGCAGCGTCTTCGGCTTCCTCGGCCCCAACGGCTCCGGGAAGACGACGACCATCCGGATGCTGATGGGCCTCATCGAGCCGACGACCGGCAGCGCGACAGTGCTCGGCGCGGCGATGCCGAAGGCCGCCCGCACCGTGCTGCCGCAGGTCGGCGCATTGATCGAGGGGCCAGCGCTCTACGGGTTCCTGAACGGGCGGGACAATCTCCTGCGGTACGACTCCGCCGACCCCACCGCCGACCCGCGCACCCGCAGCGCCCGCGTCGCCACCGCCCTGAACCGGGTGGGGCTGACCTC
The DNA here is from genome assembly GCF_040653095.1 of Streptomyces sp. NPDC048057. NCBI lineage: Bacteria > Bacillati > Actinomycetota > Actinomycetes > Kitasatosporales > Streptomycetaceae > Streptomyces > Streptomyces sp. NPDC048057. The sequence goes on from NZ_JBEZNF010000001.1 coordinate 139,377, forward strand.
GGCCGCGGGGAAGAAGGCCAGGGCGTACTCCCTGGGGATGAAGCAGCGGCTGGGGCTGGCCGCCGCGCTGTTGCGCCCGCGCCGACTCCTCGTCCTGGACGAGCCGACGAACGGCCTGGACCCCCAGGGCATGCGGGAGATCCGCTCCCTGGTCCGGGAGCTCGCCGCCGACGGCACGACCGTCTTCCTCTCCTCCCATCTGCTGGACGAGATCGAGCAGGTCTGCACCCATGCGGCCGTGATGGCGCAGGGGCGGCTGCTGGTGCAGGGGCCGGTCGCCGACCTGGCGGCCCGGGCCCGCGGCCGGCTGACGGTCCTCACCCCGGACACGGACGACGCCGCCCGGGTCCTCAAGGAGCGGGGAGTGACGGGAGTGGCGGTCGCAGCCGAAGAAGGCCGGGTCAGCGGTGATCCGCCCGACCCCGAGGCCGAGCTGGCGGAGCTGAGCGCGGCGCTGGTGGAAGCGGGCGTGCGGGTGCGCGGCTTCGGGGTGGAGCGGGCGTCCTTGGAGGACGCGTTCGTGGAGCTGACGGGGGAGGGCTTCGATGTCGCGGGCTGAGGTGCAGGGCGGGGCCGCGGCTCAGGTCGAGCCGGAGCCGACGGCGGCGGAGCGGGGTCGCCCGCTGCGCACCCTCGGGATCTTCCGCTCCGAGCTGTTCACCACCCTGCGCCGCTGGCGGACCCTCGCGCTGCTCGGGGTGCTCGCGGCGGTGCCCGTCCTCATCGGCATCGCCGTGAAGATCGAGACCGGTGGCGAGGGCGGCGGTCCTCCCGGCGACGGAGAAGGACCCGCCTTCATCTCCCAGGTCACGAACAACGGCCTGTTCCTGGTCTTCGCCGCGCTCGCCGCGACGCTGCCGGTCTTCTTGCCGATGTCGGTCGGTGTCGTCGCGGGCGACGCGATTGCGGGGGAGGCGTCCGCCGGCACCCTGCGGTATCTGCTGGTGGCCCCCGCGGGACGGACCCGGCTGCTGCTCGCGAAGTACGTCACGGCCCTGGTCTTCTGCCTGGTGGCGACTTTGGTCGTGGCGGCGTCGGCGCTCGCCGTCGGGGCGCTGCTGTTCCCTCTCGGGGACGTCACCACCATCTCCGGGACGGAGATCTCCTTCACCGAAGGACTGGTGCGGGCCGGGTTGATCGCCGGTGTCGTGGCGGCCTCGCTCGCGGGGTTCGCGGCGCTCGGACTGTTCGTCTCGACGCTCACGGGCAGCGGCATCGCGGCGATGGCGGCCACGGTCGGACTGTTGATCACCGTGCAGATCCTGGACACCATCCCGCAGTTGGACGAGATCCACCCCTATCTGTTCTCGCACTACTGGCTGTCGTTCTCGGACCTGCTGCGGGAGCCGGTGTTCTGGGACGAGGTGCAGAAGAACCTCGGACTCCAGGCGGTGTACGTGGCGGTGTTCGGCTCGGCGGCGTGGGCGCGGTTCACCACGAAGGACATCACGGCCTGACGAGCCCCGCGGGGCCGCGGGCGCGGCTGGGTCGAGGCTGCGGGGCGGTGTCACGGGACCGGGCATGGCTGCATGCGTGTGCGGTGGGTGCACACGCATGCAGCCTGTGGGGGGTGGCGGCTCCGGGGAAGCCTGGTGAGGGTCGGGGACGGGTGGGGGGTGGGGGGGCTAGAAGGTGAGCTTCCAGCTGTTGACGTAGCCGGTGTCCTGCGGGCCGACGTCCTGGACGCGTAGCTTCCAGTCGCCGTTGGCGGGCTCGCTGGACGCGTTGACGGTGTAGGTGGCGATGACGTTGTCGGCCGAGTCGTTGCCGCTGGAGTTCTTCAGTCGGTACGCGGTGCCGTCGGGCGCCAGCAGGTCCACCACGAGGTCACCGCGCCAGGTGTGCCGGATGTCCACCCCGACGGAGAGGGCGGGCGGGGCGTTCCCGGTGCGTCCGGAGACGGTGACGGTGGAGGTCACGGCCGCACCGTTGTCCGGAATGGCGACGTCCACGGCGTTCTCGTAGCTGTCGCCGGGCGGGACGGACGTCCCGCTGCCGAGCGTCCACACCGCGTGGGCGATCGCGTCGCTGTTGCGGTCCAGCGCGGTGTCGTTGATGTTCGACGTGGTGTCGCACGACGAGTGGTAGCAGCGGTCGAACGCCTGGCCCGCCGTGCCGCCCCACTTCTGCGCCTGCGCCGCCGTCTTCGTCCGGCCCGCTCCGGTGAACAGGCCGCCGACGCGTATGCCGACGTTCTTGAAGGAGGCGTGGTCCGAGCGGCCGTCGCCCTCGGTCTCGATCTCGGTCGCGACGCCGAGCCCGGCGAAGTGGTCCTTGAAGACCTTCTCCAGCTCCACGTCGTCGTCGTAGACGAAGTAGCCGGGGTTCGGCGAGCCGATCATGTCGAAGTTGAGGTACGAGGAGATCTTCGACCGCTCCGCCGACGGGAGGTTGTTGACGTAGTACCGCGAGCCGATCAGGCCCAGTTCCTCCGCGCCCCACCAGCCGAAGCGCAGGTGCTTGGTGGGGTTGAGCTGGGCGCGGGAGACGGCGAGGGCGGTCTCCAGGACGGCGGCCGAGCCGGAGCCGTTGTCGTTGATGCCGGCGCCGGAGGAGACGGAGTCCAGGTGGGCGCCGGCCATCAGGACCTGGTTCGGGTCGCCGCCCGGCCAGTCGGCTATCAGGTTGTAGCCGGTGGTGCCGCCCGAGGTGAACTGCTGGATGGAGGTGGTGTACCCGGCGGCGTCCAGCTTCCCCTTCACGTAGTCCAGCGAGGCGCGGTAACCGGGCCGGCCGTGGGCGCGGTTGCCGCCGTTGGCCTGGGCTATCGACTGGAACTGACTCAGGTGCGCCTTGACGTTGGCGAGCGGTATGTCCGGTGCGGCGGCCGTGGTTGCCGAGGTCGCCGACGCAGGGGCGGTCGGCGCCGCTGCCGCCGTGGCCGCGGGGAAAGCCGCCGCGAGCAGCCCGGCCAGGGCCGTCGCCGCGGTCGAGAGCACGCGTCTGGGGCGGTGGGGACGCCGCGGATCGCGCGGCAGGGGGACAGAGAGCTTCATGTGGGGGCTCCGTGGATTCCGTACGGGGACAGGACGGAACGTGCGAGACGCCCTGGAACGGCGGGGTCCAGGGCGCTGGAGCTGGTGGTGCGTGAGCCGTGGTGCACCCGGTGACGGACCGGGGTGGGGCGGGTGGCACGGAGTGGCGCGTGGTACGTGCTCAGAGTTCAGCGAGAGTTGGCAGGACCGTCAAGGGCGGAAACCGGTCAGTCGTGTTCGCCCAGCGGACACTTTGCGTCCCCGTAACGGACAACTCCGAACGGATTGCGCGGCGTTGCGGACCGTGCGGAGTCGTCGTCGCGGTGCGGCGGTCACTCCACGCAGAACTCGTTCCCCTCCGGGTCCGCCATGGTCGTCCACGATCCGCCGTGCTGCTCCCGCCGGTACAGCACCGCCGCGCCGAGTCCCCGGAGTCGGGAGACCTCCTCCTCGACCCGCTCCGTGCCCACGTGGACGTCCAGGTGGAGGCGGTTCTTGCCGGACTTGGCCTCGGGGACGCGCTGGAACAGCAGCCGACGGCCGAGCCCGACGCCCTTCTGTTCGTCGTACGGGTCGTCCGGATGCCGGACTGCGGCGAAATCCCGCCAGACGTCGCGGTCGGCCCGGTGGAGCGTCGAGTCCTCCGGCAGATGGCCGGCCCCGCGCAGCCAGCCGATCAGGGTGCTGTGGTCCTCGACCTCGTACCCGAGGGCGGCGGCCCAGAAGTCGGCCTGGGCGTGCGGGTCGTTGGCGTCGATGGTGACTTTCCAGTGCAGTGCCATGAAACCGTTTATAGTGGTTACATGAGCGAGCTCGCAAGGGGATTCGTCCTCCATCCACCGAAGGGGCGCCCGTTCCACTTCGACACCGGCGCCCTCAGCCTCGATCTGCTCATCACCGGCGGCCCGGGCCGGCTGGCCCGCTGGGAGATGTTGTACGAGCCCGCCGACCTGGTGCGTTGGGCAGAGTGGAGCCGGTTGCCGGACGGGCTGGCGCCGGTGGTCACCCCGGACGAGGTGCGGTCGGCGCGGGTGCTGCGGGACGCGCTGCACGGCGTGACGGCCGCGCGGGCGCACGGTCGGGAACTGCCCGCGGGCGACCTCGCCGTGGTCAACCGCGCCGCGGCCGAACCGCCGCCCGTGCCGCGCTTCGGCGCGGACGGCGCGCGGGGTTGGGTGCCCGGGGCGACCGGGGCGCAACTGCTGTCGGCGGTGGCCCGGGACGCGGTGGAGCTGTTCACCGGGCCGTACGCCCACCGGATCCGCGAATGCGCCACCGACAACTGCTATCTGCTCTTCGTCGACACCTCGCGCCCCGGGCGCCGGCGCTGGTGCTCCATGGAGCGCTGCGGAAACCGCCACAAGGTGCGGGCCCACCGCGCCCGCAACGCTTCCGCGGGCGCCCCTGATTCGCTCGACCCGTCGGTCATCTGAGAGCTGGAGGCGGAGGTGTTGCGGGGCGCGGGGAACTGCGCGAACAACCCGCACCGGCCGGTAGGGACCAACGCGCCCCCTGGGCTGCGGCGGCTACGTCCCATGGCTCAGGGGCCTGCTTTGCCGATCTTGCCCAGACCGGCGTAGGCGGTTCTGCGATGAATGTCACGGCTGTGGGCACTTGTCCGGGACTGGACTCGCGGACGAGGGTGGGACGATGCACGATCCCTCCGAACACGGCCGTGGACACGGCGACGGCGACGGCCCGGTCGCCGACTGCCCCCTGGTGGGCGTCGTCGCCGCGTACCTGCCCCGGCTCTCGGAGTTCGCCTTCGACCCGGGGCTCGTCGCCGCGGTCGACCAGCACGCCGCGAGCCTCCGCGACGCGCTGGTGCCCCGGCCGCGCCGGAGCGCGGGCCGGGGCCGGGGCTGGTCGGACGCCGGTTCCGTACGCCGTGAGGACCTGGCGGACTACGTCCTCGGCTTCACGGACTGGCTCGCGGAGACGGAGTGGACCGAGCCGGTGGGGCACGACTTCGCCACGCTGAGGCTCACCGCGGTCTGCTGGCTGGTGCGCGAGCACGACCTGTTGTCGCGGTGAGCCACGCCGCGGCCGTACGGGAAGGACGGGCCGCGGGCTACATGGGGTCGTAGGGGCCCTCGTCGTTCGGGCGGCCGGTGCGGCCACCTCCCGTACCTCCCGCACCACCCCTGTCGCCTCGACCGCTGGCCGTCGTGCGCGTGCCGGGTGCCGGCTGGCCGGCCGCCGCGTCCGCCCGGCCGCGCTGGTACGCGCTGATCTTGTCCCGCGCCCCCGACGACTCCTCCTCCGCCTTCGACAGCCAGCGCTCCCACCGCGAGCGCATCGGCCCGATGAGCCCGCCGCCGACGCCGACGATCAGGACGCCCGCGACCGTGCCGAGGACGGCGAGGAGCAGCGGGCCGGTGACGGCCGTCGCGATGCCCGCCTGCCCCAGCGCGGCGATCGCACCGAGCGCCACGATGAACGCCCAGGCCACGGTGGCCAGGACCTTCCCGTACGAGGTGCCGCTCAGGGAGTCCTCGATGATCTCGCGGACGGCGCGCGCGATGGCCATCGCCACCACGACGATCACCAGGGCGACGATCGCCTTCGGCAGCCAGGCGACCACGGCCTGGATCATCACGCTGATGGGGTTGGGGCCGAAGACCCCGAAGGCCAGTTGCAGCACGATCAGCAGCAGGCCGTAGTAGATGACCTTGGTGATGATGCCGGTGGCGTCGTACGAGGAGTTCCGCAGGGCGTGGGCGGCCCCGCTGCGCTCGGCCAGCTTCTCCGAGCCCACCTTGCGCAGCAGCTTGTCGACCACCTTGGCTATCAGCTTGGCGATGAACCAACCTATGAGCAGGACGACGAGGAAGCCGATGAGCTTCGGTATGAACTGGGCCACCGAGTTCCACGCCTGCGAGAAGCCCGCGCCGAAGTCGACGGAGAGGGCCAGGGGGTCGGACCGGGGCTGGTCCAGGGGGTCCAGGTGCTGGGGCAGGGGCATGGCGCACTCACTCCGTCCGCTGACGGCCCCGGTGGTCCCGGGACCCGGACTTCGGTCGTAACACCGGTGGGGGCACGGGGCCTGCGCCGGGATGCGGGCGGGGGCCGATCGAGTGGTGGATTGCGCCGCCCCGGTGGGCTGCGGGCCCGTCGTCGTACGCCGCCCGTACGACGTTCCTCCGGCCTGCTTGGGGGGATGGCTCAGGTCGTGGGCTCGGCCTGGGCGGGGGTCTCGGACCGCGCCTGCGTCACGGGCTCCACCTCGACCAGCGCTGAAGCCGTAGCCGGAGTCGTAGCCGTAGCCGGAGTCGGCGCCGAAGTTGCCGCCGCCGCCCGCAGTGCCTCCGCCGCCTTGCTCGTACGCCGTGCCGTGCGCAACGCGTCCCACGTCAGCACCATCAGCGCCAGCCACACCAGCCCGAACCCGGCCCACCGCTCGGCCGGCATGTCCTCGCGGAAGTACAGGACGCCCAGGAGGAACTGGAGGATCGGCCCCAAGTACTGCAACAGGCCCAGCGTCGACAGCGGCACGCGTATCGCCGCCGCGCCGAAGCAGACCAGCGGGACCGCGGTGACCAGGCCGCTCGCCGCGAGCAGCGCCATGTGCCCGACGCCCTCGGTCCCGAAGGCGGCGTCCCCCTGCACCGTCAGCCACACCAGATAGCCCAACGCGGGCGGGAAGAGGATCGCGGTCTCCGCGGCCAGGGACTCCAGGCCGTCGATGTTCGCCTTCTTCTTCGCCAGTCCGTACGTGGCGAACGAGAACGCCAGGACCAGCGAGATCCACGGCGGCTGCCCGTGGCCGATCGCCAGCACCAGCACCGCCGAGAGACCGACGCCGACCGCCGCCCACTGCGCGGGGCGCAGCCGCTCCTTCAGCAGCAGGACGCCGATGGCGATGGTGACCAGCGGATTGATGAAGTAGCCGAGGGACGCCTCGATCACGCGGCCCGTGTTCACGGACCAGATGTACACGCCCCAGTTGACGGATATCACCACGGCCGCGAGGGCGACGAGCCCCAGCTTGCGCGGGTCGCGCAGCAGTTCGCGCAGCCACGCCCAGCGCTTCAGCACCAGCAGCGCGAGGGCGACGACCACCAGGGACCAGGTCATCCGGTGCGCCAGGATCTCGGTCGCCCCGGCCGGCTTCAGCAGCGGCCAGAAGAGGGGGACCAGGCCCCACATCCCGTAGGCCCCGATCGCGTACAGGAGTCCGGCCCGCTGGTTGCCGTTCGATGTCACTGGACCTCCCGTGCCGTGTGTCTCACCCCGACGAAGGTACGCGCCCCGGAACCGCGCTGTCATGCCCGTTCCGCAATACGGTCATGACGACCGTGCGGGGTGCGAGGGGCGCGGGGGCGTACGGCCACCGGAACCGGATGAACCGGTTCGCGCGTCCAACTCCGAAGTGGACCGGGCGTGTTGTCGATGGCGAGTCGTACCATCGGCGGCGCGGGGGCGTGCGGGGGCGGCGCGGGACCGCCGGGTCGAGGACCGTGCCGACGCAGGGGGCAGGACTGCATGGCGTACGGAAGGGTGATGGCGCGGGCCGGCTGCGGCGCCGTGGTCGGGGCGCTGCTGCTGGTGGGGTGCTCCGGCGCCGATGCCGACGGGGAGGGCGAGCGTTCGGGGCCGTCCTCTTCGGGATCCTCGGAACCATCGGAATCCTCGGGGTCCTCGGCGAACGCGTCGTCCCGTCCGGTCGGGCAGCCGTCGAAGCGCCCGGGCGACCGGGCCATCACCCCCGATCCGGCCCGGGTGCCGCGTACCGAAGCGCAGGCCCGCGCCCTGGCGGAGAAGGTCGTCGCCGGCCCGGACACCTGGGGCCCGGGCTATGTGCAGCGCACCCCGTATCTGACCCCGCCCGGCCACTGGCTCGTCCTGGACGAGGGGTGCGTCTGGCAGCGAGCGCCCCGCCCGGCCGGCGTCCTCCACAGCCTCACCGCCCACAGCGAGCTGCCCGCGGGCCCGGGCAGGGGGCCGGTCCGCGTCGCCGCCACGGTGAACGTCCACCGCGACGCGAAGGGCGCCGACTGGGACATGGCCGAGACCCTGGAGGAGACCCTGCGCTGCCCGGACCAGACCCTGCGCGAGGGCGAGCGCGTCAAGAACCTGTGGTCGCAGGGCCGGTGGTACGGCCGGGGCAACGACCTCGCGGACGACTCCGTCTTCGAGACCGGCGACTACGAGAACGCCCAGTTCGACCGCGCCTACACCTACAACTGGTACCAGGCCCGCTACGGCCCGGTCACCATCACCGTCACGTCCAAGGGCGCCAAGGGCCACAAGGACGACGACATCGACAAGGCGCGCTTGGAGGCGTTCATCGCGATGCTCGGACGGGTCGAGACCCAGCTGGGTGCGGAGGTCGATCGATGAGCCCGGGGGACGGGCTCCCGGCAGGGGCCGTCGGCCGGCTGCTGCCGTCGGATCCGTCGACCGTCGGCGGATACCGCCTGCTGGGCCGGCTGGGCGCGGGCGGCATGGGCGTCGTCTACCTGGGGCGTACGGACGCGGGCGAGCTGGCCGCGGTCAAGGTGACGCTCGCGGACCTCGCCGACCGGCCCGACTTCCGGGCCCGCTTCCGACGCGAGGTGGCCGCGGCGCGCCGGGTGGCCAGCCCCTGGGCGGCGGCCGTCACCCACGCGGATCCGGACGCGCCGCTGCCGTGGCTGGCCACCGCCTTCGTGCCGGGTCCCCCGCTCGCCGACGCGGTGGCGCGGCACGGTCCGCTGCCGGAGCGGAGCGCACGGATCCTGGGCGCGGCGGTCGCGCGGGCGCTGGCCGAGGTCCACGCGGCCGGCCTGGTGCACCGGGACGTCAAGCCGGCGAACGTGCTGCTGGCGGTGGACGGGCCGCGCCTGATCGACTTCGGGATCGCGCGGGCCGCGGACGGGGCGGAGGACGGCACGGCGATCACCAGCACGTCCGTGGTGGTCGGCACGCCGGGGTTCCTCGCGCCCGAGCAGGCGGAGGCGCGCGGCGCCGGGATCGGTCCGGCGAGCGACGTCTTCGGGCTGGGCTGCCTGTTGGCGTACGCGCTCACCGGACGGCCGCCGTTCGGACACGGCGCGGTGGACGCGCTGCTCTATCGGACCGTGCACGACGAACCGGACCTCGGTGGCATCGGCGACCGTGGCGACGGTGCCGGGTTGGTGGGGCTGCTCACGGCGTGCCTGGAGAAGGAGCCGGGGCGGCGGCCGGGCGCGGCGGAGGTCGCCGAGCGGCTGACGACCGGCCTCGAGGCCCCGTCCGTCATCCGGTCCGCGCACCCGTCTACAGCCCCGCCCGTAGCTCCGTCCGTCGACCTTTCCATTGACGCGGACTGGCTGCCGCCCGACGTCGTGCGCACCATCGCGGAGCGTTCGGCCGCGCTGCTCGCGCTGCCGGGCATCGACCCGACGCAGGCGGACGGTCCGCGGGACGGTCCGGCCGTTTCGGCGGGGCGCAGGCGGACGTTCCTGTACGCGGGCGTGGGAGGGGCGCTCGCCGTGGCGGCCGGGGGCGTCGGGCTGTGGGCGGCGCTGCGGGACGACGGAGCGCGGCGGCCGGCCGGAGCGGGCGCCGGCTCCCGCGGCGCGAGCTGGACGATCGGCGTGCAGGCCGACCTGTCGGGGCCGCGGAAGGAGATCGGCGTCGAGCAGGAGCGCGGGGCCCGGCTGGCGGTGGAGCAGTTCGACGCCCGCGAGGACAAGCCCTTCGCCCTCGCCGTCAGGACCGCGGACGACGCCGGGGACCCGGCCAGGGCCGCGGCGGCGGCCCGACGGCTGGCCGACGAGCCGTCGGTGTTCGCCGTCCTCGGCTCCACCGGCGACTACACGACGGTGGCGTCCCTGCCCGTGTACGACGAGGCGTCGCTCACCCTGGTGGCGAACTCCGTCGGCGCCGTCTCCCCGACCGACGAGGAGAACCGCGTCTTCCTGCGGGCCGCCCCCGCCCACGGCACCATGGGCGTCCAACTGGCCCTGTACGCCGGGCAGAAGGCGGGCGCCGAGGTCCTGGGCGCGGTGCAGGACCGTTTCGACGACGAGTACTCCTGGGAGTACGTCACGACCCTGCGCCGGTGGATGCCCAAGATGGGCGGGCGCGTCGTGCCGCGGGTGGTCCCCATGTCCGTCGAGGACTACCGCCCGGTCGTCGAGCAGATGATGGCGGCCGGCGTCGACGCGTACGCCCACTGCGGCTCGGCCGTCGGAGCGGCGCGCGCGGCCCGTGCGCTCCGGGCCGCCGGCTTCGTGGGAGCGAAGATCGCCACGTCGACGGCGCTGGACTCGGAGTTCCTACGGCTGGCCGGCGCCGACGCCGAGGGGTGGGTGATCGGCGCCCCCGCGTCCGACCCGGCCGCCCGGCCGAAGGCGGCGCCCTTCCGCACGGCGTACGCCAAGAGGTACGGCCGCCCGCCCGGCCCGTACGCGGGGGAGTCCTTCGACTGCGTCAACCTGATGATCAAGACGTTGGAGGACGCGGTGCGCACCGGCGGCAGCCGCGCCCCGCGCCGGGCCGACCTGGCCGTGGCGCTGCGCAAGGCGGAGCACGTCGGCGTCATGGGCGCCTACGCGTTCGAGGCGAAGACGGGGGACTTCGCCCTCCTCGGCACGCATCTCTTCCAGATCAAGAACGGCCGGCGCCGCTATCTGGGCCCCGCGCCCAGCCGCGTCCCGCCGGCATCGACGCCGACGCCGTGACGAGCGGACGGGGCGGGGCGGGTACGGGCCGGAGGGAGGCCGCACGCCGGGCTCCCGGCGCCGGGGCCGTGGCGTACGGGGTGCGGGCGGCGGCGGTGACCTCGCTGCGGCCCGGCGCCGCGGCCGGCGGGCTCGCAGGTGTACGTACCGCGCCCGCGGTCGTCGGCACGGCCCGGTGCCGGCCGGTTCGCGCGACCGCGACCGTGACCGTGACCGTGACGTACGGCGTACGCAGGTGGTCGCCGTGGACCCGTTGAAGCCCGCCGACCCGTCGTCCCTCGCCGGGTACCGGCTGCTCGGCCGGCTCGGGGCCGGCGGCATGGGCGTCGTGTACCTCGCCCGCTCCGGCACCGGGGGACTCGTCGCGCTGAAGGTGATCCGGGCCGAGCACGCCGCCGACCCCGGCTTCCGGGCCCGCTTCCGCCGCGAGGTCGCGGTGGCCCGCCGGGTCGACGGCCCCTGGGTCGTACGCCTCGTGGACGCCGACCCGGCGGCCGACGAGCCCTGGCTGGCCACCGAGTTCGTGCCCGGGCCCGCACTGGGCGAGGCCGTCGCCGCGTGCGGCCCGCTGCCCGAGCGCACGGTACGGGTCCTCGGCGCCCGCCTCGCCGCGGTGCTCGCCGCCGCCCACCGAGGCGGCCTGGTGCACCGGGACGTCAAACCGGGCAACGTCCTGCTGGCCCTCGACGGCCCCCGCCTCATCGACTTCGGCATCGCCCGGTCCGTCGGCGCCACCGAGCTGACCGCGAGCGGCGTCATGGTCGGCTCGCCCGGCTACCTCGCCCCCGAACAGGCGAGGTTGGCGGGGGCCGGCGAGGTCGGCCCGCCGAGCGACGTCTTCGCGCTCGGCTGCGTCCTGGCGTACGCGGCCACCGGTCGGCGCCCCTTCGGCACGGGCGCCGTCGCCGCGGTCGTCTATCGCACCGTCCACGAGGAGGCGGACCTCGACGGCGTACCGGACGGGCTGCTGGAACTGGTGCGCTCCTGCCTCGCCAAGGACCCGTCCGCCCGGCCGACGGCCCACGAGGTGCGCACGGCACTGGATCCGTCCGCCGGACGCGCGCCCGACGGGCCGGCCGACTGGCTCCCCGACGGGCTGCCGGCGCTGATCGCGCAGCGCTCCGCCCGGGTGCTGGACCTGCCCGTCCCCACGCCGACGGCGGTCAGCACCCCGGCGCCCGACGCCGCCGCACTCGCCGTGCTCGACACCGGGATCGCACCGGGCCGCGCACCCCGGCCGCCGCGCGGCCCGTCACGACGGCGCCTGCTGGCCCTCGGGTCCGCGGCGGCGGTGGCCACCGCCGGCACCGTCGCCTGGCTCGCGAACCGCCCGGACGACCGCGCCGACGACGGCCCCGCGCGCCCCCTGCCCCGGCACCGCATCGGTGTCGCCACCGACCTCAGCGGCCCGGGGCAGGCCCACGGCCGCGCCCAGGAACGCGGCGCCCGGCTCGCCGTCGAAACGTTCAACTCCCGCCGCGAACGCCCCTTCGACCTGGAGCTGACCGTCCTGGACGACCGGGGGGAGGCCGCCACGGCGCGTGCCGTGGCCACCCGGCTCATCGAGGACCCGGCCGTGGTCGCCGTGCTCGGCCCCACGACGGTCGAGATCGTCAGCGCCGTCGGTCAGGCGTACGGCTCCGCCGCGCTGCCCCTGCTGACCGTCGCCTTCGGCTCCAAGTTGTTCGACGTGGACGTCGGCCGGACCTACTTCGAACTGCGGCCCGACAACAGCCAACTGATCTTCCCGGCCAAGCGGTACCTGGAGGTCCACGGCGTGCGGCGGGTCGCCGTCGTCGAGGACCGGAAGGCGGGCGACGTCGCCTGGAACATCCGCAAGAAGCTGACCGACGCCCCGCCGAACAAGGCCCGGGTCACCGCCTTCCCGGTCGACGCCGACAGCGACGACTTCACCGCCGCCGTGCGCGCCGCCGTGGCCTCCGGGCCCGACGGGGTCGTGTACGCGGGCGACTCCCCGGCCCGCGCCGCCCGTTGCGCCCTCGCGCTGCGCGCCGCCGGGTACACCGGGCTGCGGGGCGCCATCGAACCCGTCGCCGGCCCCGCCTTCCGCACCGCGGCCGGCGCCGCCGCCGACGGATGGGTCATCGGCACCGGCTACGTCGACACGGCCCAGATGCCGGGCCCCCGCGCGAAGGAGTTCCGCACGGCCTTCCGGGAGCGCTGGCGCGTGCGGGACGCCGGGCCGCACGCCGTCGAGGCGTACGACGCGCTCCACTTCGTCGCCGAGGGCCTGCGCCGGCTGGGCGCCGGCGGAGCGGACCGGGGCGCGCTGGCCCGACGGCTCGCCGGCGTGCGGTACGAGGGCGTGGCCAAGACCATCGCGTTCCCCTCGGGGGGGAACAAGGTGGAACCGGCCGACGGCTTCTTCACCTACCGCATCGACCGCGGTCGGCTCCGCTTTCTCGGCCCGTACAAGAAGGTGACGAAGGGGATGTGAGCCCCCCCCGCTGCGGTGCCTGCTGATGCTGTCCCCCCCGCCAGGGAGACGATTCCGCCCCTCGCTCCGAGCGGAGCGAGGGGCGGAATCGGAAACGGAGCCGGTGTCGCGACCGGTGCCGACGGGTCTCGGGATCAGCCGACGACGGTCCAGGTGTCGTTGCCCGCGAGCAGCGCGCCGAGGTCACCCTTCCCGTTGCGCTCGACGGCCTGGTCGAGCTGGTCGGCCATCAACGTGTCGTACACGGGGCGCTCGACGGAGCGCAGGACACCGATCGGCGTGTGGTGCAGGGTGTCCGGGTCGGCGAGCCGGGAGAGCGCGAACGCGGTGGTCGGCGAGGCGCTGTGCGCGTCGTGGACCAGGATCCGCGACTCGTTCTCCGGGGTGACCGTGACGACTTGGAGGTCGCCGGTCGCCGGGTCGCGGACGACTCCCTTGGCGCCGTCGGTGCCGAAGCGGATCGGCTCGCCGTGCTCCAACCGGATCACGGCCTCCTGCGCCTGCTCCTTGTCCTTGAGGGCCTCGAAGGCGCCGTCGTTGAAGATGTTGCAGTTCTGGTAGATCTCCACCAGGGCGGTGCCCTCGTGGTCGGCGGCGGCGCGCAGCACCGAGGTGAGGTGCTTGCGGTCCGAGTCGACCGTACGGGCCACGAAGGACGCCTCGGCGCCCAGCGCCAGCGACACCGGGTTGAACGGGGCGTCCAGGGAGCCCATCGGCGTCGACTTGGTGATCTTGCCGACCTCGGAGGTGGGGCTGTACTGGCCCTTCGTCAGACCGTAGATCCGGTTGTTGAACAGCAGGATCTTCAAGTTCACATTGCGCCGCAGGGCGTGGATGAGGTGGTTGCCGCCGATGGAGAGCGCGTCGCCGTCACCGGTGACCACCCACACGCTCAGATCGCGCCGCGAGGACGCCAGCCCGGTGGCGATGGCCGGGGCGCGGCCGTGGATGGAGTGCATCCCGTAGGTGTTCATGTAGTACGGGAAGCGGGACGAGCAACCGATGCCCGAGACGAAGACGATGTTCTCCTTCGCCAGGCCCAGCTCCGGCATGAAGCCCTGGACGGCGGCGAGGATCGCGTAGTCACCGCAGCCCGGGCACCAGCGCACTTCCTGGTCGGACTTGAAGTCCTTCATGGACTGCTTCGCCTCGGCCTTGGGCACCAGGGAGAGCAGGCTGGGCGCACTGTGCACGGTCTCAGTCATCGATGGCCTCCTTGAGGGCCGTGGCCAGCTGCTCGGCCTTGAACGGCATGCCGTTGACCTGGTTGTAGCTGATGGCGTCGACCAGGTACTTCGCCCGGATCAGGGTGGCGAGCTGGCCGAGGTTCATCTCCGGGACCACGACCTTGGCGTACCGACCGAGGACGTCCCCGAGGTTCGCCGGGAAGGGGTTGAGGTGGCGCAGGTGCGCCTGGGCGATCGGCACGCCCTCGGCGCGCAGCCGGCGCACCGCGGCCGTGATCGGCCCGTAGGTGGAGCCCCACCCCAGCACCAGCGTCGTGGCGCCGTCCGGGTCGTCGACCTCCAGGTCCGGGACGACGATGCCGTCCACCTTGGCCTGGCGGGTGCGGACCATGAAGTCGTGGTTCGCCGGGTCGTAGGAGATGTTCCCCGTGCCGTCCTGCTTCTCGATGCCGCCGATGCGGTGTTCGAGGCCGGGGGTGCCGGGCACGGCCCAGGGGCGCGCCAGCGTCTGCGGGTCGCGCTTGTAGGGCCAGAACACCTCGGTGCCGTCGGCCAGCTGGTGGTTCGGCCCGGTCGCGAACTGGACGCGCAGGTCGGGGAGTTCGTCGACCTCCGGCACCCGCCACGGCTCGGAGCCGTTGGCCAGGTAGCCGTCGGAGAGCAGGAACACCGGGGTGCGGTACTCCAGGGCGATCCGGGCGGCGTCCAGGGCGGCGTCGAAGCAGTCCGCCGGGGTGCGCGGGGCGACCACCGGCACCGGCGCCTCGCCGTTGCGCCCGTACATCGCCTGGAGGAGGTCGGCCTGCTCCGTCTTGGTCGGCAGTCCCGTGGACGGGCCGCCGCGCTGGATGTCCACGATCAGCAGCGGCAGCTCCAGCGAGACGGCGAGTCCGATGGTCTCCGACTTCAGGGCCACGCCCGGGCCGGAGGTCGTCGTCACCGCGAGCGCCCCGCCGAAGGCGGCGCCGAGCGCCGCGCCGATGCCGGCGATCTCGTCCTCGGCCTGGAAGGTCCGCACGTTGAAGTTCTTGTGCTTGGACAGCTCGTGCAGGATGTCCGAGGCCGGGGTGATCGGGTACGAGCCCAGGTACAGCGGGAGGTCCGCCTGCTGCCCGGCGGCGACCAGGCCGTAGGACAGGGCGAGGTTCCCGGAGATGTTGCGGTAGGTGCCGGTGGGGAAGGCCGAACTGGCCGGCGCGACCTCGTAGGAGACGGCGAAGTCCTCCGTCGTCTCGCCGAAGTTCCACCCGGCGCGGAAGGCGGCGATGTTCGCCTCGGCGATCTGCGGCTTCTTGGCGAACTTGGAGCGCAGGAACGCCTCGGTGCCCTCGGTGGGCCGGTGGTACATCCAGCTCAGCAGGCCGAGCGCGAACATGTTCTTCGAACGCTCGGCCTCCTTGCGGGACAGGCCGAAGTCCTTCAGCGCCTCGATGGTGAGCGTCGTCAGCGGCACCGGGTGGACCTGGTAGGCGTCCAGGGAGCCGTCTTCCAACGGAGAGGCGTCGTAGCCGACCTTGGCCATGGCCCGCTTGGCGAACTCGTCGGTGTTGACGATGATCTCGCCGCCGCGCGGCACGTCGCCGATGTTCGCCTTGAGGGCGGCCGGGTTCATCGCCACCAGCACGTTCGGGGCGTCGCCCGGGGTGAGGATGTCGTGGTCCGCGAAGTGCAGCTGGAAACTGGAGACGCCGGGCAGGGTGCCGGCGGGGGCGCGGATCTCAGCGGGGAAGTTCGGCAGCGTGGACAGATCGTTTCCGAATGACGCCGTCTCCGACGTGAAGCGGTCGCCGGTGAGCTGCATGCCGTCGCCGGAGTCGCCGGCGAACCGGATGATGACCCGGTCGACCTTGCGGACTTCCTTGGCCACGGCAGCCGCTGCGGTGCCGGGCTCGTCGGTACCTGAGTGACGCTGTCCACCGACGAGCGCCTCGTGGGCGTCGCCGGTCGCACTGACGCCGTCGGCCTCGTCGGCGTGCTCGGCTGGGCTACTGACCTGGCTGGTCACTGAACTGGACCTCCCTTGAGGCGGCTGCTCGGACCGGCCGTCCCACCGGCCGTTCCACGTGCCACCCTACGTTGGTTAGGGTGGCCTTCCCTGGATCGCTCATATGCTGGACCGGGAAATGAGACACTACGGTGTACCGATTCATCACCATTCGCCCCGTTATTCGAAGAGTGTGATCCGGCCTCTTTCCGCTCATCCTTTAGACGTAGGACTGGTCCCGCTTTATCGGCTCGGTGGGCCTGAAGGATTTCTGACAGACAGTCGGCCGGTCAGGAATTGAGATACGTGAGCACGGCCAGGACGCGGCGGTGATCCCCGTCACTCGGGGACAGCCCGAGCTTCTGGAAGATGTTGCTCACGTGCTTCTCGACCGCTCCGTCGCTCACCACCAGCTGCTTCGCGATCGCGGAATTCGTCCGCCCCTCCGCCATCAACCCCAGCACCTCGCGCTCGCGCGGCGTCAGCTTCGCCAGGACGTCCTGCTTGCGGCTGCGCCCCAGCAACTGGGCCACCACCTCGGGGTCCAGCGCGGTGCCGCCCTTGGCCACCCGCACCACCGCGTCCACGAACTCCCGCACCTCGGCCACGCGGTCCTTCAGCAGATACCCCACGCCCCGGCTGCTGCCCGCCAACAGCTCCGTCGCGTACCGCTCCTCCACGTACTGGGAGAGGACCAGGACGCCTATCCCCGGGTGCTCCTTGCGCAGCTGCACCGCGGCGCGCACGCCTTCGTCCGTGTGCGTCGGGGGCATCCGCACGTCGGCCACGACCACATCGGGCAGCAGCTGCGCGGCGGCCAATTCGCCGACCGTCTTGACCAGCGCATCCCCGTCGCCGACCCCGGCGACCACCTCATGTCCACGGTCGGTCAGCAGCCGGGTCAGGCCCTCCCGCAAGAGCACTGAATCCTCGGCGATGACCACCCGCACCCGCTCGTCCACCACAGCCCCGTTCCCCCTGTCGATCCGTACGGGCCTGCTGGCCTCGTGACCAACAGCATCCCAGGATTCGGATCGCGCCGGGCAAGCCTGTGGATAACTCGGGCGGGGCCCGGCAGGACCGGACCCCGACAGACCGGGCCTCAGCCGCGCCAGGGCAGCTCGGCCGTCACCGTCGTCGGGCCGCCCACCGGCGAGTCGAGGGCGAGGACGCCGTCGACCGCGTCCAGCCGCTCCGCCAGCCCCGCGAGACCGCTGCCCGCGGTGACGTCGGCGCCGCCCTTCCCGTCGTCCGTGACCTGGATCATCAGCCGGTTCTCGCTGCGCCACACCTCGACGGACGCCTTGCGGGCCCGGGCGTGCTTGCTGATGTTCTGGAGCAGCTCGGAGACGGTGAAGTACGCGATCCCCTCGATGGCCGGGGCCGGCCGGTACGGAAGGTCCACCTCCACCGTCACCGGCACGCTGCACCGGGTGGCGACGGAGGACAGGGCGGCGTCGAGTCCGCGGTCGGTGAGGACGGCGGGGTGGATGCCGCGGGCCAGGTCACGGAGCTCTTGCAGGGCGAGTTTCACTTCGCCGTGGGCTTCGTCGACCATGGCCGCCGCGGTGTCGGGGTCCTCCAGCAGCTTCTCCTTCGCGAGCCCCAGATCCATGGCGAGGGCCACGAGCCGGGCCTGTGCGCCGTCGTGCAGGTCCCGCTCGATGCGCCGCAGATCGGCCGCCGCGGTGTCCACCACGACCCCCCGGTCCGACTCCAGCTCCACCACCCGCGCGGCCAGCCGCGAGGGCCCCAGGAGTCCGGCGACCATCACCCGGTCCACGTACGCGAACCCCCGGATCGTCCACGCCGTCACCAGCACCAGGACGAGCCCGCCGCCGGACGTCGCGGCGATCTCGAACAGGGTGTCCAGGTAGAAGTCGTTCCCCTTCCCGTCCCCGTAGAGCTGGATCCCCGGCACGTCCGCGTACCGGGGGAAGACCCACTGCCACAGCGGGTACAGCAGCAGGGACCACCCCACCGTCCACGCGGTGAGCACGGCCGTGAACGCCGTCACCGCCCAGGGGAAGTGCAGCACCGCGTACAGCACGTGCCGCCAGGACGTCCCGCTCTTCAAGATCGCGCCCAGCCATGACATCAGCCCCCGCGCCTTCGGCCGCAGCGGCTCCGGCTCCTCCACGTCCAGCCGCAGCAGGAAGCGCGCCCGGCTCCGCTCCAGCGCGCCGAAGGCCCGGCACCCCGCGAGCGTCGCCGCCAGGATCGGGACGCCGATGAAGGTGATCAGCAGCCCCGTGCCCGTCGCCAGCCCCACGACCGCGAAGACGAAGAGGCTGATGCTGATCGGCAGGTTCAGCATCAAGTACCAGAACTCGCGCCACGTCCGCCCCTCGAAGGGCGCACGCAGCACGGCGGGCACCACGTGACGGCGCTCGGCGCGCAGGTCGTACCGATCCGCTCGGTCGTTCGTGGCCATCTGCGTCGTCCGTTCTCCAGGGCGGGCTGCTGCTGTCATGACAATCAGGATGCGCGGTCCGGACCGGTCCGCACCATGAGGGCCGGTGCCGTCTTCACCGGGGGGTTTTCCCTACCTCGGAGGGCTCCCGGCCCGCGCCGGACCGTCCGCCCGCCCCGGCGACCGGTCGCGCCACGGCACCTCCACCGTCACCGTCGTCCCCCCGCCCGCCGGTGACTCCAGCACGAACAGCCCGTCGACCGCCCCCAGCCGCTCGGCGAGCCCCGCCATGCCCGTCCCGCCGTCCAGCCGCGCGCCGCCCTTCCCGTCGTCCGTGACCTGGATCATCAGCCGGTTCTCGCTGCGCCACACCTCGACGGACGCCTGACGGGCCCGGGCGTGCTTGCTGATGTTCTGGAGCAGCTCGGAGACCGTGAAGTACGCGATCCCCTCGATCGCCTCCGCCGGCCGCTCCGTCAGGTCGACCGAGACCGTCACCGGAGCCGTGCACCTGCTCGCGACGGAGGACAGGGCGGCGTCGAGCCCGCGGTCGGTGAGGACGGCGGGGTGGATGCCGCGGGCCAGGTCGCGCAGCTCTTGCAGGGCGAGTTTCACTTCGCCGTGGGCTTCGTCGACCATGGCCGCCGCGGCGTCGGGATCCTCCAGCAGCTTCTCCTTCGCGAGCCCGAGTCCCATGGCGAGGGCCACCAGTCGGGCCTGTGCGCCGTCGTGCAGGTCCCGTTCGATGCGCCGCAGATCGGCCGCCGCGGTGTCCACCACGACCCCCCGGTCCGACTCCAACTCGGCGATCCGGCGCTCCAGCTCGTCGGACGGCGACAGCAGACCGCGCACCATCACCCGGTCCGCGTTCGACAGCCCCCGCGCCAGGAACCCGACCACCGGCCACAGGGCCACCAGCGAGAGCAGCATCACGGCGAACGTCACGACGCCCCACGGCAGCCGGATCGCGAAGTACAGCACCGAGCGCCAACCCACCGGGTCCTTCAAGCTCGTCCACAACCACGCGAAGAACCCCGCGTCCGGCTGGGCGCCCCGCAGCGGACTCGGCTCCTCCACCCGTACGCCCAGCAGCGCCCGGGCCCGGGTGCGCTCCGCCCCCGCCAGCGTCCGGGCCCCGGCCAGCCCCAGCGCCAGCATCGGCAGCCCGACGACCGTCAGCGAGAGCGCCGCCCCCACGACGATCATGAACACCACGTAAAGAAAGCCGAACAGCGCCAGCGGGAAGTTCGCCAGGAGGTGCGCGATCTCGCGCCAGGTGTGGCCGCTGTAGGCGAAGCCCACCGGCGGCGGTGCTCCGGCGCCGGACGTGCCCCGGGATCCGGAGGGAGCGGCGGTCGGCACGGCGCCCGGCGCCGTGCCCGGCGCGGGATCGGAAGCGAAGTCACTGGCGGTCATACCGGCCAGCGTGCCTGCCCGGACCGCGCGGCGCCATGGGGATGGGGGGTGCCCCGGGGTGGGGTTAACCCCACCCCGCACCAGTGCGACTGCTTACGTTCCCTTTAGCAGGGCCTAGACTCCCGTGCGTACGGGACCAGGGCCCGCGCACGCACGGGACCAGGGATTCTGAGAGCCTTCCCAGATTCCGCACGCGTGCGGCCACGGGTCCACGAGTTCTTTCCAAGGTCCACGAAGTTGGCAAGACTGACAGCGCTGACAGCGCTGACAGCGGCGATGAGGTCGACGAGGTCGACGAGGTTGACGAGTCAGGGAGCGAGGGGCTGAGGTGCCGGAACCGACCGTGACCGTGACCGTGCGCGCGGCGGAGCAGTCCGACTACTTCGCCAGCTACTCCGTCGTCGGACTGCTCGCGCTGATCGGGGTGGTCTTCGTCGCCGTCGCCTTCGGCGCGGGACGACTGCTGCGGCCCGTGGTGCCGACCCCGGAGAAGCTGCTCACCTACGAGTGCGGCGTCGACCCGGTCGGCGAGGGCTGGGCCCACACCCAGGTCCGCTACTACGTCTACGCCTTCCTGTACGTGATCTTCGCCGTCGACTCGATCTTCCTCTTCCCCTGGGCCACGGTCTTCGCGGCGGCGGGATACGGAGCGACGACGCTCGTCGAGATGTTCATCTTCCTCGGCTTCCTGGCCGTGGGACTGCTGTACGCATGGAAGAAGGGCGTCCTCACATGGACGTGACCCCGCCCCCGCCCGACGCGCCGGAGCTGCTGCCCGAGCCGAAGCGACTGGGGGTCCTCTCCCGGCTGGCGCCGGAGCCGATGAAGGTGGTCCTGAACTGGGGCCGGCGCTACAGCCTCTGGGTCTTCAACTTCGGGCTCGCCTGCTGCGCCATCGAGTTCATCGCCGCCTCGATGTCCCGCCACGACTTCATCCGGCTCGGGGTGATCCCGTTCGCGCCCGGCCCGCGCCAGGCGGACCTGATGGTCGTCTCCGGCACGGTGACGGACAAGATGGCCCCCGCGATCAAGCGGCTGTACGAGCAGATGCCCGAGCCCAAGTACGTGATCTCCTTCGGCGCCTGCTCCAACTGCGGCGGGCCGTACTGGGACTCGTACTCCGTGACCAAGGGCGTCGACCAGATCATCCCCGTGGACGTGTACGTGCCGGGCTGCCCGCCGCGGCCGGAGGCGCTGCTCCAGGGCATCCTCAAGCTCCAGGAGAAGATCGCCCGCGAATCGCTCGGCGAGCGGTACGGATCGGGCGGAGCGCGCTCCTCCGTCACCGAACTCCGCAGCGGCCTGGTCACCCCGCCGCCCGCGCCGGGTGCGGGAGGCGACGCATGACCGCGTACGACCGGCTGCCCGACGCCGTCACCGAGGTCTTCGGGCCGGACGCCACGGCGGAGTCCGCGTACGACCTGCTCACCGTGGACGTGCCGGCCGGGTCCTGGATCGCGGCCCTCGAAACCGCGCGCGACGAGCTGGGCTGCACCTACTTCGACTGGCTGAGCGCGGTCGACGAACCGGGCACCGGCTTCCGCGTCTGCGCGCACGTCGCCGCCGTTCCTGGTTCCGGTTCCGGCCCCGGTTCTGGTTCTGGTTCTGCGGGCGGTACGGGCCGGGTCCGCCGGCTGCTGCTGCGGACCACCGTCCCGCACGACGCCCCCGCCCTCCCCACCGCCGTGCACGTGTACGCGGGCGCGGAGTGGCACGAACGCGAGACGCACGAGATGTTCGGCGTGACCTTCACCGGGCACCCGCACCCGGCGCCGCTGCTCCTGCCCGAGGGCTTCGAGGGGCATCCGCTGCGCAAGGACTTCGTCCTGGCGGCGCGGGTCGCGAAGGCGTGGCCGGGGGCGAAGGAGCCGGGCGAGTCCGCGGCGGGGGCGCACGGCCCCAAGCGCCGCCAGATGCTGCCGCCCGGCGTGCCCGACCCGAACGAATGGGGCCCGCTCAAGGGTCAGCTCCCGCCCGCGCCGGCGCGCCCGGCGAGGGCGGCCCGCGCAGCGGGCGCCGGCGCGGGCGCCGCGGAGCGTCCCGTCCGTCGTACCCGTACCGCGGGGGAGGGCTCGGCGAGCCAGTCCGCGACGGCCCCGACGGAACCGACGGCTCCGGTGGAATCTGCCGGTACGGGCGGTTCAGGCGGTACGGGCGAGGCTCCGAAGGCCCCCCGCCGCATGCGCAGCGCGGCGGACGGCTCGGCGAGCCAGGAGTCCGGTGCGGCGGCCGGCGGCGCAGGTCCGCGCCGCAACCGCAGCGCCGCGGACGGCTCGGCGAGCCAGACGCCCGGCGGTGCGGGGCCACGGCGCAGCCGCAGCGCGGGCGAGGGGTCCGCGAGCCAGCGCGCCGCGGCACCGCGTACGCCGGAGGCCGAACCCGAACCCGTACCCGAATCCGGACCCGAAGCCCAGCCCGGGGCGTCGTCGCCGCGCACCCACAGCTCGGACGCGCCCTGGCACCACGCGCGCCCCGCCTTCGACGACGCCCAGGCCGGCCCGAAGGGCCCGGACACCGGCAGCGACGACGAAGCCGCCGCCACCGCCGACGAGGCCGAGGAGAAGGCCGAGGGCGAGGGCCCGAGCAAGGACCCCGACACCGGAAGGGCCCCGGACCGCGGCACGGACGACACCGCCGGAGGCGACCCCACGTGAACGACGCTCTCGACGTCCTCGTCCGGCTCCTCGTCGTCTTCGCCGTCTTCCTGGTCTTCCCCCTGCTCATCGGCCAGACCGAGCACAAGGTCATGGCCCACATGCAGGGCCGGCTCGGCCCGATGTACGCCGGCGGCTTCCACGGCTGGGCCCAGCTCGTCGCGGACGGCGTGAAGTTCGCGCAGAAGGAGGACGTCGTCCCGGCCGGCGCCGACCGGCGCGTCTTCCAACTCGCGCCCGCCGTCGCCCTGCTGCCGTACCTCCTCGTGCTCCTGGTGATCCCGATCGGCCCCGGCGAGGGCGCGGTCGGTGAGGTCGTCGACGCCGGCATCTTCTTCGTCCTCGCGGTCATGGGCGTCAGCGTGCTCGGCTCGCTGATGGCCGGTTGGGCGTCGGCCAACAAGTTCTCCCTGCTCGGCGGGTTGCGCACGGCCGCCCAGCTCCTGGCGTACGAGCTGCCGATGCTGCTCGCCGCGGCCTCGGTCGCGATGGCCGCGGGCACGGTCTCGCTGCCGGGGATCCTCGACGCCTTCGAGTGGTGGTGGCTGCCCTGGCAGATCGTGGGCGCCGTCGTCTTCTTCGTCGCCGGCCTCGCCGAACTCCAGCGCCCGCCCTTCGACATGCCGGTCGCCGACTCGGAGATCATCTTCGGTGCGTACACCGAGTACACCGGGCTGCGGTTCGCGCTGTTCCTGCTCGCCGAGTACGCCGGCATCGTCGTCCTGTGCGGGCTGACCACCGTCCTCTTCCTCGGCGGCTGGCACGGCCCGTTCGGCGCCGACGGGCTCGGCTGGGTCTGGACGCTGCTCAAGACCGCCGTGCTCGCGTTCGTCGTGATCTGGCTCCGGGTGTCGTACCCGCGGATGCGCGAGGACCAGCTCCAGCGCCTCGCCTGGACCACCCTCGTCCCGCTCGCTCTCGCCCAGATCGCCCTCACGGGCATCGTGAAGGTGGTGATCTGACCATGTCCCCGATCCCCGGCTCCGGCCTGGCCAAGGGGCTCGCCGTCACCCTGCGCACGATGACGAGGAGGTCCGTCACCGCGCAGTACCCGGACGTGCAGCCCGAACTGCCACCCCGCACCCGCGGAGTGATCGGGCTCTTCGAGGAGAACTGCACGGTCTGCATGCTGTGCGCCCGCGAGTGCCCCGACTGGTGCATCTACATCGACTCCCACAAGGAGACGATCCCGGCGGCCACCCCCGGTGGGCGCGAGCGCAGCCGCAACGTCCTCGACCGCTTCGCCATCGACTTCGCCCTCTGCATGTACTGCGGCATCTGCATCGAGGTCTGCCCCTTCGACGCGCTGTTCTGGTCGCCGGAGTTCGAGTACGCGGAGACGGACATCCGCGACCTCACGCACGAGCGCGACAAGCTCCGCGAGTGGATGTGGACGGTGCCCGCGCCGCCCGCGCTCGACGCGGCGGCGGAGGAGCCCAAGGAGGTCGCCGCCGCCCGCAAGGCCGCCGACAAGCTTGCCGCCGCCCGTGCCCAGGAGGCGGAAGCCCCGGCCGAGGGCGCTCGGAGCGACGGGACGTCGGACGGGCGCGCGCCCGGTGGGGGAGGCGCCGCGTGAACCTCCTCGCCGCCACCGCACCCCAGGGCTTCCTCTCGCCCACGGGCGTGGAGATCGCCTTCCTCCTCGTCGGCCTCGTCACCCTCGGCGCGGCCGTCATGACCGTCACCACCCGCCAACTCGTGCACGCCGCCCTGTGGCTGGTGGTCGCCCTCGGCGGCCTCGCCGTCGAGTACCTGCTGCTCACGGCGGAGTTCATCGCCTGGGTGCAGGTCCTGATCTACGTCGGTTCCGTGGTCGTCCTCCTCCTCTTCGGGTTGATGCTCACCAGGGCGCCCATCGGCCGCTCCCCGGACGCCGACTCCGGCAACCGCCCGGTCGCCCTCGCGGTCGCGGCCACCGCCGCCGTCGCCCTGGTCTGGGTGGTCGTGGACGCCTTCCGCACCACCTGGATCGACCTCGACGGGCCGGCTCAGGGGTCCACCAAGACGGCCGGTGAGATCCTCTTCCGGCACTGGGTGCTGCCGTTCGAGGCGCTGTCCGTACTGCTGCTCGCGGCCCTCGTGGGCGCCATCGTGCTGTCCCGCAAGCGCGCCGCGGCAACCGACGCCGAGGACCCCGCCGGTCCCGCGGGCCCCGCCGGTCCCGAGGACCCCGCCGGTCCCGCGGGCCCCGCCACCGCCCCGAGCGCCGCCGCCTCCGACACCGAGGAGGACGACTGATGCACCTCGCCTACCCCGCCGTGCTCTCCGTCCTCCTCTTCTGCATCGGCGTCTACGGCGTGCTCGCCCGCCGCAACGCGATCCTCGTCCTGATGTCCGTCGAGCTGATGCTCAACGCCGTCAACCTCAACCTCGTCGCCTTCGACGTCTGGCTCCGGGACGCCCTGCACTCCGGCCAGGCCCTCACCCTCTTCACCATCGCCATCGCCGCCGCCGAGATCGGCATCGGGCTGGCGATCGTGCTGATGGTCTACCGCAACCGCGGCTCCTCGGACGTCGACCGGCTCCGCGACACCGCGGAGGGCCCCGGCGACGGCCCCGACGAGCCCGGCGCCCCCGCCGCCCCGACCACCCCGGACTCCGCCGCCCCGGCGACGCAGAAGGCCGAGGCCACCGCGTGACCACCACCACCCTCGCCGTCCTCGTCCCCCTCCTCCCCTTCCTCGGCGCCGTCGCCGGGCTGCTGCTCGGCCGCACCGCCCCGGGCTTCGTCCGCCCCCTGGCCGTCCTGCCGATCCTGGCCTCCGCGGTCCTCGCGGC
This sequence comes from Streptomyces sp. NPDC048057, assembly GCF_040653095.1. Classification (NCBI taxonomy): domain Bacteria; kingdom Bacillati; phylum Actinomycetota; class Actinomycetes; order Kitasatosporales; family Streptomycetaceae; genus Streptomyces; species Streptomyces sp. NPDC048057. Next base: position 164,891 of record NZ_JBEZNF010000001.1, read on the forward strand.
CGTCGTCGCCGTCCGGCAGGGCGGCGAAGGGCCGATCTCGGCCGCCACCCGGCTCACCCCGACCGGGTCCGTCCCCATCGACCTCGCCCTCTACCTCGACGGCTTCGCCGTCCTCGTCGCGGTCCTCGTCGGCGTCGTCGCCTCGTGCGTGCAGATCTACTCGACCGCCTATCTGCGCGACGACCCCCGCTACCCCTCCTACGCGGCCCTCGTCTCCCTCTTCACCTCCGCGATGCTGCTCGTCGTCTACTCCGGCGACCTGATGGTGCTCCTGGTCGGCTGGGAGATCATGGGCATCTGCTCGTACTTCCTGGTGGGGCACTACTGGGAGACGCCGGAGGCGCGCGCCGCCTCCCTGAAGGCGTTCCTCGTCACCAAGCTCGGCGACGTCCCCTTCCTGATCGGGCTGTTCGCCCTCGCGACCGACGCCGGCACCTTCCGGATCACCGGGATCCTCGACACCGTCGCCGACGGCGGGCTCGACCACCCCACCCTGGTGGCGCTGCTGCTGCTCGCCGGCGTGGCGGGCAAGTCGGCGCAGTTCCCGCTGCACACCTGGCTGCCCGACGCGATGGCGGGCCCCACGCCCGTCTCCGCGCTGATCCACGCCGCGACGATGGTCGCCGCCGGCATCTACTTCGTCGCCCGGCTGCTGCCCGTCTTCGCCGCCTCCGCCGCCGCACTCACCGTCCTCGCCGTGATGGCCGCCGTCACCATGGTCGGCTCAGGTCTCGCCGCCCTCGCCCAGGACGACATCAAACGGGTCCTCGCCTACTCGACCATCGGCCAGCTCGGCTACATGGCGGGTGCGCTCGCCGTCGGCGACCGGGGTGCCGCCGTCTTCCACCTCCTCTCCCACGGCGCCTTCAAGGCGCTGCTGTTCCTCGCCGCCGGCGCGGTCATCCACGCCGCCGGCACCAACTCCCTGGCCGTCATGTCCAGGACCAGCGGACTGGCCCGCCGCACCCCCGACGCCTTCTGGACGATGACGATCGCCCTCCTCGCGCTCGCCGCCGTACCCCCCTTCGCCGGCTTCTTCACCAAGGAAGCCGTCCTCGTCGCCGCCGAACACACCGCGCTCGGCGAGTCCAACACCGCACCCGGCGCGGCGGGCTGGACCGTACTGATCGCCGGTCTGGTCGCCGCGCTGCTCACCGCCGCGTACGCGACCCGGCTGTGGCTGCTGGCCTTCCGCGGCCGGGGCGCCGAAGCGCCCGACCACGGCCGCGAGCCCCTCGCCATCACCGCCGTCCTGTGGCTGCTCGCGATCCCCTCCCTCGGATTCGGCGTGGCCTTCGGCTACTTCGACGGCTGGTTCGACGGGCAGAGCCTCGCACCCACCGTGACCACCGCCGTCCTCGGCACCGGCACCGCCGTCGTCGGCGCCGCGGTGACCTACGCGGCCTGGCACTCCCTGCGGCCCCGCGCCGCCGCGCTCCAGACCCGTACCCCCGAAGGGGCCGTCGTCGCCCACCCGGACGCCGCGCCCTACGCCGTCGAAGCGGAGGCCATCGCGGCCCACACCCCGGCCTACGGATCGCCCGCCTCGGCCCCCGACCCCGCGGACCCGGGCCGCATGCTGCTCGGCCCGCTCCACCGCCACGCGGCCAGCGGCTTCCACCTCGACGCCGTGTACCACGCGCTCTTCGTCCGCCCCGTACTCGCCGGCGCGCGCCTGGTCCGCTTCCTCGACCGCGAGGTGATCGACACCTACGTGCGCGCCGCGGCCACCGGCACCAACGGGCTCGGCTGGCTCGTCCGCCGCGCCCAGACCGGCAACGTGCAGACCTACGTCAGCGCACTGCTCGCGGGCACCGTCGTCCTGGTCATCGCCGCGGTCGTCCTGTCCAACGTCAACGCGGGGTCGTGAGCCGTGATCGATATCAGCGAGTCCGTGATGCAGTTCCTCCTCGCGTTCGTCGTCGTGGGGCCGCTCATCGGGGCCGTGGCCGCCCTGCTGCCCGCCCCGCCCGGCCTGCGGGGCAAGGACCCGGACCAGGCGGTGCTGCGCCACGGCGTGACCGTGACCGGCGCGGTGCTGGCCGCCGCGATCCTGCTCGTCATCGGCTTCGACCACGACCAGCCGTCGAAGATGCAGGCCAGCACGGACATCAGCTGGATCCCCGCACTCGACGTGCGCATCCACCTCGGCATCGACGGCATTTCCCTCCCCCTCCTGGTCCTGACCGCGCTGCTGGCCTTCCTGTGCGCGCTGTACAGCTACTTCAAGATGCCGACGGGGCCCTCCCCGAAGGCGTTCGTCGCGCTGCTGCTCGTCCTCGCATCGGGGACCCTCGCGACCTTCGCGGTCCTCGACCTGCTGCTGTTCTTCCTGGCCTTCGAGATGGTGCTCATCCCGATGTACTTCCTCATCGCCCGCTGGGGCGGCGAGGGCCGGCGGGCCGCCGCCTGGAAGTTCATCCTCTACACGCTGCTCGGTTCGGTCGTCATGCTGCTCGGCTTCCTGCTGATCGGCCTGAAGTCGGGCACGTTCGACATGGTGGCACTCGCCACTGACAACGGCCGTGGCCTGACCACGTCCACGCAGGTCATCGCCGTTTTGGCGATCGGGCTCGGACTCGCGGTCAAGACCCCGATGTGGCCGCTGCACAGCTGGCTGCCCGACGCCCACACCGCCGCGCCGACCGTCGGCTCGGTCCTGCTCGCCGGCGTCCTGCTGAAGATGGGCACGTACGGATTCGTCCGGATCCTCCTGCCGGTGGCGCCCGACGGCATGCAGACCTTCGCGCCCTACCTCGCCGCCTTCGCCGTCGTCGGCATCATCTACGGGTCGCTCGCCTGCCTCGCCCTCGTCAGGAACGGCGCCTCCGGCGACCTGAAGCGCCTGATCGCGTACTCGTCCGTCGGCCACATGGGCTTCGTGCTCCTCGGCATCGCCACCATGACCCCCACCGGCGTCAACGGCGCGCTGTTCGCCAACATCGCCCACGGACTCATCACCGGCCTGCTGTTCTTCCTCGTCGGCGCCGTCAAGGACCGCTACGGCACGGCCGACCTCGACACCCTCGCCGGCGCCACCGGCGCCGCGCTCTACGGCCGCGCACCCCGCCTCGGCGCACTCCTCGCCTTCGCCGCCGTCGCCTCCCTCGGCCTGCCCGGCCTCGCCGGCTTCTGGGGCGAGATGCTGGCGCTCTTCGGCGCCTTCGACCCCGCCCCCGGCCTCAGCCGCCCCGCCTTCCTCACCTTCATGGCGATCGGCGGATTCGGCACCCTGCTCACCGCCGCGTACCTCCTGATCGTCGTCCGCCGCGTGTGCATGGGCGTGCCCGTGCCGGCCGAAGGGGACACCGAGGCCAAGCCCATCCCCGACGTGCAGGCGTACGAGTTCGCCGCGTGGACCCCGCTCGTCGCCCTCACCGTCATCGCCGGGCTGTGGCCCGCGGTCCTCCTCGGCCTCACCGACCCGGCCGTGCAGAAGCTCCTCTCGGGAGGCACCTCGTGACCATCGCTACCGGCACGGCCCCCGCGGCGGCCCACCTGGCGGCGTCCGACGGCGGCACCGGCGGGGTCGCCAGCCTCGTCCAGAACGTCGACTGGGTCACGATCGCACCGCCGACGATCACGGCGGCCGTCGCGCTGCTCCTGCTCGTCGCCGACCTCTTCGTCCCCGAGCGGCGCAAGGGCCTCCTCGGCGTCGGCGCCGTCACCGGCCTGGGCCTCGCCCTCGTCTCCCTCGTACCGCTGCGCGCCGGCGACCGCAGCACGTTCTGCCTCACCACTGATACCGCCACCTGCAGCTACACCGCCGACCGCTTCACCCTCGCGATCCAACTCCTGGTCCTCGGCGGCGCCCTGCTGACCGCGCTGCTCTCGCTCCAGGAGACCCGCCGGAGGCTGCCCGCGGGGGAGTTCTGGTTCCTGCTGCTGGCGTCTGCCGCGGGCGCCGCCCTGCTGCCCGCCTCCCGGGACCTCGCCACCCTGGTCGTCGCTCTCGAAGTCGCCTCCCTGCCCGCGTTCGCCCTCGTCGGACTGCGCCGCGGCGACCGCCTCTCCAGCGAGGCGGCCCTGAAGTTCTTCCTGTCCTCGGTCACCGCGACGGCCGTGACGCTGCTCGGTGTCAGCTTCGTGTACGCGTCCACCGGCAGCCTCCACCTCACCCAGATCGCCGTCGCGGACGTCCCGGGCCAACTGGCCACCCTCGCCAAGGCCGGGGTCGCCCTCACCCTCATCGGCTTCGCCTTCAAGACGGCGGCCGTCCCCTTCCACTTCTGGGTGCCCGAGACCTACGTCGGGGCGCCGCTGCCCGTCGCCGGCTACCTCTCCGTCGTCGGCAAGGCGGTGGGCTTCTCCGGCCTCGTGGTCATCACCGTCATCGGCTTCCCGGGGTACGCCAACGTCTGGGGCCCGGCCCTCGCCGTCCTCGCCGCCGTCACCATGACCGCCGGCAACGTCGCCGCCCTGCGCCAGTCCGCCACGCGCGCGTGGAGCGCCGTCCGCCTCCTGGCCTGGTCGTCCGTCGCGCAGGCGGGCTACATCCTGGTGCCGATCGCCGCCGCCGCGTACTCCAGCGACCACCAGATCGGCTCCACGGTCGCGTACGCGCTCATGTACGCGGTGGTGAACCTCGGCGCCTTCGCGGTGGCCGCACTGGTCGCCCGCACGCACCGGCTGAACCGGATCTCCGACTACCGCGGCCTGTACGCGACCCGACCGCTGACCGCCCTGACCATGGGCTTCTTCCTGCTGTGCCTCGCCGGGCTGCCGCCGGGCATCATCGGCCTCTTCGCCAAGGTGACCGTCTTCTCCTCGGCCGTCGACGCGGGTCTGGGCTGGCTGGCCGTGGTCATGGCCGTCAACGTCGTCATCGCGCTCTATTACTACCTGCGTTGGACGGCGGTCCTCTTCCGCGCCCCCGAGGGGGCCGGCGAAGGCACCGCGGAAGCGGGGCCGGCCGCGGCGGCGGGCGGCACCCTGGCCGTGCCCCGGTCCCTCGCCGCCGCGCTGGCGCTGACCGCCGTCGCGGGCGTCGTCCTGTCCGGCTACCCGCAGCTCGTCCTGCGCTTCGCGGCCGTCGACCTGTTCTGACGCCGCCAACCCCCGTGGTGACGGCACCGCCCCGTGGCGGCGGCTCCGGCCGTCACCCGGATGGCCGGGACGCCCACCGGAGCACCAGGGAACTCGACCCCCTCGCCTGGCGTTGACCAGTACAGAAGGGTCCACTGGAGAGTGGAGACCACGACGCAAGAGGGTTCCCCTGCCGCACCACCTGGAGGGCGTACCGTGCACCGCCGGCACAATGGGCTGAAGACCGCCGTACTCCTCGGGGGACTGTCCGCACTCATCCTCGTCATCGGCAGTTTCTTCGGCCGTACGGGCCTGATCGTCGCCCTCGTCGTGGCGATCGGCACCAATGCGTACGCCTACTGGAACAGCGACAAGCTCGCCCTGCGCGCCATGCGCGCCCGCCCGGTGAGCGAGTTCGAGGCCCCCGGGCTGTACCGGATGGTCCGCGAGCTCTCGACCGCCGCCCGCCAGCCGATGCCGCGCCTCTACATCTCCCCGACCCAGGCGCCGAACGCCTTCGCCACCGGCCGCAATCCCCGGAACGCCGCCGTGTGCTGCACGGAGGGCATCCTCCAGATCCTCGACGAGCGCGAGCTGCGCGGCGTCATCGGCCACGAGCTGAGCCACGTCTACAACCGGGACATCCTGATCTCGTCCGTCGCCGGCGCCCTCGCCTCCGTGGTGATGTTCCTGGTGAACTTCGCCTGGCTGATCCCCGTCGGCCGCTCGGACGACGACGGCCCCGGCATCCTCGGCATGCTGCTGATCATGATCCTGGGGCCGGTGGCGGCGGCCATCATCCAGCTCGCGGTCAGCCGTTCCCGGGAGTACGAGGCGGACGCGTCCGGAGCCCAGCTCACGGGTGACCCGCTGGCTCTGGCCAGCGCGCTGCGGAAGCTCGACGCCGGTACGAAGCAGCTGCCGCTGCCGCCCGAGCCCCGGCTGGAGACCGCGAGCCACATGATGATCGCGAACCCCTTCCGCCCGGGCAAGGGAGCCAAGCTCTTCTCCACCCATCCGCCCATGGCCGAGCGCATCGCCCGACTCGAACAGATGGCAGGTCGACGTCCATGAAGACGATTCTGAACATCATCTGGCTCATACTCTGCGGCTTCTGGATGTTCCTGGGGTACGTGCTCGCCGGGCTGCTGCTGTGCATCACGATCATCGGCATCCCCTTCGGGCTCGCCGCCTTCCGCATCGGCGTCTACGCCCTCTGGCCCTTCGGCTACACGGTGGTCGACCGGCGCGACGCGGGCGCGCCGTCGTGCGTCGGCAACGTGCTGTGGCTGATCCTCGCGGGCTGGTGGCTGGCCCTCGGGCACATCTTCACCGGGATCGCCCTCTGCATCACCATCATCGGAATCCCGCTGGGCATCGCGAACTTCAAGCTGATTCCGGTGTCCCTGATGCCGCTGGGCAAGGAGATCGTCCCCACGGACCAGCCGTTCGCCGCCCGCTGACGCCGCGCGACGGCGCACCTCGCATGCGCCCGCGCCCGTCCTACGGCCGCTTCTGCGTTTCCTTGCGCTTCTGCGTTCCCGTGCGTACGGCGTACAGCAGTGCGCCCAGCGCCACCACGACGGTCCCGGCCGCCACGGACGGCCCCGGCAGCGCGAAGGCCAACGCCACACAGCCGACGGCCCCGCAGACCGCGGTGGTCCGCACGACCCAGGGACGCCGTGGCGCCCCGCCGTCCGCCGCCGTCGCCCGCTCACCGTCCGCACGCACCTTCGTCACACGAACGGGTGTACCTGCCGGAGGTCCGGAACAGAGCGTCCACGCCGACGCGTTGGCCAGGGTGTAGTACAGCAGCACTCCGAATGACGAGAAGCCGATCGCTCCCCGCACGTCCGCCGTCGCCGCCACCACCGCGACGACCAGCCCGACCGCCACCTCCGCCCGGTGCGGCACCTGGAAGCGCGGATGGACCGCGGAGAGCGTGCCCGGCAGATGGCCGTCCCGCGACATCGCCAGTGTCGTGCGGGACACCCCGAGGATCAGCGCGAGCAGCGAGCCGAGCGCCGCGACGGCGGCGCCGACCCGCACCACCGGCACCAACCAGTCAGCGCCCGCGGCGCGCGCCGCGTCCGCGAGCGGAGCACCGGACCGGCCCAGCGCCACCGGCCCCAGGACGGAGAGGACCGAGACGGCGACAGCCGCATAGACGACCAGAGCGATGCCCAGCGCCAGCGGGACGGCCCGCGGGATCGTCCGGGCGGGGTCCCGCACCTCCTCGCCCAGCGTGGCGATCCGCGCGTACCCCGCGAAGGCGAAGAACAGCAGCCCGGCGGCCTGGAACACCCCACTGGCCGAGACGTCGCCGCCCCAGCCCAGCCGCCCCGGGTCGGCCCGGGCCGAGCTGAGAGAGGAGACCACCACGGCCGCGAGGACGGCCAGCACCACCGCGACGACGACCCGCGTCAGCCACGCCGACTTCTGGACACCGCGGTAGTTCAGGGCGGTCAGCGCCACGACCGAGGCGACGGCCACCGCGTGCGCCTGCTCCGGCCAGGCGTACGCCCCGACCGTCAGGGCCATCGCCGCACAGGACGCCGTCTTCCCGACGACGAACGCCCACCCGGCGAGGTAGCCCCAGAAAGGGCCGAGCCGTTCCCGTGCGTAGACGTACGTGCCGCCCGAGGTGGGGTAGACGGCGGCGAGCCGGGCAGATGACATGGCATTGCAGTACGCGACCACGGCAGCGAGCCCCAGACCCAACAACAGCCCCGACCCGGCGGCCCCGGCCGCCGGCCCCAACGCCACGAAGATTCCGGCCCCCACCATCGAACCGAGCCCGATCACGACCGCGTCGAAGACCCCGAGCGTCCGCCTGAGCTGCTGTGTCATGCGCCGCACCCTACTGAGCCCGCGCAACCACTGACCGACCACTCGACGTCATCCCGGATGACACCGCACGAAAGGCAGGTTCACTGCATGAGCATCCTCGCCTGGATCTTCCTCGGGCTGTTCGCCGGAGCCATAGCCAAGATCCTGCTGCCCGGCCGCGACCCGGGCGGATTCATCGGCACCATCCTGATCGGGGTGCTCGGCGCCTTCGTCGGCGGGTGGATCTCGGCCGAGTTCTTCGACCGTGAGATCACCAAGGAGTTCTTCGACGGCACGACCTGGATATCGGCGATCGGCGGCTCCCTGGTGCTGCTCATCGGCTACCGCCTGCTCTTCGGCCACTCGCGGTCCCGCTGAGGCCGGCGCCCGGCCCGGCGTCCGCCGGTCAGCCGGGCTCCGCCAGGCTTCGCTCGGTGGGCGGGGTCAGCCGGGCAGGCCCGTCTCCCGCAGGGTGATGTTCAGCCGCCCGCTGTTCATCCCCGTCGCGGGGTCGGCCGTCCCCGGGTACACCTTCGGCACCCCGTGGTACGCGAACCGTGCGGGCCCGCCGAAGACGAAGAGGTCCCCGGAGACCAACTCCACGTCCGTGTAGGGCCGTCCGCGGGTCTGCGCGTTCCCGAAGCGGAAGAGGCAGGTGTCACCGATGCTCAGCGACACCACCGGTGCGCCGGAGCGCTCCTCCTTGTCCTGGTGCATGCCCATGCGGGCGGCGTCGTCGTAGAAGTTGATCAGCGCGGTGTCGGGGGTGTACGTCCCCGGCGCCACGCCGCTCCCCCCGCCGCCGCTTTCGGCGCGGCCTTCGGAGCCGTATGCCGAGGTCAGCGCAGCGCGGCCCAACTCCACCAGCCAGTCGGGGAAGTCGGCGACGCGGGCGCCGTTCACGTCGTCCGCGGTGCGGCTGTACCAGTACGGCTGCCAGTGCCAGCCCACGCACACCGTCCGCACGGACATCACACCGCCGCCCGGCAGGAGCGTGTGCCGCATCGGCACCGGTCCGCGGGCCCAGGTGCGGCAGGACTCGACGAGTTCCCGCTGCCGCGCCGTCGACAGCCACCCCGGCACGTGCACCGCGCCGGGGGCGATGACCCGGGGCTCCCTCGGGAAGAGCGCCCCCTCGCCGCCCGCGCCTTCCTCCGTACCGCCGGGGCTCATGACGCCAGCGCGCCCTCAAGGCCCAGCAGTCGTTCCTTGCGCTCCAGCCCCGCGGCGTACCCCCGCAGTGCGCCGTCCGCCCCGATCACCCGGTGGCAGGGCCGGACCACCAGCAGCGGGTTCCGCCCGATCGCGGTGCCCACCGCCCGCACCCCGGCCTGCGAGGTGCCGACCTGGCGCGCGATGTCGCCGTAGGTGCAGGTCGTCCCGTACGGGATGGTCTCCAGCGCGCGCCACACGCGCCGCTGGAAGTCGGTGCCCTCGTCCGCGTAGGCGAGGGTGAAGCGGGTCAGCCGCCCCTCGAAGTACGCGGTCAGCTGGCTGCGGACCTCCGCGAAGGCGGCGGCGTCGCGGCGCCAGCCGTCCTGCACGGTGGCCGCGCCCTTCTGCTCGGGGAGCGACAGCGAGACGAGCGCGGTGCCGCCGGGGGCCTCGGCGGACGCGACGCCGACGAGCAGCAGTTCGCCCACCGGGCTGTCGAAGGTCGTGTGGACCGTGTCGGCCGCAAGGGCCTCGGCGGCCGTCGTGGGTGCGACGGTCGTGACGTCGGTCATGGCTCGCTCCTCTCTTCGTGGCGCCCGCGGGGAGTCCGCGGCGGCGTCCCCGCTGTCCGTACGCCTATGAGTCTGCGCCGTGCGCCCCGCCGGAGCTGGCGGAAAACGGACGTGGCACCCAGGTGGCGACAGCAGCACCGGAAGAGTGCGGACGGCCCGGCCGCGTTCCGTGCGGACCGGGCCGGTGCGTCAGCGGTAGTTGACGAACTGGACGGCGAAGTCCAGGTCCTGCTCGCGCAGCAGCGTCTGCACGGCCTGGAGGTCGTCCCGGCTCTTCGAGCTGACCCGCAGCTCGTCGCCCTGGACCTGTGCCTTCACGCCCTTGGGGCCCTCGTCACGAATGATCTTCGCGACCTTCTTCGCGTTCTCCTGGGTGATGCCCTCCTGGATGGACGCGAAGATCTTGTACTCCTTGCCGGAGAGCTGCGGCTCCCCGGCGTCCAGCGCCTTCAGCGAGATGCCCCGCTTGATCAGCTTGGACTGGAACACGTCGAGGATCGCGGTGACCCGCTCCTCGGAGTTCGCCTGCATCAGGATCTTCTCGCCCGACCAGGCGATCGACGCCCCGACGTTCTTGAAGTCGTAGCGCTGGGAGATCTCCTTCGCGGCCTGGTTGAGGGCGTTGTCGACCTCCTGCCGCTCGACCTTCGAGACGATGTCGAAACTGGAGTCGGCCATGTCCTGTGCTCCTTGTATCTGGATGCGGAAACACGCGGCCCGAAGCTCCGAACCGCTCGGCCAAGCCTAGTCACCCCGGCGTTCCTCCACGGCTGATCAATCCGGTGGCGGAGCACCCCTGCGCATCGGGTATCGTTTACGTCGTCGCCACGGAGCACCGCGGGGAGCGCCGCAGGACAGCGGACTTCTTCAAGGCTCGGGGTGACGTCCCATGGCGGTGTGCCCGAGTGGCCAATGGGAGCGGACTGTAAATCCGTCGGCTTAGCCTACCCAGGTTCGAATCCTGGCGCCGCCACACTTTGGAACGGCCCCTGATCTGCGGAAACGCTGACCAGGGGCCGTTCTGGTGTGTAAGTGCCGCCCGGCCACCCTCTCTGCCCGCCTGTGTGGACGGAGTGTGGACGGGCTCGCGCCACGGATCAGTCGGTGTCCGCGAGGCGGAAGGAGAGTTCGATCTCCCACTTGTCCATGTCGGGCTCGACGCTCGGGTCGGTCAGATACGACTCCAACCGGCAGCCCCACCGCTCCGCGCCGCCCTCCAGCGGGGTCATGTCCCAGGTCAGACCCTCCTCGTCCGCCCAGGTGCGGAGGGCCGTGATGACGTCGAAGAGCTGGTCGGGATGGCCGGTGTGGCGGACCGTGGCATAGCGGCCGGCGGGCAGGGCGCCCGTCTGGATGTCACCCTCCGGGGCCGGCGCGGCGACGACGGGCACGCCCGCCTCCACGTCCGACTCGCCGTCCATGTCGACGGTGTTGAAGCGGAAGAACGGCGCCCCGGCGAACTCCGCGCCCTGCGCGGAGAGCCAGCCGATCAGCTCGCCCAGTCGGTCGGCGATCAGGCCGAAGTTGTCCATGCGGACCGAGCCGCGGATGAAGGCGTACGGCTGGTCCGGCTGGACGCTGAGCACGGGCCGAAGCGCCGCGCCCGCAGCGGCCCCTGATGTGCCGTTCGGTCCGGTGGCGGTCTCGTTGTGGCTGTCGTGGTTCATGGTGCTTGGACCTCCGTACGCTCGTGAACTCATCGCCCCCGTGCGCCGCCCGCGCTCTTCCAGCCGCTCAGTTCCCCGCGACGTCCCGCACCGCGACCATCACCGGCACCGCGCCGCCGATCAGTTCGAGGGTCAGGCCCGCCGTCGCCGGGGTGTCGAGGAGCTCGGCGAGGACCGCCGCCACGTCGTCCCGCGCCACCAGCCCGCGGCCCGTCGACGCCTGAAGGTCCACCAGGCCCGTCCCGGCGTCGTTCGTCAGCGAGCCGGGGCGCAGGATCGTCCAGTCGAGGCCGGACCTGGCCCGTACGTCGTCGTCCGCGGCGCCCTTCGCCCGCAGGTACACGTCGAACTGGCCCTCGCCCTCGTGCCGGGCGTCCGCCCCCATGGAGGAGACGACGACGAAGCGCCGTACGCCCGCCCGCTCGGCCGCGTCGGCGAAGAGGACCGCCGCGCCCCGGTCGACGGTGTCCTTGCGGGGGACGCCGCTGCCCGGCCCGGCGCCCGCGGCGAACACCGCGGCGTCGGCGCCCCGCAGCACGTCGGCGACCTCGTCGACCGCCGCTGACTCCAGGTCCAGCACCACCGGCTCCGCGCCGGCCTCCCGCAGGTCGTCCGACTGCCCGGCCGAGCGGATGATCCCCGCCACCTCGTGCCCGCCCGCCGAGAGCAACCGCTCCAGCCGCAGGGCGATCTGACCGTGTCCTCCAGCGATCACAATGCGCATGGGTCCGACCGTACGCCCCGCCGCTTCCGCGCGCGATCGTCGACCGCCGGGGCGGGGCCCGATCCGGTCGGGCTCAGTGGCGGACCTGACGCGGCAGTTCCAGCGCCACCGCCACCGCCGAGTCGCAGTACTCCCGCACCGCGCTGGTGCGTGCCACCACGCGCCCCCGGTGGATGACGATCCTGCTGTACGCGAGTGACAGCACGCCCGAGATCCGCTCCCCGCGCACCGCCAGCAGTTCCGCGGGGAACCCCGCCTCCACCCGTACCTCCGGCAGCCCCATCGTCGCCCGGGCCGACGCCGCGACCGCCGCGTACGCCTCCTCCGCGGCCAGCCCGTCGCGCGACGCCAGGAGGTACGCCGCCTCCAGCGGGTCGCCGCGGCCGACCGGGTTCGACACGTCCCGCAGCGCACCGCTGCCGGCGGCCACCCGCACCCCCGCGGCGCGCAGCAGGCGCACCGGCGCCGAGCCGCGCTGCTCCAGTGCGCCGCAGCCGCCCTGCGGCAGGCAGACCACGGTGACGCCGGCCGCCGCGAGCTGGTCGGCGGCGCGGGCGGCGATCTCGTGGGGCAGTCGTGCGAGCCCGGCGCACGGTCCGATCGCCACGCCCGGCCGCACCGCGCCGGCCATGGCGGCGAGCCGGGCGAGCCGGGCCGGGTCGTCGCCGTGCGTGTGCAGGTCGACGGGGCAGCCGTGTTCGGCCGCGACTTCCAGCAGGGCCTCCACGTACCCGGTCGGGTCGGGGTCGGCGTCCGGGCAGCCGCCGACCACCGCGGCGCCCATCTTCAGCGCGTCCCGCAGCATCGCGAGCCCGTCCGCGCCGGCGACGCCGGTCAGCAGCCGCGGCACCGCCACGGCCGTCAGATCGGTCAGCCCGCGCAGCGAGCGGCGCGCCTGGAGCACCGCCTCCAGCGGTCCGAGGCCCTGCACGTCCCCGATGCGCACGTGCGAGCGCAGCGCCGTCGCGCCGTGGCCGAGTTGCAGCAGTGCGGCCTCGGTGGCGCGGCGCTGCACGTCGTCCGTCTGGTACGAGACGGGGCCCGGCACGTCCGCGGTGAGGGCGGTGTCGCCGTGGCCGTGCGGTTCGGCGGGCGCGGGCAGCAGCAGGTAGCCGGTCAGGTCGACCCGGGAGGAGTGCGGGGTGAGGCTGCCGGCGGTGCCGACGGCCTCGATGCGCCCGCAGCTCAGCCGCACGTCGACGGTGCGGCCGTCCGCCAGCCGGGCGCCGCAGAGCAGCAGCGCGGTGGAGTCGGAGGTGGGGCCGTCGGAGGGCTGCGGCTGGCTGTCGGGCATCGCGCTCCTGTGGATCGGGCCCCGGCGATCTCGACGGATGGAGTCGGATCGCATCGGGTCGGACCGGACCGGGCTGGCCGCGTGGGGGAGGGGAAGGACCGGGAAGGTCACGCAGCGTGAGTCGAGCCTAGGGGTGGCCGGGGCCGGCTTCGAGGAAGAGCGGAATAGTCGTACCGGTGTGCCCACCTGCGGTTTGCCCGAAGGGCGCCGGAGTACGAGCCGGAGCGCGGCGCCTGCGATGGCGGATGGGGCCGGTGGGGCGATGTTCGCGGCCCCGGGCGGCGGAGGGGCTCCAGTGCCACGTAAGGACCCGGGTGAGGGCCCGAGTGAGGAACCCGGGTGAGCGCCCACGCCGGGCCCCGGAGACGGACCGGGGGCGAGCAAGGGGAGGAGTGGGCGTGGACCGGGACGAGGACCGCGAAACGGATTTGGGCGAACGGCCGGCGACCGTGTAATGTCTTCATCGCTCGCCCCAATAGCTCAGTCGGTAGAGCGTCTCCATGGTAAGGAGAAGGTCTACGGTTCGATTCCGTATTGGGGCTCTGATGTCGGGGACCCTCGCTTTCGGGCGAGGGAATCCGATGTCGCAGCGGTGTAGCTCAGTCGGTAGAGCAAGCGGCTCATAATCGCTGTGTCACCGGTTCAAGTCCGGTCACCGCTACACACAGTAGCCGATTGTGGGGTCGGTCCTCCGATCGGCTACTCTTTTATGCGTTTGTATCCCCCGCCCATCCGTCCGTCCAAGGAGCACTCACGTGGCTGCCACCGACGTCCGCCCGAAGATCACGCTGGCCTGCGTGGAGTGCAAGGAGCGGAACTACATCACCAAGAAGAACCGGCGCAACAACCCGGACCGTCTTGAGATGAAGAAGCACTGCCCCCGCTGCAAGGCGCACACCGCGCACCGCGAGACCCGCTGACGCAGGCTCGTACGCTCAGGCACGACAGAGGCCGTTCCCGCCATGGGGACGGCCTTCCGTCGTTTGATCACCCGATCGTGAGTGAACGGCCGCGATCCTGCGTGGCCTCGCGATCACCCCGTCAGATCATTGTGAGGAGTGAGCCACCACATGGCCCTCGATCAGTCCTTCGTGGGGCGGAGTTATCCGCCCACCTCGCCCTATGAGGTCGGCCGGGAGAAGATCCGCGAATTCGCAGAGGCGATCGGGGACGCCCATCCGGCGTACACCGACGCGGAGGCCGCGAAGGCGCTCGGGTACCAGGACGTGATCGCCCCGCCGACCTTTGTCTTCTCGATCACCTATCGGGCGGCCGGCGTCGTGGTGCAGGACCCGCAGCTCGGGCTGGACTACAGCCGGGTGGTGCACGGCGCGCAGCGCTTCGCGTACACCAGGCCGGTGCGGGCCGGGGACCGGCTCACCGTCGTCTCGACGATCGAGGGCGTCAAGTCCATGGCGGGCAACGACGTCCTGGACATCCGGGGCGAGGTGCACGACGAGTCCGGTGAACACGTGGTGACCGCGTGGACCAAACTGGTGGCGCGCGCTGCCGAGGAGGCGTGATGGCGGCGAAGGTGTCCTACGCGGACGTCGAGGTCGGGACCGAGCTGCCGGCGCAGAGCTTCCCCGTGGTGCGGTCGACGCTGGTCCGGTACGCGGGGGCGTCCGGGGACTTCAACCCGATCCACTGGAACGAGAAGTTCGCCGTCGAGGTCGGGCTGCCGAACGTGATCGCGCACGGCATGTTCACCATGGCCGAGGCGGCCCGGGTGGTCACGGACTGGGTCGGCGACCCGGGGGCTGTCGTCGACTACTCGGTGCGCTTCACCAAGCCCGTGGTCGTGCCCAACGACGACGAGGGCGCGCTGATCGAGGTCAGCGGGAAGGTCGCGGCGCTGCTGGACGACCACGCGGTGCGCGTCGACCTGACGGCCGTCAGCGCCGGGCAGAAGGTGCTGGGGATGGCCCGCGCGGTCGTCCGGCTGGCCTGAGCCACGGCCGTACGGCCCGGCTCTTGGACGTGGGGAACGCAGGGAAAGGGGACCCTCCCGAGGGGGGTCCCCTTTCGCGTGCGGGCGGCTGTCCGCGGGAGCGCGCCGGCGGCGCTTGACAGGGTAGTGATTGGTCACTAACTTTCTCTCCATGGTCAGGATGAGTGCGGAAGAGCGGCGCGAGAGCGTCATCCGGGCGGCGATCTCAGAGTTCGCCGTCGGGGGGTACAACGGCACGTCGACGGAGGCGATCGCCCGCCGCGTCGGCGTCTCCCAGCCGTATCTCTTCCGGCTCTTCAAGAGCAAGCGGGAGTTGTTCCTCGCGGCCACCAGGCGCTGCATGGAGGACATGGTCCGGGTGTTCGCGGGCGCCTTGGAGGAGTCGCCCGACGCCGACCCCGAGGTCGTGATGGCCGGCGCGTACTTCCGGCTGATCGGCGACCGGGAGAAGCTCCTGATGCAGATGCAGGTCTACGTGGCCGTGGCCACGGCCGAGGCCGCGGGGGACACCGAGTTCGGCGATGCCGTGCGGCGCGCCTGGCTGGAGATCTGGGACCTGGCGAGCGACGCCCTCGGGGGCGACCCCGAGCACCTGGGGCGGTTCATGAGCTACGGGATGCTGATCAACGTGCTGGTGTCCCTGGGCTTCCCCGACGACCACCGGGTGTGGCGCGACTACTTCCCGCTCAGGCCCGGCAGCGGCGCCGTCGAGTAGGGCGCGTCCGCGTGCGGTCTCCACCCCGGGCGGGGTGGATGTCGCATGGCCAAGAAAGTTAGTGACTGATTACTAATCTTTGTGGGTGCGCCGCACGGCGGAACCCGAGAGCACACACCAGAAATGGGGGAGGACACCGTGAAGGACACGGCACAGCGACCGGAGCACGGCAAGGACAGGACCGGCAGGACGGGCAAGGACGACAGGACCGGCAGGGGCGGCGTCGGGTGGACGCTGGTCATCACCTGCGTCGCCGGATTCATGGCGGCGCTCGACAACCTCGTCGTCACCACCGCACTGCCCGCCATCCGCGACGACCTCGGCGGCGGTCTCGCCGACCTCGAATGGACGGTCAGCGCCTACACCCTCACCTTCGCGGTCCTGCTGCTGTTCGGCGCCGCGCTCGGCGACCGCTACGGGCGGCGCCGGCTCTTCTCCGTCGGCCTCGGCATCTTCACCGTCGCATCGGCCGCAGCGGCGCTGGCGCCCGGGATCGACTCCCTCATCGCCGCCCGCGCGCTCCAGGGCGTCGGCGGCGCGATCATGATGCCGCTCACCATGACCCTGCTCACCACGGCCGTCCCCGTCGCCCGCCGGGGCGCCGTGCTCGGCGTCTTCGGCGCCGCCAACGGCCTCGCCGTCGCCAGCGGTCCGCTCGTCGGCGGCGTGCTCACCGAGCACCTCTCCTGGCAGTGGATCTTCTGGCTCAACGTGCCCGTCGGACTGCTCCTGCTGCCCCTCGCCGCCTGGCGCCTGAACGAGTCGTACGCCCCCGACGCCCGGAT
Organism: Streptomyces sp. NPDC048057; assembly: GCF_040653095.1. Taxonomy (NCBI): domain Bacteria; kingdom Bacillati; phylum Actinomycetota; class Actinomycetes; order Kitasatosporales; family Streptomycetaceae; genus Streptomyces; species Streptomyces sp. NPDC048057. The sequence goes on from NZ_JBEZNF010000001.1 coordinate 181,608, forward strand.
CGACGTCCCCGGCACGCTCCTCGCCAGTGGCGGCCTCTTCGGCATCGTGTACGGGCTGATCAACGGGCACGTCGAAGGCTGGACGAGCGCGCCCGTGCTCGGCGGGCTGGTCGGCGGCGCACTCCTGCTGGCCGCCTTCGTCCGCCACGGCATCGTCAGCGCCCGCCCCATGCTCCCCATGCGGCTCTTCCGCGACCGCGCGTTCACCGGGATCAACATCGCCGGCGTCCTGATGTTCCTCGGCATGTTCGGATCGATCTTCCTGCTCAGCCAGTTCTTCCAGAACGCGCTCGGCTACTCGCCCACCGAGGCCGGGCTGCGGATGCTGCCGTGGACCGCGATGCCCCTGCTCGTCGCGCCCGTCGCCGGCGTGCTCTCCGACCGGATCGGCGGCCGGCCCGTCGTCGTCACCGGGCTCGCCCTCCAGGCCGCCGGCCTCGCGCTCTTCGCCCTCGTACTCGCCCCCGACGTGTCCTACCCGGCGCTGCTCCCGGCGCTCCTCGTCGGCGGCGTGGGCATGGCGCTCTTCTTCGCCCCCGCGATGAACGTGCTGATGTCCAGCGTCCGACCGGGGGAGGAGGGCATGGCGTCCGGCGCGAACAACGCGCTGCGGGAGGTCGGCGGGGCCCTCGGAGTCGCCGCGCTCGGCGCCGTCTTCGCCGCGCAGGGCGGTTACGGCTCGCCGCGGGTGTTCGTGGACGGAATCGTGCCGGCGCTGTGGATCGGCGCGGCGGCGGTCGGGCTCGCGGCCCTCGCCGGGCTGCTGATCCCCGGGACGCGACGGACGGACCGCACGGAGCCCGCGGCCGACTGGGAGCCGCAGGGGCAGGAGGACGAGCGGCAGCCCGTCACTGTCTGAACCCCCGCCCACCGACCCCACGTGCCCCGGCCCACCGAGCCCCCGCGGCCCGGTGGGCCGAGGCGCGCGGAGTGGGCGGCCTTCGTTTCGTACCCTTGTGCCCGTGCACGAACTTCACGATGCCCCCCTCGCCCCCCTGACCACCTTCCGGCTCGGCGGCCCGGCCCGTCGGCTGCTCACGGCGACCACCGACGACGAGGTCGTCGCCGCGGTGCGCCAGGCGGACGACACCGGCACCCCGCTGCTGATCGTCGGCGGCGGAAGCAACCTGGTCATCGGGGACAAGGGCTTCGACGGCACCGCGCTGCGCATCGCCACCACCGGCTTCCAGCTGACCGGCACCCGCCTGGAACTCGCCGCCGGCGAAGTGTGGACGGACGCGGCCACCCGGACCGTCGCCGCGGGCCTCGCCGGCATCGAGTGCCTGGTCGGCATCCCCGGCTCCGCCGGCGCCACGCCCATCCAGAACGTGGGGGCGTACGGCCAGGAGGTCTCCGCCACCGTCACCGAGGTCGTCGCGTACGACCGCCGCCTGCGCGAGACCGTGACGCTGGCCAACGCCGACTGCGCCTTCACCTACCGGCACAGCGTCTTCAAGGAGCACCCGGACCGCTACGTCGTGCTGCGCGTCCGCTTCGACCTGGAGGACGCCGAAGGGCTGTCCGCGCCGATCAAGTACGCGGAGACGGCGCGGTCCCTCGGCGTCGAGCCCGGCGAGCGCGCGGAGCTGGACGCGGTCCGCCGCACCGTCCTCGCGCTGCGCGCCGGCAAGGGCATGGTCCTGGACCCCGACGACCACGACACCTGGTCGGCCGGGTCGTTCTTCACCAACCCGATCCTCGACGCCGACGCGTACGGAACGTTCCTCGACCGGGTGCGCGACCGCCTCGGCGCCGACGCAGCCCCGCCCGCGTACCCCGCCGGCGACGGCCGCACCAAGACCTCCGCGGCCTGGCTGATCGACAAGGCCGGCTTCACCAAGGGGTACGGCAGCGGGCCGGCCCGCATCTCCACCAAGCACACCCTCGCGCTCACGAACCGCGGCGAGGCCAGCACCGCGGACCTGCTCGCCCTCGCCCGCGAGGTCGTGGCGGGGGTGGAGAGCGCCTTCGGAGTGACCCTGGTCAACGAACCGGTCACCGTCGGCGTCTCACTCTGAGGCGCATCTGAGGCATCTGAGGCTTCTGGGGCTCAGGAAGCCGCGGGCTCGGCGGCGAGCCAGTCGTCCACGCCCACCAGCAGCTTCTTGCGGACGTCCTCCGGCGCCGCGGACCCGCGGATCGACTGGCGCGCCAGCTCCGCCAACTCGCCGTCCGTGAAGCCGTGGTGCCGCCGCGCCAACGCGTACTGCGCGGCCAGCCGGGAGCCGAACAACAGCGGGTCGTCCGCGCCCAGCGCCATCGGGACGCCCGCCTCGTACAGCGTCCGCAGCGGCACGTCGCCCGGCGTCTCGTACACGCCCAGCGCCACGTTCGACGACGGACACACCTCGCACGTCACCCCGCGCTCCGCCAGCTGCCGCAGCAGCCGCGGGTCCTCGGCGGCGCGCACGCCGTGGCCGACGCGGGAGGCGTGCAGGTCGTCCAGGCAGTCGCGCACGGACGCCGGGCCGGTCAGCTCGCCGCCGTGCGGGGCCGCGAGCAGCCCTCCGTCGCGCGCGATGGCGAACGCGCGGTCGAAGTCCCGGGCCATGCCGCGCCGCTCGTCGTTGGAGAGGCCGAAGCCGACGATCCCCTGGTCCCGGTAGCGCACCGCGAGCCGCGCCAGGGTGCGGGCCTCCAGCGGGTGCTTCATCCGGTTCGCCGCCACCAGGACGCGCATCCCGAGCCCGGTGCCCCTGCTCGCCCGCTCCACCGCGTCCAGGATGATCTCCAACGCCGGGATCAAGCCACCCAGCATCGGGGCGTACGAGGTCGGGTCGACCTGTATCTCCAGCCAGCCGGAGCCGTCCCGGACGTCCTCCTCGGCGGCCTCGCGCACCAGCCGCTGGATGTCCTCGGGGGACCGCAGACAGGACCGGGCGATGTCGTACAGCCGTTGGAAGCGGAACCAGCCGCGCTCGTCGGTGGCCCGCAGCTTGGGCGGCTCTCCGCTGGTCAGCGCGTCGGGTAGATGGACGCCGTACTTGTCGGCCAGTTCCAGCAGGGTGCCGGGCCGCATGGACCCCGTGAAGTGCAGGTGCAGATGTGCCTTGGGCAGCCGGCTGACGTCACGTACGCGTTCCATCCTCGGATCTTGCCGCACCACACCGGTGCCGGGAAGCCGTTTTCCCTGATCGGGCGCTTGCCCGAACGAAGAAACGGCCCCCGGCGCCAGCGGGCGCCGAGGGCCGTTCCGGTCGGCCGGAGCCGCACTTCCAGCCACCGGGGACCTCAGTCCCGCGCCTCGGCCAGCAGCTTCTGGATCCGTGACACGCCCTCCACCAGGTCGTCGTCGCCCAGCGCGTACGACAGCCGCAGATAGCCCGGTGTGCCGAACGCCTCACCCGGGACGACCGCGACCTCGACCTCGTCCAGGATCAGCGCGGCCAGCTCCACGGAGGTCTGCGGACGCTGCCCGCGGATCTCCTTGCCGAGCAGCGCCTTCACCGAGGGGTACGCGTAGAACGCGCCCTCCGGCTCCGGGCACAGGACGCCGTCGATCTCGTTCAGCATCCGCACGATCGTGCGGCGGCGACGGTCGAAGGCGGACCGCATCTCGGCCACCGCGTCGAGGTCGCCCGAGACCGCGGTGAGCGCGGCGACCTGGGAGACGTTGGAGACGTTGGACGTCGCGTGCGACTGGAGGTTCGTCGCGGCCTTCACGACGTCCTTCGGGCCGACGATCCACCCCACGCGCCAGCCCGTCATGGCGTACGTCTTGGCCACGCCGTTGACGACGACGCACTTGTCCCGCAGCTCCGGGACGACTGCCGGCAGGGACGTGAAGACCGCGTCGGCGTAGACCAGGTGCTCGTAGATCTCGTCCGTCAGCACCCACAGGCCGTGCTCGACGGCCCAGCGGCCGATCGCCTCGGTGTCCTCGCGGCTGTACACCGCGCCGGTGGGGTTGGACGGCGAGACGAAGAGCACGACCTTGGTGCGCTCGGTGCGGGCCGCCTCCAACTGCTCGACGGAGACGCGGTAGCCGGTCGTCTCGTCGGCCACCACCTCGACCGGAACGCCGCCGGCGAGCCGGATCGACTCCGGGTAGGTGGTCCAGTACGGCGCGGGGACGATGACCTCGTCACCCGGGTCGAGGATCGCGGCGAACGCCTCGTAGATCGCCTGCTTGCCGCCGTTGGTCACCAGGACCTGCGCCGGGTCGACCGCGTACCCGGAGTCGCGCTGCGTCTTCTCGGCGATCGCCTTCTTCAGCTCGGGCAGGCCCCCGGCGGGCGTGTAGCGGTGGTACTTCGGCGTCCGGCACGCCTCGACCGCGGCTTCGACGATGTAGTCGGGGGTCGGGAAGTCGGGCTCGCCCGCACCGAAGCCGATCACCGGACGCCCGGCGGCCTTGAGGGCCTTCGCCTTGGCGTCGACGGCGAGGGTCGCGGACTCGGAGATCGCACCGACGCGGGCGGAGACCCGGCGCTCGGCGGATGGGTTGACAGCGCTCATACGACCCATCGTCCCAGACGGCAAACCGGGGCGGCACGCGCGTTTCACCGCTTGGGCACGAGTGCTTCCGCCGCCCCCGCGGACGGCCCCGCGGCGCACGTCCAAGACCCGCTCGGGAGCTTTCCGTTCGACGTCAGCGCCGCGACCACGTACACTCACTGGTCGTTGGCCCTCACCGACCGCATCTTCGGACCTGTTCCGGATGCTGTAGGTTGGGGACGCCACAAAGGGTCGTAGCTCAATTGGTAGAGCACTGGTCTCCAAAACCAGCGGTTGGGGGTTCAAGTCCCTCCGGCCCTGCTACACACACCACCGCCAGGATGTGTGCGCATGTACGTACGTTCAATGAATCGCCGTGCGGCTCCACCGGGCGCGGCACGGCCACGACCCGGGAATCAGGTGAACGAAAGTGACGGATGCCGTGGGCTCCATCGACACGCCTGATGCCGAGGACAAGTCGTCCCGGGACAAGACCCGCAAGGGCGGCAAGCGCGGGAAGAAGGGCCCCTTCGGGCGCCTCGCGCTCTTCTACCGGCAGATCGTGGCCGAGCTCCGCAAGGTCGTCTGGCCCACGCGCAGCCAGCTGACGACGTACACCACCGTCGTGATCATCTTCGTCGTCATCATGATCGGTCTGGTGACCGTGATTGACTATGGGCTCAAGGAAGCCGTCGGGTACGTCTTCGGCTGATCCCTCCCGCGAGGAGTGGCGTCGGCCGGGAGTATCGGCGCGGCGCCCTTTTTGCATGTTCCACCCATCTGTATCGAGGAAGAAGCAGCCACCGTGTCTGACCCGAACCTGAACGAGGCCGTTGAGCCGGACGGCGAGAACGTGCAGTCCGTGGAGTCCACCGAGGACGAGCTCGACGTCGTTGAGGCTGCGGACGCCGTCGACCCGGACGAGGCGGAAGCTGCGGACGCCGCCGCCGGCGAGCCGGCCGAGGAGGCCGCGCTGCACATCGAGGTGGACTCCGCCGGCGAGGCCGAGGTCATCGACGAGGATGCCGCCGACGCCTCCGAGGACGAGGAAGACGCCGAGGTCGAGGCCGAGGAGCCGGTCGACCCGATCGCCGCGCTCCGCGACGAGCTGCGCACCCTGCCCGGCGAGTGGTACGTCATCCACACGTACGCCGGGTACGAGAAGCGCGTGAAGGCGAACCTGGAGCAGCGCGCCGTCTCGCTGAACGTCGAGGAGTTCATCTACCAGGCCGAAGTGCCCGAGGAAGAGATCGTCCAGATCAAGAACGGCGAGCGTAAGAACGTCCGCCAGAACAAGCTTCCCGGCTATGTCCTGGTCCGCATGGACCTCACCAACGAGTCGTGGGGCGTCGTGCGCAACACGCCCGGCGTCACCGGCTTCGTGGGCAACGCCTACGACCCGTACCCGCTGACCCTGGACGAGATCGTCAAGATGCTCGCCCCGGAGGCGGAGGAGAAGGCGGCGCGCGAGGCCGCGGAGGCCAAGGGCGAGCCGGCGCCGGCCCGCAAGGTCGAGGTCCAGGTGCTGGACTTCGAGGTCGGCGACTCCGTCACGGTCACGGACGGCCCGTTCGCCACGCTCCAGGCCACGATCAACGAGATCAACGCCGACTCGAAGAAGGTCAAGGGCCTCGTCGAGATCTTCGGCCGCGAGACCCCGGTCGAGCTGAGCTTCGACCAGATCCAGAAGAACTGACACTCGCTTCCGACCAGGTCAGAACCGCCCGTGTGGCTGTTCTGACCTGTCGGTTTTTAACCGTGCGGCCATACCCGTTATCGTTGTGCGGTATGCCTCCATCCGGATGATCGGGTGGGGTGCTGGAAACTCTCACTAGGACCCGGAGAGAGCAATGCCTCCCAAGAAGAAGAAGGTCACGGGGCTTATCAAGCTCCAGATCCAGGCCGGCGCGGCCAACCCGGCTCCGCCGGTGGGCCCGGCCCTGGGTCAGCACGGCGTCAACATCATGGAGTTCTGCAAGGCCTACAACGCTGCGACCGAGTCGCAGCGCGGCATGGTCGTGCCGGTGGAGATCACGGTCTACGAGGACCGTTCCTTCACCTTCATCACCAAGACTCCGCCGGCCGCCAAGCTGATCCTCAAGGCCGCGGGCGTGGACAAGGGCTCCGGCGAGCCGCACAAGACCAAGGTCGCGAAGCTGACGCGCGAGCAGGTCCGCGAGATCGCCACGACGAAGATGCCCGACCTCAACGCGAACGACCTGGACGCCGCGGAGAAGATCATCGCGGGTACGGCGCGTTCGATGGGCGTCACCGTCGAGGGCTGACGATCGAGCTCGCGCAGTGGCCGACCGAGGTACGAGGTCGTCCGCGGAGCGAGTGAGTGAGGAAGCCCGAGCAGAAGTTGCCGTGGGCTGACTCAACCCCTCTTGACCTTGAGTGGTAGGGCCAGGCGCTGGCCCGGACCACGACTCCACACCTGAAACACACCAGGAGCAGAAGTGAAGCGCAGCAAGAATCTCCGCGCTGCGGACGCCAAGATCGACCGGGAGCGTCTGTACGCCCCGCTTGAGGCCGTCCGTCTCGCCAAGGACACCGCGTCCGCCAAGTTCGACGGCACCGTCGAGGTCGCCCTGCGTCTGGGCGTCGACCCGCGCAAGGCGGACCAGATGGTCCGTGGCACCGTGAACCTTCCGCACGGCACCGGCAAGACCGCCCGGGTCCTGGTCTTCGCGACCGGTGACCGCGCCGAGGCCGCGCGTGCCGCGGGCGCCGACATCGTCGGCGCCGACGAGCTGATCGACGAGGTGACGAAGGGCCGTCTGGACTTCGACGCCGTCGTCGCCACCCCGGACCTCATGGGCAAGGTCGGCCGCCTCGGCCGGGTGCTCGGTCCGCGTGGTCTGATGCCGAACCCGAAGACCGGCACCGTCACCCCCGACGTCGCCAAGGCCGTCACCGACATCAAGGGCGGCAAGATCGAGTTCCGTGTCGACAAGCACGCGAACCTGCACTTCATCATCGGCAAGGTCTCCTTCGACGAGACCAAGCTGGTGGAGAACTACGCCGCGGCGCTGGAGGAGATCCTCCGTCTGAAGCCGTCCGCCGCGAAGGGCCGCTACATCAAGAAGGCGACCCTGGCCACCACGATGGGCCCCGGCATCCCGCTGGACTCCAACCGCACCCGCAACCTCCTCGTCGAGGAGGACCCGGCGGCCGTCTGATCCGACGGCAGCCGCGGTCCACGCAGGCTGGAACCGGCCCTCACGCCCCTCGCGGGGTGTGGGGGCCGGTTCGTTTGCGTTCACGGCCCCGGGGAGGCGGCGCGAGGCGGCGCCGATATCCGGTGGGGCGGTGTCAGAGCCGTGAGATACCGTTCAAGAGTTCGTAAAGCAAGCAAATGGGGTGGGGCATGAGCAAGTCCTCGTGGAAGCGGGCCGGGCTGGCGGCGACGGCCGTGGCCGTCGTGCTGGGCGTGACCGCCTGCCAGAGCGGTGGCGACGGCGGCGGGAAGAAGGGCGCGAGCTCCGAGGGCAAGCCGCAGTCCGGCGGTGAAGTGACGAAGGTCCTCACGGCCGCCTTCAAGAAGACGACCGAGGCGAAGTCCGCCAAGGTCGCCATGACGATCAGCGCGCCGGAAGCCATCGAGGGCGGCGGGGCGACCACGATGACCGGCGTCATGGGCTGGGACCCGACCGTGATGGACATGAAGGTGACGGCCAGCGGCGCCGCTGCGCTCGGCGGCCCCTCGGAGGTCCGTACGATCTGGGTCGACAACGTCCTGTACACGGACGTGGGCGCCGCGGGCGCTGAGACCGCCGAGATGTTCGGTGGCAAGCGCTGGATGAAGATGGACCTCAAGGCCATCGCCGAGGGGTCTGGCAACAAGGCGCTGGAGAAGCAGCTCACCGGCAACCTGGACAGCATGAACCAGAGCCCGGCCGAGTCCCTGGCCGTGCTCCTGGAGTCCAAGGACATCAAGCACGTCGGCTCCGCGAAGGTCGACGGCGTCGACACCGAGCACTACAAGGGCTCGATCAGCGTCGAAGAGATGGTGAACAACAACGACTCGCTGGTCCTCGGCAAGGCCGACCGCGAGGAGATGATCAAGGCGGTCAAGAGGGCCGGCATCACCTCGTACGAGACCCAGGTCTGGGTGAACGAGGACGGGTTCCCGGTGAAGATGGACATCGTCATGGCCTCCAAGGAGGGCCCGGTGACCATCTCCGCGAAGTACTCGGAGTACGGCGCCGCAGCCCACGTCGAGGCCCCGCCGGCCAAGGACGTCGTCGACTTCGAGCAGGCGATGAAGGACATCGACAAGCAGCTGAAGGCGGTCGACAAGGACCTCGCCGACGTCGACAAGACGCTGGAGAACCTCAACGGCTGAGCCGGGCCCGGACGCGGGTGCCGTGCCCCCCAGGTCCCGGTGGTGCCCTCCCGGGCCCTGAGGGGCCTCCTGCGGGAGGCCCCCGGCCCGTACGACCCCCGGGGAGACGGCCCGGCCCCGCGGGCGCCGCGGGGCGGCCCCGGAGGCGATTTGCCTCGGCCGCCGCCCCTCGCGTACGCTGCCACGGAAGCCAAAGACCGCTGGTCGTTGCCGCGTGCTCGCAAGAGGATGCGGCGGCCGAAGGATCCGCTAGCAGCGGACGACCTGCGCAGGTGACAGTGGACATGCTCCCGGGTTCCATTCGGTCGAGCTACGCCCCGTGCGCCTGCGCCGGGGCGTTTCGTTTTGCCCAGTCCCCCTCCTTCGGGTCCGCGCGGTCCTCATCACCCGGAAGGAGGCCGACGCTCATGGCTAGGCCCGACAAGGCTGCCGCGGTAGCCGAGCTGGCGGACCAGTTCCGCGGCTCGAACGCCGCCGTGCTGACCGAGTACCGGGGTCTCACCGTGGCTCAGCTCAAGCAGCTGCGCCGTTCGCTCGGTGAGAACGCCCAGTACGCCGTGGTGAAGAACACGCTGACCAAGATTGCGGCCAACGAGGCCGGGATCTCCTCGCTCGACGACCTGTTCAACGGTCCGACGGCGGTTGCCTTCATCACCGGTGACCCGGTGGAGTCGGCTAAGGGTCTTCGTGACTTCGCCAAGGACAACCCGAACCTGATCATCAAGGGCGGTGTCCTTGACGGCAAGGCGCTGTCCGCCGATGAGATCAAGAAGCTCGCGGACCTTGAGTCCCGCGAGGTTCTGCTCGCCAAGCTGGCGGGCGCCATGAAGGGCAAGCAGTCCCAGGCTGCCTCGCTCTTCCAGGCGCTTCCCTCGAAGCTCGTCCGCACCGTGGACGCGCTCCGTGCCCAGCGCGACGAGCAGGGCGGTGCCGAGTAACTCGGCTCGCGCATTGACCGTCGCTGCCTGACGCGACGGTCACAGCGGGCCGCACGTACGCCCGCCTACATGTACATCCGGCACCAGCCGAATTAGTGGAAGGACGCCTACCATGGCGAAGCTCAGCCAGGACGACCTGCTTGCGCAGTTCGAGGACATGACCCTCATCGAGCTCTCCGCGTTCGTGAAGGCCTTCGAGGAGAAGTTCGACGTCACCGCTGCCGCTGCGGCCCCGGTCGTCGTCGCGGGTGGCGCTGCCGGCGGCGACGCCGCCGCGGTCGAGGAGCAGGACGAGTTCGACGTCATCCTCACCGGCGCTGGCGACAAGAAGATCCAGGTCATCAAGGTCGTGCGCGAGCTGACCTCCCTCGGCCTGAAGGAGGCCAAGGACCTGGTCGACGGCACCCCGAAGCCGGTCCTGGAGAAGGTCGCGAAGGACGCCGCCGAGAAGGCCGCCGAGGCCCTCAAGGGCGCCGGCGCCTCCGTCGAGGTCAAGTAACTCGTCGACTTGCAGAGTCGCAGAGTCGCTGCGGGCATCCGGCCGCGCCGGGGCCTGTGAGGCTCGTCTCGTGATCGAAGCTGCTTAGCGACGTAACGGGACACCGCCGAAGGGCGATCACCCATCCGGGTGGTCGCCCTTCCGGCATGTCGACGCCGGCCGTGCTGCCTTGCGCCGGGCGGCGCGGGGAGTATGGTGATCATCTCCGTGCGCCCCGCCTTCCGGGGAACCGCACTGAGTCCCTGGGGGTACCCGGTCAGTGACGGCGACGGTGGGCGGGTCCCGGACAGGGGGCCTTGACGAACCGCACGCAGCGCGCAATTCTCAGGACGCGTGGTCACGCCGATCCGGATCCGAGGCATGGATCGGTGACCGAGTGGGCAGTATCGATGTGCGCCTCCCGGGCGCGAGGGTGACGCGGAGTTGAGAACAACGAGGGCAGCGAGGGTCTCGAAAAGCCCGCACTGGACATCAGTGGGCCAAGTGGCTACACTGACCCTTTGCGCTGCCTGTTAACTGCCTCCTGCCCGTCACCAGGGGCATTCCCCGTCTGAGCACAGTGGGCCAGAGCCATCCCTCACCTGGGATTTCTCCCCCGTGCCGGTACGGGACCGGTACGCGCGTAGTGAGTCCGAGCCCTCGGAAGGACCCCCTCTTGGCCGCCTCGCGCAACGCCTCGACCGCGAATACGAACAACGGCGCCAGCACCGCCCCGCTGCGCATCTCCTTTGCAAAGATCAAAGAGCCCCTTGAGGTTCCGAACCTCCTCGCGCTCCAGACCGAGAGCTTCGACTGGCTGCTCGGCAATGCCGCGTGGAAGGCTCGCGTCGAGGCGGCTTTGGACAGCGGACAGGACGTCCCGACCAAGTCCGGTCTGGAGGAGATCTTCGAGGAGATCTCCCCGATCGAGGACTTCAGCGGGTCCATGTCGCTGACCTTCCGCGACCACCGCTTCGAGCCTCCCAAGAACTCGATCGACGAGTGCAAGGAGCGCGACTTCACCTTCGCCGCTCCGCTCTTCGTCACGGCGGAGTTCACCAACAACGAGACCGGCGAGATCAAGTCGCAGACGGTCTTCATGGGTGACTTCCCGCTGATGACCAACAAGGGCACCTTCGTCATCAACGGCACCGAGCGTGTCGTGGTGTCCCAGCTCGTCCGCTCCCCGGGCGTCTACTTCGACTCCTCCATCGACAAGACGTCCGACAAGGACATCTTCACCGCCAAGATCATCCCGTCCCGGGGTGCCTGGCTGGAGATGGAGATCGACAAGCGCGACATGGTCGGCGTCCGCATCGACCGCAAGCGCAAGCAGTCCGTGACCGTCCTGCTCAAGGCGCTCGGTTGGACGACCGAGCAGATCCTCCAGGAGTTCGGCGAGTACGAGTCCATGCGCGCCACCCTGGAGAAGGACCACACCCAGGGTCAGGACGACGCGCTGCTCGACATCTACCGCAAGCTGCGTCCGGGCGAGCCGCCGACGCGCGAGGCGGCGCAGACGCTGCTGGAGAACCTCTACTTCAACCCCAAGCGCTACGACCTGGCGAAGGTCGGCCGCTACAAGGTCAACAAGAAGCTCGGCGCGGACGAGCCGCTGAACGCCGGCGTGCTCACCACCGACGACGTCATCGCCACCATCAAGTACCTGGTGAAGCTGCACGCCGGTGAGACCGAGACCGTCGGTGCGTCGGGTCGCTCGATCATGGTCGAGACCGACGACATCGACCACTTCGGCAACCGCCGCATCCGCAACGTCGGCGAGCTGATCCAGAACCAGGTCCGTACGGGTCTCGCCCGCATGGAGCGCGTCGTGCGCGAGCGCATGACCACCCAGGACGTCGAGGCGATCACGCCGCAGACCCTGATCAACATCCGGCCGGTCGTCGCCTCCATCAAGGAGTTCTTCGGCACCAGCCAGCTGTCGCAGTTCATGGACCACCACAACCCGCTGTCGGGCCTGACGCACAAGCGTCGTCTCAACGCCCTCGGCCCCGGTGGTCTCTCCCGCGAGCGGGCCGGCTTCGAGGTCCGTGACGTGCACCCCTCGCACTACGGCCGCATGTGCCCGATCGAGACGCCGGAAGGCCCGAACATCGGTCTGATCGGCTCGCTCGCCTCGTACGGCCGGATCAACGCCTTCGGCTTCATCGAGACGCCGTACCGCAAGGTCGTCGACGGCCAGGTCACCGACGAGGTGGACTACCTGACCGCCGACGAGGAGGACCGGTTCGTCATCGCGCAGGCCAACGCCACGCTCAATGACGACCTGCGCTTCACCGAGGCCCGGGTGCTGGTCCGTCGCCGCGGCGGCGAGGTCGACTACGTCGCCCCGACCGAGGTCGACTACATGGACGTCTCGCCGCGCCAGATGGTGTCGGTCGCGACCGCCATGATCCCCTTCCTGGAGCACGACGACGCCAACCGCGCCCTCATGGGCGCGAACATGATGCGTCAGGCCGTTCCGCTGATCACGGCCGAGGCGCCGCTGGTCGGCACCGGCATGGAGTACCGCTGCGCGGTCGACGCCGGTGACATCATCAAGGCCGAGAAGGACGGTGTGGTCCAGGAGGTCTCCGCGGACTACATCACCGTCGGCAACGACGACGGCACCTACACCACCTACCGGGTGGCCAAGTTCTCCCGCTCCAACCAGGGCACCTCGGTCAACCAGAAGGTCATCGTCGTCGAGGGCGACCGCGTCGTCGAGGGCCAGGTCCTCGCCGACGGTCCCGCCACCGAGAACGGCGAGATGGCGCTCGGCAAGAACCTCCTTGTGGCGTTCATGCCGTGGGAGGGCCACAACTACGAGGACGCGATCATCCTGTCGCAGCGCCTCGTCCAGGACGACGTCCTCTCCTCGATCCACATCGAGGAGCACGAGGTCGACGCCCGTGACACCAAGCTCGGCCCCGAGGAGATCACCCGGGACATCCCGAACGTCTCCGAGGAGGTCCTGGCCGACCTCGACGAGCGCGGCATCATCCGCATCGGCGCCGAGGTCATCGCCGGCGACATCCTGGTCGGCAAGGTCACCCCGAAGGGCGAGACCGAGCTGACCCCGGAGGAGCGCCTGCTCCGTGCGATCTTCGGCGAGAAGGCCCGCGAGGTCCGCGACACCTCCCTGAAGGTGCCGCACGGCGAGACCGGCAAGGTCATCGGCGTGCGCGTCTTCGACCGCGAGGAGGGCGACGAGCTCCCGCCCGGCGTCAACCAGCTCGTCCGGGTGTACGTGGCGCAGAAGCGCAAGATCACCGACGGTGACAAGCTCGCCGGCCGCCACGGCAACAAGGGCGTCATCTCCAAGATCCTGCCGATCGAGGACATGCCGTTCATGGAGGACGGCACCCCGGTCGACATCATCCTCAACCCGCTCGGCGTCCCGTCCCGAATGAACCCGGGACAGGTCCTGGAGATCCACCTCGGCTGGCTCGCCAGCCAGGGCTGGAAGGTCGAGGGCAACGAGGAGTGGATGGAGCGGCTGAAGTCGATCGGCGCGGACGAGGTCCAGCCCGGCACCAACGTCGCCACCCCGGTCTTCGACGGCGCCCGCGAGGACGAGATCGCCGGTCTCTTCGAGGCCACGGTGCCCAACCGCGACGGCGACCGCATGGTCCTGCCGTCCGGCAAGGCCCGGATGTTCGACGGCCGCTCCGGCGAGCCGTTCCCGGAGCCGATCTCGGTCGGGTACATGTACATCCTGAAGCTCCACCACCTGGTCGACGACAAGCTGCACGCCCGTTCGACCGGTCCGTACTCGATGATCACCCAGCAGCCGCTGGGTGGTAAGGCCCAGTTCGGTGGCCAGCGCTTCGGTGAGATGGAGGTGTGGGCGCTGGAGGCTTACGGCGCCGCGTACGCCCTCCAGGAACTGCTGACCATCAAGTCCGACGACGTCACCGGCCGCGTGAAGGTGTACGAGGCCATCGTCAAGGGCGAGAACATCCCCGAGCCCGGCATCCCCGAGTCCTTCAAGGTGCTCATCAAGGAGATGCAGTCCCTGTGCCTCAACGTGGAGGTGCTGTCCTCGGACGGCATGTCCATCGAGATGCGCGACACCGACGAGGACGTCTTCCGCGCTGCGGAAGAGCTCGGCATCGACCTGTCCCGGCGCGAGCCGAGCAGCGTCGAAGAGGTCTGACGGGTCCGGCCGGGGCCCCCGCCAGGGCCCCGGCCGCAAGCCCAAGGACTCCGTACAGACCACTGAGAGACACAACCCTGAGAGGGATTGACGCATAGTGCTCGACGTCAACTTCTTCGACGAGCTTCGGATCGGCCTGGCCACCGCTGACGACATTCGCCAGTGGTCGCACGGCGAGGTCAAGAAGCCCGAGACGATCAACTACCGCACGCTCAAGCCCGAAAAGGACGGACTCTTCTGCGAGAAGATCTTCGGTCCGACCCGGGACTGGGAGTGCTACTGCGGCAAGTACAAGCGCGTCCGCTTCAAGGGCATCATCTGTGAGCGCTGTGGCGTCGAGGTCACCCGCGCCAAGGTGCGCCGCGAGCGGATGGGTCACATCGAGCTGGCCGCCCCCGTCACCCACATCTGGTACTTCAAGGGCGTTCCCTCGCGCCTGGGCTACCTGCTGGACCTCGCGCCGAAGGACCTGGAGAAGGTCATCTACTTCGCCGCGTACATGATCACGTTCGTGGACGAGGAGCGCCGCACCCGCGACCTGCCGTCGCTGGAGGCCCACGTCTCCGTCGAGCGCCAGCAGATCGAGAACCGTCGGGACGCCGACGTCGAGGCCCGCGCCAAGAAGCTGGAAGGCGACCTGGCCGAGCTGGAGGCCGAGGGTGCCAAGGCCGACGTGCGCCGCAAGGTGCGCGAAGGCGCCGAGCGCGAGATGAAGCAGCTGCGCGACCGCGCGCAGCGCGAGGTCGACCGCCTCGACGAGGTGTGGAACCGCTTCAAGAACCTCAAGGTCCAGGACCTGGAGGGCGACGAGCTGCTCTACCGCGAGCTGCGCGACCGCTTCGGCACGTACTTCGACGGCTCGATGGGCGCCGCCGCGCTCCAGAAGCGCCTGGAGTCCTTCGACCTCAACGAGGAGGCCGAGCGCCTCCGCGAGATCATCCGCACCGGCAAGGGCCAGAAGAAGACCCGTGCGCTCAAGCGCCTCAAGGTCGTCTCCGCCTTCCTCCAGACCAGCAACAGCCCCAAGGGCATGGTGCTGGACTGCGTGCCGGTCATCCCGCCGGACCTGCGTCCGATGGTGCAGCTGGACGGTGGCCGCTTCGCGACCTCCGACCTGAACGACCTGTACCGCCGGGTCATCAACCGCAACAACCGTCTGAAGCGCCTGCTGGACCTCGGTGCCCCCGAGATCATCGTGAACAACGAGAAGCGGATGCTCCAGGAGGCCGTCGACGCGCTGTTCGACAACGGCCGTCGCGGTCGCCCGGTCACCGGCCCCGGCAACCGCCCGCTGAAGTCCCTGAGCGACATGCTCAAGGGCAAGCAGGGTCGTTTCCGTCAGAACCTGCTCGGCAAGCGAGTCGACTACTCGGCGCGTTCCGTCATCGTCGTCGGCCCGCAGCTCAAGCTGCACCAGTGCGGTCTGCCGAAGGCCATGGCGCTGGAGCTGTTCAAGCCGTTCGTGATGAAGCGCCTGGTCGACCTGAACCACGCGCAGAACATCAAGTCGGCCAAGCGCATGGTCGAGCGCGGTCGCACCGTGGTGTACGACGTCCTCGAAGAGGTCATCGCCGAGCACCCGGTGCTGCTGAACCGTGCGCCCACGCTGCACCGCCTCGGCATCCAGGCCTTCGAGCCGCAGCTCGTCGAGGGCAAGGCCATCCAGATCCACCCGCTCGTCTGCACCGCGTTCAACGCGGACTTCGACGGTGACCAGATGGCCGTCCACCTGCCGCTCTCCGCGGAGGCGCAGGCCGAGGCCCGCATCCTGATGCTGTCCTCGAACAACATCCTCAAGCCGGCCGACGGCCGTCCCGTCACCATGCCCACCCAGGACATGGTGCTCGGACTCTTCTTCCTCACCACCGACGAGGAAGAGCGCGAGGTGCGCGGCGAGGGCCGGTCCTTCGGCTCCACCGCCGAGGCGATCATGGCGTTCGACGCCCGTGAGCTGTCCCTCCAGGCCAAGGTGGACATCCGCTTCCCGGTGGGCACCATCCCGCCGCGCGGCTGGACCCCGCCGGTCGACGAGGAGGCCGGCGCCGACGGCATCGGCGGCACCTGGCAGCAGGGCGACAGCTTCCGGCTGAACACCACCCTGGGCCGTGCGCTCTTCAACGAGCTGCTGCCCGAGGACTACCCCTTCGTCGACTACACCGTCGGCAAGAAGCAGCTCTCCGAGATCGTCAACGACCTCGCCGAGCGCTACCCGAAGGTCATCGTGGCGGCGACGCTCGACAACCTGAAGGCGGCCGGCTTCTACTGGGCCACGCGGTCCGGCGTCACCGTCGCCATCTCGGACGTCGTCGTCCCGGAGGCGAAGAAGGAGATCGTCGCGTCCTACGAGGCCAAGGACGAGAAGATCCAGAAGCAGTACGAGCGCGGTCTGATCACCAAGCAGGAGCGCACGAACGAGCTGATCGACAACTGGACCCGCGCGACCAACGAGGTCGCCGAGGCGATGAACGCGAACTTCCCGAAGACCAACCCCATCTACATGATGGTGCACTCGGGTGCTCGTGGAAACATGATGCAGATGCGTCAGATCGCCGGTATGCGTGGTCTGGTGTCCAACGCCAAGAACGAGACGATCCCGCGGCCGATCAAGGCGTCCTTCCGCGAGGGCCTGTCCGTGCTGGAGTACTTCATCGCCACGCACGGTGCCCGTAAGGGTCTGGCGGACACCGCCCTGCGGACCGCCGACTCGGGTTACCTGACCCGTCGTCTGGTGGACGTCTCGCAGGACGTCATCATCCGCGAGGAGGACTGCGGCACCGAGCGCGGCCTCAAGCTGCGGATCGCCGAGCGCGGCGCCGACGGCGTGCTGCGCAAGGCGGAGAACGTCGAGACGTCCGTGTACGCGCGGATGCTCGCCGAGGACGTCGTGGTCGACGGCAAGGTCATCGCCCCGGCCAACGTCGACCTCGGTGACGTGCTCATCGACGCGGTCGTCGCCGCGGGCGTGGAGGAGGTCAGGACCCGCTCGGTCCTGACCTGTGAGTCCGCGGTCGGCACCTGTGCCTTCTGCTACGGTCGCTCGCTCGCCACCGGCAAGCTCGTCGACATCGGCGAGGCGGTCGGCATCATCGCCGCCCAGTCCATCGGTGAGCCCGGCACCCAGCTGACGATGCGTACCTTCCACACCGGTGGTGTGGCCGGTGACGACATCACCCAGGGTCTGCCGCGTGTCGTCGAGCTCTTCGAGGCCCGTACGCCCAAGGGCGTCGCCCCGATCTCCGAGGCCTCCGGTCGCGTCCGGATCGAGGAGACCGAGAAGACGAAGAAGCTCGTCGTCACCCCGGACGACGGCAGCGACGAGACGCCGTTCCCGATCTCGAAGCGCGCCAAGGTCCTGGTCCGCGAGGGCGACCACGTCGAGGTCGGCCAGCCGCTGACCTTCGGTGCGGTCAACCCGCACGACGTGCTGCGCATCCTCGGCCAGCGCGCCGTCCAGGTCCACCTGGTCGGCGAGGTCCAGAAGGTGTACAACTCGCAGGGCGTGTCGATCCACGACAAGCACATCGAGATCATCATCCGGCAGATGCTGCGCCGGGTGACGATCATCGAGTCCGGCGACGCGGAGCTGCTGCCGGGCGAGCTGGTCGAGCGGTCGAAGTTCGAGACCGAGAACCGTCGTGTGGTCACCGAGGGCGGTCACCCCGCCTCCGGCCGTCCGCAGCTGATGGGCATCACCAAGGCGTCGCTGGCCACCGAGTCGTGGCTGTCGGCGGCGTCCTTCCAGGAGACGACCAGGGTCCTGACCGACGCGGCGATCAACGCCAAGTCGGACTCCCTGATCGGCCTCAAGGAGAACGTCATCATCGGTAAGCTCATCCCGGCCGGTACGGGTCTGTCCCGCTACCGCAACATCCGGGTGGAGCCCACCGAGGAGGCCAAGGCCGCGATGTACTCGGCCGTCGGCTACGACGACATCGACTACTCGCCGTTCGGCACCGGCTCCGGCCAGGCCGTTCCGCTGGAGGACTACGACTACGGTCCGTACAACCAGTGAGTGACGCGGCGTAGCGTCTGACGAAGGGCGGTCACCCCGGTGCGGGGTGACCGCCCTTCGGCGTGTGCGCGTACGGGTCAGCGCCCGGACATCTCCCAGACGGCGAGGAACACGCCGGCGCTCGCGGTCAGGGCGGCGATGCTGGCCAGCGGCCAGCGGGAGCGTTCCAGGGAGTCCAGCCGGGACTCCATGTCGGCGAGCTGCTTGTCCGTCTGGTCGCTGCGCTGGACCAGCAGGGCGAGGGCGCCGTCGACCCGGGCGAAGCCGGCTTCGAGGGTGCCGCGCATGCGTTCCAGCTCGACGGCGACCGCGACCGGGTCGTGCTGGTGTTCAGAGTCGGTCATCGGCGACTCCCGGGTCTTCCGGAGCGGTGGATACGGGGACGGGCGCGGCTGCGGGTGTCGGTTCGCTGCGGAGCCAGGACGGCAGCAGGCGCTGGACGCCGTCGAGCGCCATGACCCTGGTCAGGGCGCCGGCGACGGCGAGTGCGCCGGCCACCCAGGGCAGGGTGGCGGGCAGTCCGGAGGCGTCCACGATCGCGGGGAGGACGACGGCGATGCCGACGGCGCTCTGTAGGACCGTACGGGCGGTCCGCCTGGCGGCTTCGGACACGGGAGCTCCTTTCCGGGGCGGAGACGGGGCGGGGTTCAGGGGGTGTGGGGGACGCGCAGGGCGTCCCAGCTCTTCTTGCCGGGCCAGCCGTCGGCGTCGGTGCCGCGGTAGCCGAGCTTGTGCTGCCACTTGGCGTACGAGCGGCGGTCGGCGTCGGACCACTGGGGGCCGGGGCCGACGGCGTACGCGGAGCAGCCCTCGGCGACGAGGCGGCGGCCCATCGCGGTGATCAGGGCGGAGCGGGGCGCCTCGGTGAAGAAGTCGGCGCCTGGGAAGGGGTGGTGGCGGGCCGCGGGGGGCTTGGTCGCGCTGGGCGGCTGCGGGGCCGTCGGCTTTCCGGCGAGTCGGCGGGCGATGCGTTCGCGCAGGTCGGGCATGGTGAAGCCGAGCGGGTCGACCTTGCGGTTGGACCACTCCAGATGGCCGATGACGCTCTTGGCGCTCCAGCCGTGGGCCCGGCACAGGGCGGTGGACGCCCGTTCGATGGCGTCGAGTTGGGCGGCGGGCCAGGGGTCCTTGCCGTCGCCGCGGTTGATGCACTCGAAGCCGTAGAAGCGGGCGTTGCCGTCGACGGCGCCGGAGCTGCCCTGGTGCTGGTTGGTGGCCGGCGGGCGGGCGCCGTAGCGCTCGTCGGCGACGGCCCGCAGGACGGCGGGGTCGCCGCCGCCGGCGTGGTTGGCGCGGCCGTTGCCGACGAGGTGGACCGTGCCGTCCTTGGCGATGACGGCGTGGCACAGGGGGCCCGGGAGCTCGGAGTGGCCGCGGAAGCAGAGGTCGACGGACGCCGTGGTGCCGGAGGTGACGGTGTGGTGGATCATCACGCCGTTCACCGGTCCCCAGGCGCCGGTGTGGTTGCGGTTGTGGGTGCGCCAGCCGGTGCGTTCGACGACGGTGACGCCCTCGGCGCGCAGTGCGGCGACGAGGCGGTCGGCGGTCAGCGGGGTGGCCATGGTGGGCCTCCAGGAATGAGAGCGGCCCCGGCCGCGAGGGCGCGGGGCGCGGGTCGAGCCACGTACGGGATGCGGGCTAGTTCTGGGTTCCGTAGACGGCGAGGGTCTGGGCGTACACGGTGCCCGTGGCGCTGGTGACCTGGCCCTGGACCTCCACCTTCATCGTGGTGCCGAAGGCGGCGGGCAGGCTGGTGGCGACCGCGCCCGTGTGGTCGAAGGGCTGGCCGGCGGCGACCGGGAGCCCCCACTGCACGCCGTCGATCAGCACCCGTATCTGCCCGGTGGCGCCGGACGAGGCGCGGGTGGTGAGCTGGAGGCGCATCTTCGGCTGCCAGATCGGGTTCACGCTCTGGCTGATCGTCGTCCACGCGGCGGAGGTCGTCTGGGGCCAGGCCGTGGTGCGGACGTCCTGCGGGGCCAGCAGCGCGAGCCAGGGGCGGGCCAGTCCGGCGTCGCTCACCTGGAACACGGGCTGGCCGTCGGAGGCCCGCACGGCGAGCGAGCCGCCGTTCACGATCTCCACCGCGCCGCCGCTGACCCGGTTGAGCGCCGGGCGGTGGTGGACCGCCCGGGACAGCACGTGCAGCCGGCGCTTCATCGCGTTGATCTGGTCGATGATGTCCTCGGGGAGCTGGGGCATCAGGACTCCTCCAGATAGAGCTCGGCGGTGTCGGCGCGACCGCGCTCCGGGGGCCGCACCTTCACGCCGATGATCCGGTAACGGGCGTCGAGCCCCTGCGGATGCCACTCGTCGGTGATCCGGATGCGCGCGGAGCGGCCGAGCAGCGCCGGCGGGACGACCCCGCCGAGCCGGATCGTGATCTCCGGGACGATCACGGCGCCGCGGGCCTGCGCCAGGGTGGACACGGCGAGCGACGCGAGTGCCGCCGGGTCGCTGACCTCGTTGTGGTCCGACGAGAGGTCCACCCGCGGCCAGCCGCCTGCGAGCAGGTCGTCGGCCGTCTCCTCCTGGGAGATCAGCGGGCGGGACTCCGCGGCCTGGTTGCTGTTCACCGAGGCGCCGCGGGCCCGGGACGTGGTGCCGCCGCGGGTCGCGTCGCGCGGGAAGGAGTACGACAGGATCGTCCCCGGCCGGTCCAGCACGATGTCGGTGCTGCCGGTGCGCAGCCGTGGTGCGCCGAGCCGCAGCTGGCGCACCCGCTCGCCGGTGGCCGGGTCGCGGTAGACGGCGACGTGGTACTCCAACCCGCCCGACAGTGCGGCGAGTTGGTCCAGCGCCTCGGAGTACAGGGTCTCGTCGCCGTCCCGCCAGGCGGTGGTGACGAGCTGCGGCGGGTTCGCCACCTCGTCGCCGTAGCGGACCTTGATGTCGCCGCCGGGGCTGGACTGGAGCTCCCGCCACAGGGTGCGGGCCACCTGGAGCTGGTCGGCGTTGGTGAACGGCATGTCCTTGCGGATCCGGCGCCGACCCGGGTACGAGTCGAAGGTGGCCGCCTGGATGCCGAGCGTCAGCACGCCCCGCTCGCTGCTCTGGAGCGTGCTGGTCCAGATGATGCCGCCCCACCACAGGTCGCCGCCGCGCTCCAGGTAGACCGCGGTGCGGCCCTCCTCGACGCGGTGCACCCGTTCGGCGATCGCGGCGTCCGGGATCGGCACGGTGCCCGACAGGGAGCCGGGCTTGCCGATGTAGTCGTCGATCTGGACGTCCCGCAGCGGCAGGATGTCGATGGTCTGGTCGGTGAGCAGATCGGCGAAGATCGCCCGATAGGGGGTGTTCAGTGACGGTGACATGGGGGTCCTCACGCCATCGCGTCGACGCGGATGAAGACGTGGTCGAACCAGCCGGGCTGGGTGGCGTCCTTGACGCGGTGCACCGCCGTGATGGTGTACGCGGTCCCCGGCTGGAGGTTCGCCAGCAGGAGCTGGGTGGAGACCGACGTGTGGTTGGCACCGGCCGCCTTGGCGGCGAACTCGTCGGTCGCGTCCTGCACGAGGGTGGCGCCCTGGGTGACGCGCACGCTGGTGAACTGCTGACCGGTGCCGTTCCGCTCGATCATCGCGGAGTTCCCGTAGGCGAGTAGCACCTTGCCGGAGGGGGGCGCGGTGAAGGTGATCGCGAGCGGGGCCGGGGGGCGGCCCGTGAGCGTGGGGGTGTACGTGAGGGACGTGGTGCTTCCGCCGTCCCGGTTCTCGACGTACGCCGGGTACGGTGCCGCCGGCTGCCACACCGTGCCGTTCCAGCGCTGGAGCACTCCGCCCGCGGTGTCCCGGTACTGGCCGACGTAGCTGCCGTTCGTGATCGCGCCGGCGGGCGCGATGCCGCCGATCGCCCGCGGGTAGGAGACCCAGTCCCGCTCGTCCCAGCGCTGGAGCGTCCCGTCGGTCGAGTCCTGGTACTGGCCGGGGTAGGCGCCCCGGCGGACCTCGCCCACGGCGGGCAGGATGCCGCCGACCGACACCACCGTGGTGCGCCGGTCCTTGAGGGCGGTGCCCCAGTTGATGCCGCCGTTGCCCGCGCTGGCGCCGGCCGGCACGGTCACCTCGAAAAGCGGCAGGCCGGCGGCCGGCACCGCCGGCGGCGCCGGGGTCGGGCCGGGAACGCCCTGGACGACCTCGGCGACGGCGTCGTAGCGGTTGGAGGCGTCGTACAGGCCGTCGTAGATCCTGATGACGACGAGGTCGATCCGCCCGTACTGGGCGTCACCGGGGGCGAAGGGCAGGTCGATGGGGGAGGTCAGAGCCACCGGGTAGACGCCCTGGCCGCCGGGGCCCTGGATCACGGCGCGCCCGCCGTGCAGCGTGCCCGTCATCGCGTCCTTGTTCCCCAGCCAGAACCCGGACAGCCGGTGCAGGCCCTCGTACGAGCCGGGCAGGATGCCCGAGTGCGCCTCCACCGTGTTGGCGGGGGTGGTGGCGCCGATCTGGGTGAGGCGGGTGTCCTCGCGGGTCTGGCCGGTCTCCTTGAGCCAACTGCTGCGCATGTTCATGGAGTTCTCCTGTCGTACGTCGGACGGGAAGGGGTTTTCAGGCGTCGGCGGGGTCAGGACTTGATCCACTCCGCGCCGAGGGTGGTGGCGTAGCCGGAGCCGCCGAGCGTCCGCACCGGGTCCTTGTTCGTCTGGTGGCCGGCGAGTTGGACGGTGTTCCCGGCGCTCAGCCGCACCAGGCACTGGCCGCCGACGGTGAGGTGGGCAGTGGCATTGGGCTGGCTCAGCCAGGTGGCGCGGGCCAGGCCCACGCCGTTGATCACGACGCGGGCTCCGCGGGTGCCCGCGGCCGCGTCGCCGCCCCAGGCGACGTGGGCGAAGACCCGCCACCAGCCCGTCCGCGGCACGGTGTAGGTGTCCCTGCCGTTCCAGGCCCTGGCGTCGTCGACGTCGGAGCTCTGGAACGTGAGGATGGTCCAGACGTTGGGCGGGACGGACTGCGCGGTCGTCTGAGCCACGCTGAGCAGCACCGACGAACGACCTTCGACGTACGTCCAACTGTTGCCGTCCCAGCGCAGGAGGTGGCCGTCGGCGTCCCGGTACTGACCGGCGTACGCACCGGTGGTCACCTCGCTGGACGCGATGCCGCCGACGGCCCGCGGATAGGCGATCCAGTCGGTGCCGTCCCAGCGCTGGAGCTGGCTGTTGGTGTCCCGGTACTGGCCGACGTACGCGCCCTTGAAGCCGGCGCCGCCCGCCGGGGTGATGCCGCCGAGGGCGGCGGTGGCGTAGTGCTGCTGGGTGGTGGCGGAGGCCCAGAGGATGCCGCCGGTGCCCGCCGAGGTGCTGGCCGGCACGCGGACGGAGTAGAGCGGGATCGCGCTGCCCGGGCCGCTGGCGGGGAGCGCGGGGGTGGCTGACGGGGTGCCCTGGACGACGCGTACGACCGCCTCGTGCGTCCCCGTGCCGCCGAGGTCGAAGTCCTTGTCCAGCACGGCGAGCTCGATCAGGTCGATCCGGCCGTACAGGGGGTCGCCGTCGGCGAAGGTCAGGGTCTCCGGGGCGGTGACGGCGACCGTGTAGGCGCCCTGGGCGTTGTCCTGGCCCTGGATCACGGCCCGGCCGGTGCCGATGGTGCACGACATCGGGCCGGCCTGGGACAGGACGAACCCACCGGGCACGATGCCGGAGCGGGAGCGCAGCGTGGGGTCGGTGGAGCTCGTGCCGACGGGGGTCAGCAGGGCGGACTGGGCGAGGCGGGTGTCCTCACGGGTCTGTCCGGTGGGCGTGAGCCAGGTGGCGCGTACGGTCATCTTTCACCTCTGGGGCTGGTGGCGGGCGGCGGGGCGGGCTTGAGGGGTGCGCGTCACCACTCGGCGCTGCGCCAGCGGACGGTCATCTGGGCCTGGGGGCCGGCCGAGTCAGGGCGGAAGGACAGCTCGGAGCGGCCCGGGTCGAGCGTGAACAGCTCTTCGGGGGAGGAGTCGCCCATGGCGGTGTGGCGACGCGATGCGGTGTCGTTGAGCGTGACGGTGCCCTCGCCGGTGTCGACGACCAGTTCGTCGCCCTGGGCCAGGTCGATGGCGTACCGCAGCCGGCGGCGGCTGATCCGCTCGGTGATGGTCGGCATGGCGCAGGGGCCGCGGAAGACGATCACGGGGTGGGCGGGTGCCGAGCCGGTGTTCTCGGCGACGACGTCGCCGGTGCTCTTGGCCTGGCCCCAGTTCAGGGGCCAGGCCAGCGGCCAGGTCAGCCCCGACTCGGGTTCCGGGCGGCCGGTGATCGCGAGCTGTTCGGTGACCTGGTAGCGCCGCGGGTCGGTGGCGGTCCACTGCACGGACGCCTTGGCCGCGCCCTGGGTGGCGAAGACCCGGTCGGCGGGGATCACGCGCTGGCTGACCCGGGCGCGTACGGCCAGCACCTCGCCGTGCAGCCGGACCGCGAGCCAGCGCTCCTCGTCGAGGAGGGCGAACGACTGGCGCAGCGCGTACAGGACGGCCGGTCCGGCGCCGCTCTCCGGCGCCATCCACACGGTGCCGCCGACCTTGCGGGGCTTGGCGTAGCGGGCTCCGGGCCAGGCGCCGTGCGAGGTGGGGCGCTCGGCGTCGGAGGAGTCGTACTCCGGCAGGTCCTCCCAGCCGGTGAGGCCGGAGCGGTCGAGGGCGAAGGGGGTGCCGGTGCCGATGAGGAGCCCGGCCCACTGCATCTGCCCGTCCTGGGTGATGAGCGAGCCGGGCGCGAGGTCGGCGGTGTAGGGGTTGGTGGTCTCGGCCATGGGGCCGTCACCTCACTCTCGTAGGGCTTCGTAGGGCTTCGACGGCGCGCGGGCGAGGGCGCTCAGGCGCTGGTGGCGAGGAAGAGCAGGTCCTCGGCGACGGCGCGGGGGCCGGCGCCGGGCTCCTCGCGGAAGTGCGCGATGCGGCGCGGGCCGTGCGGGATCTCGGGACCGGTGGACACCGGCCGGTGGTCCAGGTCCTCGGCGGGCGCGATGCGGGGGGTGCCGCCGTTGTCGAGGGGGAAGACGACGCCGCCGTCGGCGAGCATCGGGATCTTGTCGAGGTCGACGCCGAACTTCTTGCCGAGGATGTTGACGCTGAGCTTCCCCAACCCGTCGATGACCCAGTTGGCGAACGCGATCAGCCCGTTGATCGGTCCCTTGATGACCCCGAGCACGGTCTGCGCCCCGCTCTCCAGGAAGTCGCCGATGCCCCGCAGGGTCTTGGACACGGCGTCCTTGGCCCGGGTGAAGAACTTCGGCACGTTGTCCCTGACCCACTTCAGGGGCCTCTCCACCGCGCTCTTCAGCCCGCGGAAGGCGCGCGAGGCGATCGACCGCAGCGCGGTGACCGCGGACCTGATGGCGGAGCCGGCCCGGGAGATCCCGCCGATGGCGGCGCCGATGCCGCGCAGGGCGCCGCCGATCAGGCTGCGGACGGTGCGGAAGGCCGCTCTGACGCCGTTGCCGACGGCCTTCAGCACCGGCCCGATGACCGCGATCGCGGACCGGATGCCGCGCAGGGCGGCGTCGAACGCCTGACGGGCGATCCGCTGACCGGTCTTCGTGCTCATCGCGTACTCGATGAGGAACGCGGCCAGCGGGATCACGATCCCCAGCACGAAGCCGAGGGGGTTGGCCCGCATGGCGGTGTTGACCGCCGTCATGGCGACGGAGGCGATGGTCAGCACGGTGCCGAAGCGGCCCATGAGCCCGCTGAGCAGGGCGGCGACGTCGACCATGGAGACGATCAGGCCGAGGACCGCGGCGAGCGGTCCGCCGCCGAGCTTGGCGACGGACGCGCGGGCGCGGGAGGCGGCGGCACCGAAGCGACGGACGCCGCCGGCGGCGTTGGAACGGGCGACCTTGTTCGCCGAGGCGGCGGCGGTCGACGCGCCGTTGCGCAGCTGCTGGAGCGCGGGGAGCGAGGTGCGCAGCGCCGGGCCGACCCGGTTGACCCCGGACGCCGCCCGGCGGATGTCGGAGGTCAGCTTCCGCAGCTGGTCCGACACGCCGCCGACGCCGCGGCCGAGGCCGCCCGCGGCGGTGGCGGCGTTGCGCAGCGGGTTGAGCGGCAGTGCGGCGGCGAGGGCACTCATCCGCGCGCCTTCGCCAGGAACATCAGGGCGTTGGCGGTGGCCTGCGGGTCACTGCCGGCCGCCGCGTGGTAGTGCTCGATGTGGAACCCGGCGCGCCCGCTGCCGGCGCGCGCCTTGGCCTGGGCGAGCTTGGCCCGCTTGGCGGTGAGCGCCAGCAGCCGGTCCAGCTTGGACAGCGGCAGCACGGCCTCGGCCTCGCCCGCCTCGGCGAGGATGGCGTGCACGCCGCCGCGCCGCGGCTGGACGACGCCGCCCGCGGCGAGTTGGGGGATCGTGGGCAGGTTGACGCCGAAGGTCTTGCCACCGACCATCGGCACCCAGCCGGGGATGCTGACCTTGATGCCGTTCAGCTTGCCGATCATGGAGTTGATCAGCCGGATGACGGCGTTGATGGGGGTGCGGACGCCGTCCTTGATGCCGTTGAACGCCTTGGACGCGATGCCCTTGAGGCCGTTCCAGATGCTCGACATCCGGTCCTTGACGGCCCGGAAGGCGGACGGGATCGCGCTGCGGATCCAGTTGACGACGGGGGTGATCACGGACCTGATGCCGTTCCAGACGGCCCGGATCGTCGACCGGATGGCGTTCATGACCGTGGTGATGATGCGGCGCCAGGTGTTGACGTAGGTCCGGATCACGGTCGCCACGGCCTTGACGACGGTGGAGATCGCCCGCCGGATCCCGTTCCAGACCGACTTGATCAGGGAACCGGCCTTGCGCATGATCGGCCCGACGACCTTCATGACGGTGCTGATGACGGTGCGGATCGCGTTGAACGCGGTCCGGATGACCCGCTGCATGGTCCGCGAGCGGGCCGCCATCTGGACGACGGTCTCGATGAGCGGCATGAACAGTTCCAGCAGCCGTACGAGGAAGTTGCCGCGCATCGAGCGGTTGAGCCGGTTCTGCCCCTGGGCGGCGCGGTCGGCGCCGGTCTTGAACCGGCCGAGCTTCGCCCCGGACGTCTGCCCGGTGTTGCCGGCCTTCTTCATCGCGCGGTCGGCCTGGTCGCAGGCGGTCTTGAGCCGACGGAGCTGGGTGCTGGAGGACTGCGAGGCGGACCGCAGGGAGCGGATCTTGCCGGACGCGGTGCTGCTGGCGTTGCCGATGGACCGGATGGGTTGGGCGACGCCGTTCGCCGAGGACCTGAAGGAATTCAGGGAGGTGGTGGCGTTCTTCATGGAACGGACGAGACTCATCCCGCCCTCCTTTCGGTGGGGGGCGGGTCAGCTGCCGAGCGCTGCGGCGGTGCCCTGCGCGACGGACCTGAGCTCGCCGAGGCGGGTGCTCAGGTTGTCCGTGGAGCGGGAGAGCGAAGCCGCGGCGGTGGCGGTGTCCTTCAGCTTCGGCAGGTCGATGCCGTCGACCTTCGTCTTGAGCTCGCCCACGCCCTTCCAGACCTTCTCCAAGTGGGTGGGGTCCAACTTCGGCTTGGCGAGTACGCTGTTCAGCTTGTCCAGCGCCTTGGCAAGGCTCTTCACCTGGCCGGGTTTGGGGGCTGCGCCCCACTTCTCGTTGAACTTCCTGATCTTGGGGATGACGGCTTCGAGGGCGTCCTTGATGCGATTGAACTTCTGTTCGTCCTCGATGTTGGAGCGGATGACGCGGAGGGCGGGGGCGGCGACGGCCTCCGTGGGGCGCATCCTTTCGATGCCACCCCGGTCGTTCCTGGCCAGGACTCGGCCCTCGGCGGGATCGGTCCTCGTGCCGGCGCGGATCTGCCGCCGCTCGTTCAACTTGGTGATCGGCTGGTAGACGAGTCGGCTGAAGGTGTTGAGGGCTCCGCCGAGGCTCATGATGAGCAGCGTCAAGGCGCCCATGGCGCCCAGGAGGACGATCTGCCCCGTGCCGAAGTCCTTGATCGCGCCGGCGAGCGGGCCCAGCTTGAGCTGTTCGAGGATGGCTTCCCAGGGGGCCTTCTCCTCCTTCTTCGGCCCCTTCTCCACCGCCTTGATGATTTTTTCGGTCTTGGCCTGCAACTCGGCGTCAGTGACGTAGTCCTTGGCGTTCTTGCTGTCCTTGCCGGGGGTTTTGAGGCCGGATATATCCTTTTTGAGCTCGGCGATCCTGTCCAGGATCTCCGCGTGTCCTGTCTGAGCCATCTTTACCTCGCATCGCTGCGTCGGAGTCCCGTGCGCGCCCGCGCACGCGAACCACCCGCCCGGGAAGCGCGCGGGCGGGTGGCGTGGGGGCGTACGGGCGGGGCCGATCGGGTCAGGCGCGCCTCGCGCGGAGTTCCGCGAGCGCGTCGTTCCAGCCGGCCTTGTACGCGTGGGTCTCGCGAGCCGCGACTTCCGCGTCGAGGGTGGCGAGCAGGGCTTTCACATCGAGGGGTCCAGGGGTGCGCAGGAGCGTGGCCAGCCGGTCGTGGAACGTGCTGCCCGCGTGGCTTCCTCCGGTGTGAGGCGTCATGGTCCCCTGCCTTCCGATCACGTGCCGGTGCGACGGGATCACGGCCGGTCGCCGGACCCCGGCGTTGGACTCTATCGAGCTGTTCGAACTGATGTACGAATCATTGTCGAGCGTGAAGGTTCGGGTTGTCGAGCGTCAACGACCCGTGTCTCCCGTGTGAAGGCCAGACATGCACCATTGATGGAGCGCCAGAAGGCGCGCGTCAGGGGGGCGTTGGTCCCTCTGCCGTACGGGTGGGGAGGCACTGCTTACACATGGACGGGAACTTGGGGGCGGATCAGGACGATTCCGGAATTGACTGGCTGGATTGCGCCCCTGACCTGCCGCATCTCTTCGCCCGGATCTCCGAACTCGTCTTCCGTCACGGGCTGCGCCCCTCCGACCTCGTCGTGCTGCCGCGCGCCGAGGTCGACCGGCGGGAGACGGCCGCCTTCACCGCCGGCTGGGCCGAAGCGGTGTCGGAGGAGCTGCCCGGCATCCGGAACTCGTACGAGAAGCTGATCGCGGACGCCTACGCCCAGGGCCAGCTGGTCGCCCGCGGCGTGCGGGTGCCGCGCCGCACCGACGTGGTGCGCAGCGACGGAGCCCAGGTCATCGCGCTGCCCTTCGCGCGCCTCATGGAACCGCCGGACGTCGTCGTACGTGCGGAGGAACGCGTCCACCAGGAGCGGGCGCACGTCAACGGGCTGGCGCCGGCGCGCGAGCCGGTCGAGGAGGAGCCCCGCCCCGGCGAGGGGTGGGCCGCGCGTCCCGTACCTCCTCCCGAGCCGGCTCCGGAGCCCGCGCCGGACGTCGTCGCCGAGGAGGCTCCCGTACTGCTCACCGCACAGGAGGTACGGGAGAGACAGGCGGCACGCATCGTGCGCAAGGTGCTGCGCGGGAAGCGCGGACGGCCGATCGTGCCGCCGCTGGCCCCGCTGCCGCCGCAGGTCGGTGGGGGAAGACGGTCCGGAGCGACGGCACATGAGGAGAGGGACGAACACGTCGAACAGGTGAAACGAGTCGAACAGGTGAAACGAGTCGAACGGGTGGAACGAGTCGAACGGGCGGAACGGGTCACGCCGGATCCGCCCCCGGAGGCCGCTCCCTGAACGGGGCGGACTCCGGGGGCCGTGGCATCAGCCGAAGAACCGAGCGATCTCCTGGGGGGCCGGCGCCGACGCTGAGGCGTCGGCTTCCGCTTCCTGCGCCGCGTCGCTCGACGCGTCGCCGGGCCGCGGCACCGGCTTGGGCGGATCCTGCTGGTCGCCCTCCTCGGAGTTGGCGCTCGCGAACATCCAGTTGGAGACCGCGAGGTGGTCGACGACCGCCGCCAGCAGGTGGTCGCTGACGGACCAGTCCGCGGCCTCCCCGTGCACGGACCGGCTGACGGCGCTCTCCGCCGGCAGGTGCTTCAGCAGCACCGCGACCCGACGGCTGGAGAGTTCGCCCCGGTGCCAGTCCAGCAGGTCGACGCCGTAGTAGCGGAGCAGGTCCGCCTCAAGGGCCTCGGCGTGTTCGTCGACGAACGCGGCGAGGCTCAGCCTTCCCCCAGGCCGAGCCCGGTCTCCTTGCCGTACGCCTCCAGGACGGCGGCGACGTCCTGCATCGAGAGGTCGTACTCCTCGAAGCGGGCGAACTGTTCCTCGCCCATCAGCAGCGCGAGCAGCCCGTCCACGTCGTTGTCGTCGAGCTTGCGCAGCGCCTTCGCGGTGGCGCGGCTCAGCTCGGTGGGGAGGGTGAAGGCCTCGCCGTCCAGATCGAAGGACCAGGTGCGACCGCGCGCCTCCAGTCGCTGGGCGCGGGCTGCGTTGACGTCGAAACGGGCCATGACGCGTACTCCTCGGTTCGTGTGCTGGAGAAGAAAGAAGGGGCGGGGGCGGTGCGGCACGCGGTCACGCGGCCGACCGCCCCCGAGGGAGCAGGGATCAGAGCGCGGGTCGGACCGGAGGTCAGACCGTGGGGGAGTAGGTGTTGTCCTTCATCACGAAGCTCGCCAGCGCCTTGCCCTCGCCGCGGGACATCGCCGTGAAGGTGATGCCGAGCGTGGCCGCGGACTTGCGCGCCAGCTTGATGTCGTCGGACGCGGTGACCTGGCCGCGCGGGATCGCGAAGCGGTACTTCACGGCGGTGTTGGTACCGGCCTTGACGTCGGTGAACTCCAGACCGAGGGCGCGCACGTCGGCGTACGCGCGCTCGGCGATGTCGTAGCGGTAGACGTCGGTCACGGCCGGGGGCGTGCCCTCGTTCTTGACCTCGCCGCCGCCCATGAAGAACGGCAGCGTGTCCTCGTTGAACTGGAGCAGCGAGAACTTCAGCGTCAGGTCCCGGTCCGAGTAGACGAAGTGGATCGGGCTGACGGCCTGCCACGAGTCGACCGGCTCCAGCTTGTCCTTCTTGGCGAAGGTGACGCCGTCGGCGGTGGTGAAGCCGAGGTCCTTCCAGCCGCCCGCCGTCCAGTCGGTGGCGGAGTTGTCGGTGAAGGCGGCCGGCGCCTCGGTTCCGGCGGCGGCGACGTACAGTCGGCCGCTGCCGGCGACGCGGATCTCGGACGAGTTGGCTCCTGCCATGGGTGGGATCTCCTTGGTGAGACGGGCCGGACGGCCCGGATACGGCAAAGGCCCCACCGGGTGGCGGGGCCTCGACTGGGGGTTCGGCACGCGGTCGCGCCGAACGGGTGGGGGTGGTGGTGCGTGCGTGGTGTGGCGGCCGGCGTCAGAAGACGTTCAGCGAGAGCCGGATCACGCACACGTAGCGGTTCGCGGCGCGGTACACGTAGTCGGGCAGCCACCGCGGGCCGTCCTCCTCCTCGACGTCCGTGATCGCGTTGACGCCGTACGTCCTGCCGATCGCCGCGAGCAGGACGCGCCGCGCCGCGTTGCACAGGACGTGCGCGTCGGCCTTGGTCGGTCCGTACACCTCGAACTCGATCAACGGCATGTCGACGTGCAGGTCCCCGGTCCAGGCGCCGCCGCGCCGGTTGACGAGGACCGCGCGGGTGGTGCCGTTGAAGTTGGGCGGCGGGTCGACCGCGATGTGCGCCTGCGTGGCGACGAGGGCGGCGTCGGCCTTGAGGATGTCGACGACCAGCGCCTCGACATCGGGGAAGGCACCCGGGGGTGTGGTCATGTCGGATCACCTCGGTGAAGTGGCGGGGGACTGACGGGCGTTGCGGGTGCGCTGCCGCGCCCCAACGCGGACGGCGGAGCCGTGTGGGTTTGCCCCGGGCACAGCTCCGCCGCTGCACCAACTGTGACAGAGAGCGTGCGCGCACGCAACTACTCCGCACGCTGCGCCCGCAGCACCCTTGCGACCCGCCCGCGACTGTCCGCCCCATTTCCCCGACGGCGAGCGCCCCGCCGCCCTGCGGTGCCCCAAGCGGCTCCCCGCAGGTCAGCGACGGGGGGAAGCGAATCAGGGGCGCGGGGAACTGCGCGAGAACCCCCCACCGGGCCGCAGGGACCAGCGCACCCGCAGGGTTACGGCGGTGGGGTTGGGGGCGCGGGGAACTGCGCGAACACGCCCCACCGGGCCGCAGGGGCCAGCGCACCCGCAGGGCAACCGCGGCACCCCGAACCGCCAAACGCAAGCGCGCCCCGCGTCCCCTCAGGGACACGAGGCGCGCCTCGTCGTGAACCGTCAGCCCGCCGCAGGCGCACCCGCGCGGGACGCGCGTCCGCCCCGCCTGCCCCGGCGCGCCGCGCGCTCCGCGGCGAAGACGTCCTCCAGGCGGAACAACTGCGCCCGGCCCGCCTTCCCCGCTGCCGTCAGCAGGCCCAGCTGCACCCACTTGCGGATCGTCGCCGGCGCGACCCCCGCCTCCGCCGCGGCCAGCGGCCCGGGCACGAGCGTCGGCAGGGCCAACCTGCCCGGCGTCAGCACGGCACCTCCTCCATCGCCGCCGCGAACTCCTCCGCGCCGCACCCGGCCGCCGCCGCCAGCTCCGCCCACCGTTCCTCCAGCCACACGTGCCGGTACGCCGGATCGTCCTGGCATCCGCACGCCTCCTCGTCGCACACGCACGCCGGGTTGACGCACAGCACCGCCCGTCGGTCCGGGAAGGCCCGCAGCGACACCGAGTCGCACCACGGGCAGCGGCCGGAGACCCGTACGACCAGCTCGGTGTCGCCGAGCGCCCGGGCGCAGCGGCGGGCCATGCGGCGGAGTTCGTCGCGCATGTGCCGGGCGAGGACCGGGTCCCCGGCCACGTCGTCGAGGAGAGCGGCGACCCGCCGCAGTCGTTCGACGACCTGGGCCCGCCCCGGCCGCGGCAGGCCGAGCCGTGCCCGTACCGCCTCCTCCAGTTCCACGACCCCGTCGGTCACGTCCCGGATGGCGTCCGACACGTGCAGCCGGATCGGCGCCGCGCCGCGCCCGGCGCCGGTGAGGCCGTGCAGCTTGTGGAGCAGCAGGACCTCCCGGCGCTCTTCGCGCACGAGTTCGTCCAGGTCGGGGCGGGGCGCGGTGGGCGCGGGGCCGGCGGGGCCCTGCCGGCCGGGCGCGAGTTCCTCGGTCAGCTCGGGGAACTGGCGTACGAGCGCGGCCGTCCACAGGGTGATGTCGCGCAGAACGGGATCGGTCACAGATGACTCCCCAGGGCAGTGCCGGCGGTGCGGGACGTACGGGACGTGCGGGACGTGCGGGCGGTGAGGGTCTCCGGGTCCACGGCCCGCGCGATCCGCGCCGCCGACGCCGGGCGCCCGTTGCGCCACAGCCGTCCGGCGCAGACGCCGTCGAACCAGCTCTCGGCCGGCGCGACCGTCGCCTCGCACTCGCGCTGCACGGGGCAGCGGGCGCAGGCCCGCAGCGCGGGCGCCGCCTGTTGGGCCCGGCGGGCGAAGACGACGGACGGGGGGAGCCCGACGCACGCGGCGGACAGCTGCCAGGGGGTGGTGTCGGGCAGGGGCAAGGCGTCTCTCCAGGGTCCGAAGGGCCGGATGACGGATGAGTGCCGCCGGGGCGCCCACGGGACGAATGGGGTCCCAGGGGCTCAGGTGGCCGCTGAGCGGGATGGGCAGTCACCTTGACATGTTGCGTGCACGCGCGCAACTAAGATGTGAAGGGATCTTTGCTGTTTCGCCGCTCAGGGGACCCTCGATCACGTAATTCCGTGCGCGCAAGCACGCTAGAGTGTGCATCTGAAGCTAGTGAGGAGCAGTGCATGACGACTCATGGGCTGGACGAATTCGCGGGCTGGGTCGAGGGCCTGATGCGAGAGCGCGGTTACGACATCGACAGTCCGCGCGGCGGAGGAAAGTCCAGGATCGCCGACGAAGCAGGGGTGCACCGGGCCGCGGTCACCCGTCTGCTACAGCGCCAGAGCATGCCCGACCTGGAGACCATGCGCCGGATCGCCCCGCTGCTCGGGGTGTCCGTACGCGACATGCTGATCCGGTCCGGACGGGTCACCCCCGAGGAACTTCCGCTCGGTGCGGACCTCGCGCCACCCGCCGGGCCCCGGCCCACCCTGGAGGACTTCGCGCGCTGGCTCGGCGTCCCCGACGACCGCATGGGCGTCTTCGTCAAGGTGGTGAACCAGTTCCTGGAGCCCGACAGCGAGGGCGTCACGGAGGGTGATTCCCGCAGGGAGAGCCGCCGCCGGACCGCGGACTGACCCCCTCCGGCCGCCCGCGGGCTGAGCGCGGACCCCGCCACTGACCTGCCGACGACCGCCACGGCCCCCTCGTGGGCCGCCCGGCCGCGGCACCTGGCGCGCCCTGCGTACGCCCGCCCGAACGAGGCGTTTCCGTGAGGCCGCCCGGGCTGTCGCGTGCGTGGGCATTTGTTTTGACCCAAGTCCGTGCGGTAGGTACGCTCAGACCTTGTGCCTGGGGTGTGCCTGGGCTCTTGTGCGTGTCCTCAACCGCACGCGAGCCCTCTGACCGGCCACCGCAATCTGCGCCCTCTCCGCTCTGCGGAGGAGCCCCGCAGCTTCGACACACCCGACCGCGTGGGTCGGCGACGTTCCAGGTTAGTTTTACTAACGGCACACAGAAACCGGAGAAGTAGTGCCTACGATCCAGCAGCTGGTCCGCAAGGGCCGGCAGGACAAGGTCGAGAAGAACAAGACGCCCGCGCTTGAGGGCTCTCCCCAGCGCCGCGGCGTCTGCACGCGCGTGTTCACGACCACCCCGAAGAAGCCGAACTCGGCCCTCCGTAAGGTCGCGCGTGTGCGTCTGACCTCTGGCATCGAGGTCACGGCCTACATCCCGGGTGAGGGACACAACCTGCAGGAGCACTCCATCGTGCTCGTGCGTGGTGGCCGTGTGAAGGACCTGCCGGGTGTTCGTTACAAGATCATCCGCGGTTCCCTGGACACCCAGGGCGTCAAGAACCGCAAGCAGGCCCGCAGCCGCTACGGCGCCAAGAAGGAGAAGTAAGAATGCCTCGTAAGGGCCCCGCCCCGAAGCGCCCGGTCATCATCGACCCGGTCTACGGCTCTCCTCTGGTGACCTCGCTCATCAACAAGATCCTGCTGCACGGCAAGCGTTCCACCGCCGAGCGCATCGTGTACGGCGCCATGGAAGGTCTTCGCGAGAAGACCAACGCCGACCCGGTGATCACGCTGAAGCGCGCGCTGGAGAACGTCAAGCCGTCCATCGAGGTCAAGTCCCGCCGTGTCGGTGGCGCGACCTACCAGGTGCCGATCGAGGTCAAGCCCGGTCGCGCCTCCACCCTCGCGCTCCGCTGGGTCGTCGGCTACTCCCGCGCCCGTCGCGAGAAGACGATGACCGAGCGCCTGATGAACGAGCTGCTCGACGCCTCGAACGGCCTCGGCGCTTCGGTCAAGAAGCGCGAGGACACGCACAAGATGGCCGAGTCCAACAAGGCCTTCGCGCACTACCGCTGGTAGTCGCTACCCCCATCGAGAACCGAGAGAAGACTGAGCCACATGGCCACCACTTCGCTTGACCTGGCCAGGGTCCGCAACATTGGGATCATGGCCCACATCGACGCGGGCAAGACGACGACCACCGAGCGCATCCTCTTCTACACCGGTGTGAGCTACAAGATCGGTGAGGTCCACGACGGCGCTGCCACGATGGACTGGATGGAGCAGGAGCAGGAGCGTGGCATCACGATCACGTCCGCCGCGACCACCTGCCACTGGCCGCTCGAAGACGTCGATCACACGATCAACATCATCGACACCCCCGGCCACGTCGACTTCACCGTCGAGGTGGAGCGTTCGCTCCGCGTCCTCGACGGCGCCGTGACCGTCTTCGACGGTGTCGCCGGTGTCGAGCCGCAGTCCGAGACCGTCTGGCGTCAGGCGGACCGCTACGGCGTCCCGCGCATCTGCTTCGTCAACAAGCTCGACCGCACCGGTGCCGAGTTCCACCGCTGTGTCGACATGATCAGCGACCGCCTGGGTGCGACGCCGATCGTGATGCAGCTCCCGATCGGTGCCGAGGCCGACTTCAAGGGCGTCGTCGACCTGGTCCGCATGAAGGCCCTGGTCTGGTCCGCCGAGGCCGCCAAGGGCGAGATGTACGACGTCGTCGACATCCCGGCCACGCACGCCGAGGCCGCCGAGGAGTGGCGCGGCAAGCTGGTCGAGACCGTCGCCGAGAACGACGAAGAGATCATGGAGCTGTACCTGGAGGGCCAGGAGCCCACCGAGGAGCAGCTGTACGCCGCCGTCCGTCGCATCACCATCGCCTCCGGCAAGTCCGCGGGCACGACGGTCACCCCGGTGTTCTGCGGTACCGCGTTCAAGAACAAGGGCGTCCAGCCCCTGCTCGACGCGGTCGTGCGCTACCTGCCGTCCCCCCTGGACGTCGAGGCCATCGAGGGCCACGACGTCAAGGACCCGGAGCTGGTCGTCAAGCGCAAGCCGTCCGACGACGAGCCGCTGTCGGCCCTCGCGTTCAAGATCGCGAGCGACCCGCACCTGGGCAAGCTGACCTTCATCCGGATCTACTCCGGGCGCCTGAACTCGGGCACCGCGGTCCTGAACTCCGTGAAGGGCCGCAAGGAGCGCATCGGCAAGATCTACCGCATGCACGCGAACAAGCGTGAGGAGATCGAGTCGGTGGGCGCGGGCGACATCGTCGCCGTCATGGGCCTGAAGCAGACCACCACCGGTGAGACGCTGAGCGACGAGAAGAACCCGGTCATCCTGGAGTCCATGGACTTCCCGGCGCCGGTCATTCAGGTCGCCATCGAGCCCAAGTCCAAGGGTGACCAGGAGAAGCTGGGTGTTGCCATCCAGCGTCTCGCGGAGGAGGACCCCTCCTTCCAGGTGCACACCAACGAGGAGACCGGCCAGACCATCATCGGTGGTATGGGCGAGCTTCACCTTGAGGTGCTGGTCGACCGGATGCGCCGCGAGTTCCGCGTCGAGGCCAACGTCGGCAAGCCGCAGGTCGCCTACCGCGAGACGATCCGCAAGGCCGTCGAGCGCGTGGACTACACCCACAAGAAGCAGACCGGTGGTACCGGTCAGTTCGCGAAGGTGCAGATCGCGATCGAGCCCATCGAGGGCGGCGACACGGCGTACGAGTTCGTGAACAAGGTCACCGGTGGCCGCATCCCCAAGGAGTACATCCCCTCGGTGGACGCGGGCGCGCAGGAGGCCATGCAGTTCGGCATCCTCGCCGGCTACGAGATGACGGGCGTCCGTCTGACGCTCCTCGACGGTGGCTACCACGAGGTCGACTCCTCCGAGCTCGCCTTCAAGATCGCCGGTTCGCAGGCGTTCAAGGAGGCCGCTCGCAAGGCCAGCCCCGTGCTGCTTGAGCCGATGATGTCCGTCGAGGTCACCACGCCCGAGGACTACATGGGCGACGTCATCGGCGACATCAACTCCCGCCGTGGCCAGATCCAGGCCATGGAAGACCGGGCCGGTGCCAAGGTCGTCAAGGGCCTGGTGCCGCTCTCGGAGATGTTCGGCTACGTCGGCGACCTCCGCAGCAAGACCTCGGGTCGCGCAAGCTACTCGATGCAGTTCGACTCCTACGCCGAGGTTCCCCGGAACGTCGCCGAGGAGATCATCGCGAAGGCCAAGGGCGAGTAACTCACCCGAGTACACGCTTTAGGCTTGTTCCCGGAGCCCGTGGGGGCATTTCCCAGCAAACCGGTGGGAAGTGCCCCGGGCCCCGGCATCCCAGCAAAGATCACCTGGCGCCGATGAGTAAGGCGTACAGAACCACTCCACAGGAGGACCCCAGTGGCGAAGGCGAAGTTCGAGCGGACTAAGCCGCACGTCAACATCGGCACCATCGGTCACATCGACCACGGTAAGACGACCCTCACGGCCGCCATTACCAAGGTGCTGCACGACAAGTACCCGGAGCTGAACGAGGCCTCGGCCTTCGACCAGATCGACAAGGCGCCCGAAGAGCGCCAGCGCGGTATCACCATCTCCATCGCGCACGTCGAGTACCAGACGGAGTCGCGTCACTACGCGCACGTCGACTGCCCGGGTCACGCGGACTACATCAAGAACATGATCACGGGTGCCGCGCAGATGGACGGCGCCATCCTCGTGGTCGCCGCCACCGACGGCCCGATGCCGCAGACCAAGGAGCACGTGCTCCTGGCCCGCCAGGTCGGCGTCCCGTACATCGTCGTCGCCCTGAACAAGGCCGACATGGTGGACGACGAGGAGATCCTGGAGCTCGTCGAGCTCGAGGTCCGTGAGCTGCTCTCCGAGTACGAGTTCCCGGGCGACGACCTGCCGGTCGTCAAGGTCTCCGCGCTCAAGGCCCTTGAGGGCGACAAGGAGTGGGGTGAGTCCGTCCTCAACCTGATGAAGGCCGTCGACGAGGCCATCCCGCAGCCCGAGCGCGACGTGGACAAGCCGTTCCTGATGCCGATCGAGGACGTCTTCACGATCACCGGTCGTGGCACCGTCGTCACCGGTCGCATCGAGCGTGGTGTCCTCAAGGTCAACGAGACCGTCGACATCGTCGGCATCAAGACCGAGAAGACCACCACCACGGTCACCGGCATCGAGATGTTCCGCAAGCTGCTCGACGAGGGCCAGGCCGGTGAGAACGTCGGTCTGCTGCTCCGCGGCATCAAGCGCGAGGACGTCGAGCGCGGCCAGGTCATCATCAAGCCCGGCTCGGTCACCCCGCACACGGAGTTCGAGGCGCAGGCGTACATCCTGTCGAAGGACGAGGGTGGCCGTCACACCCCGTTCTTCAACAACTACCGCCCGCAGTTCTACTTCCGTACCACGGACGTGACCGGCGTCGTGACCCTCCCCGAGGGCACCGAGATGGTCATGCCGGGCGACAACACCACCATGACGGTCGAGCTGATCCAGCCGGTCGCCATGGAGGAGGGCCTGAAGTTCGCCATCCGCGAGGGTGGCCGTACGGTCGGCGCCGGCCAGGTCACCAAGATCACCAAGTGATCTAGGCGCACCAGCCAACGAAGGAGCCCCGCACCTGCGAAGGTGCGGGGCTCCTTTGCGTCTTCCGGCAGCTCCGTGGGCTGCGGGGGTCAGGTCCTGCGGTCGGTGACTCGGACGTTCTGGGTGCCGCTCTGGACCGCGTAGACGGAGCCGTTCCCCTTGGCTTTGTTGCGCATCGTGCCGGTGCCGGTGCCGGTGCCGGTGCCGGTGCCGGTCTCCGGTCGGACGGGGGCGCCGGTCCGGGGGCCTTCAGCGGTGTCGGCGGTTGCGGGGGGCCGCGCGGCTCCCTCCGGAGCGGGCGCGCTGGTCCGCTGGCCGGGAACGTGGAGCCACGCGGATGCGACGTACTCCTTCTCCGTGACCGTGACGCCGTGGAAGGCGGCCGGCTCGATCCCTGGATAGCCGTGGCAGACGGTCTCCTCGTGGAAGTGCTGCGAGACGATCAGCGCCGCGACCGCGTCGGGGGCCCGGTTGAGGGCGACCCGGGTCGGTGCTGCGTTCAGCAGCCTGGCCAGCACTTCGAGCGGCCGGCCGACGACCTGGCCGTCGGGGTGGAGGTGGACGTCGCCCGCGTGCAGGGCGATCCGAACGCGGATCCGGGTCAGCGGACCGGCCAGCCTGTTGTGGGCGTGGAGGCGGGCGTCGAGTTCGTGGATCAGCGGGTGGATCAGCTTCGTCTTCCACAGCCCTGCCGGTGCGGTCACCTGGATGCCGTCGCCGAGGTCGGTGCACAGGCACGCGTCCCAGTCGATCCCGCTCCGCCCGAACGACTCGCGGAGCGCGGACAGCAGGGCGTGGCGGATCTCCAGGAACGCCGAGTCGCCGCGTCCGGCCGAGCGTTCGATGTCCACGGCGAACAAGGCCCGGTACTCCGGCTCTACACGCATGCGCACCTCCTGGTGTCGAAACGGGGAAAGACGGTCGACGCGTCTGTCGGACGCCTACTGTGCACTGATTGAACGCCCGGAATCCCGTAGCAATACTGGGTCCGACCGGCTGCCGGGAGGCGAAGACGCATGAGCGGCACGGCGCCGTACCGCGGCGGGAACGACCGGCGCGCGGGCGGGGAGTGGACCTGGCCCCGGTCCAGCCTGCTCGGCTCCCTCGCCCCGTCGGCCCGCAGCCGGCTCCTCGCGCTCGGTACGCGGGTGAGGTACGAGGCGGGCCGCGTCCTCATGCGCGAGGGCGACGAGACCGCCTTCGTCCTGCTCCTCGTCGACGGAGTGGTCAAGGCGACCGGGCGCACCCGCGACGGCCGGGACGCGCTGCTGGCCGTCCGCATGGGCGGGGAACTGGTGGGCGAACTCGCCGCGGTGGACGGAAAGCCCCGGTCGGCGACGGTCACCACGTGCGGGATCGTGACCGCCAGAGTGCTCGACCGCAAGGGCTTCCTCTCCTTCCTGGACCGGGAGCCCGCGATCGCGCACGCGGTCAACGCGTCCATCGTCGCCAAACTCCGTGCCGCCAACAGCTACCGCGTCGACTTCACGGGGTGCGACGCCCCCACCCGGCTGGCCCGCGTGCTGTACCAGGTCGCGCTGAGCCACGGCGAGCACGCGGGCGACGGCATCGTGATCCGTTGGCCGATCACCCAACCTGAGCTCGGGACCCTGTCCGGGGCGGCCGAGCCCACCGTGCAGAAGGCGCTCCGTCGGCTCCGCGAAGCGGGGGTCATCTCCACGGGCTACCGCGCCATCAAGGTCGAGGACCTCGCCCGGCTGAACGCCATCGCCAACGACCAGCCGTGACGGCCGCCGCGTCCCGGACGCGGGCATCGGGCCGTGGGCTGGTGGGCACGAGCTGTGGAAAAAGTGCCGAGAAACTGTCGTAAGACGGAATCGCCTGCAGACGTGCTCACTAGCGTGTGTCCCTCACCGACGGGGTGGTGGGGCTCCCGGGCCGCAGAACTCGCTGCTGTACCAAGGGGCTTCGGAAGATCGACGGCCGGTCAAGGTGGTCAGCCGAGGAGGCCGTCACGCTCCGCGCGACCGGGATTGAGACATAGCCATGGGCGAACCAGACATGCACCGACGGGAGCCGGCCGGAGGCGACGGGCAGAACGGGTCGG
This sequence comes from Streptomyces sp. NPDC048057, assembly GCF_040653095.1. NCBI lineage: Bacteria > Bacillati > Actinomycetota > Actinomycetes > Kitasatosporales > Streptomycetaceae > Streptomyces > Streptomyces sp. NPDC048057. The sequence continues at coordinate 222,849 of NZ_JBEZNF010000001.1, forward strand.
GGCCGCAGCGGGGTGCCGGGCGGACGGGCGACTCGTACAGCGCGTCCGTCGACGGAGACGCGTCGGGGCCCGTGGTCGTGGGCAACCACAACGTCGTGATCGACGGCGACGGCTCGCACGTCACCCTGATCGCGCCCCAGCAGCGCCCCGCACCGGTGCGCCGCGAGCAGGCCGTGCTGCTCCCGCGCCGGCAGCGTGAACCCGTCGGCAGGGAGCGGGACCTGGACGCCCTGGAAGCGGCCGTCGAGGAGGGCGGCGGTCTGGTGCAGGTCTGGGGGCCGCCGGGGGTGGGCAAGAGCGCGCTGCTGCGGTACGCGGCGCACTGCCTGGAGCCCGGACGGGACGGGGTGATCTTCCTGAGCGCCATCGACCACGAAGTCGACGACCTCGCCCAGAAGATCTTCGAAGCCTGTTACGAAGCTCCGGACTACGCGCCGTCGCGGACGGAGGTGCAGCGCCTGCTGGCACAGCTGGAGTTGATGGTCTACGTGGACGACGTGGATCTGGACCTGCGGCAACTGCGCGCGCTCACCGACGCCGCCCCGGCTGCGACGTTCGTCCTGGCCAGCCGGGAGCGGACCCTGCTCGGCGAGAGCACGTCGGTGGAGCTGCGGGGACTGGGCCCCGAGGCCAGCCTGTCCCTGCTGACGAGGGAACTGCGCAGGCCGTTGCCGGCGGGCGAACGCGCCGCCGCCGACGAGCTGTGCACGCTGGCGCTCGGGCTCCCCCTCTTGCTGTTGCGGGCCGCGGGCCTCGCCCGCGTCGACGGGGCGAGCAGCGTGACGCTGCCCCGCCCCGCGGAGATCAGCGGCCTGCTCCCGCTGTTGTTCCAGCGGCTCGGCGCGGCGCAGCTGCGTGCGCTGAACCTCTTCGCGACGTTGCAGGGCGCGGAGTTGTCCGCAGGGCACGTCGGCACCCTGTGCGACGTGTCCGACCCGGACGCCCTCTGCACCGAGCTGGCGGGGCTGGGCCTCGTCGTCGCCACGGAGCGGGGTTACCGGGCCGCCGCGGACGCGGTGCCCGAAGTGCGGCGCCGGGTGTCCGAGCCCTTCCCCGCCGACCGGCTCTGCGACCACTTCGCGCAGTGGGCGACCGCCCCGGGCGTCACGCCTGCGGACGTCGCCGATCATGCGCGGGCACTGGAGATCGCGGCGCAACTCGCCGAGCGGCACGGACAGGCGGACCGCGCGGTGCGCCTCGCTCGGGCGGTGTCGCCCCTGCTGGCGCGGTCACTGCGGGTGGGGGTGTGGGGCCGACTGCTGGATCAGGGCCAGCGCGCCGCCGACCAGGCGGGGGACAACGCGGCCAGGGCGTACTTCACCCACGAGCGGGCGGTCCGCTTCCTGTTGCTCGGCCAGAAGGTGCTGGCGGCGACGCTGCTGGCCCAGGCGGTGGTGCTCTGGCGGGAGATCGGCAGCAGCCATGGTGCTCAGGCGGCGCTCGACGCCCAGCAGTACGCGCCGCAGGTGGTGCCGGGGCCAGCCGGTCCCGGCGCAGGCACCGGTGCCGGTGGTGCCGATGCGGGTTCTGGTGCCGGTTCCGGTGCCGGTTCCGGTACGGCGGGTCCCACGCCGGACGTCGGTGCGCCGCCCGTACCGGACGCCGGGGCGTCGCAGGTGGCGGCGCACGGAATGCCGGCAGGTCCGACGGGCTCCGCCAGCCCCGCCACCTCAGCGGTCCCGCCCGCGCCCGACGCCCCCGTGAGCGCGCTGCACTCGACCTCGCAGAGCGTCGGCCAGTCCAGCGGCGCGGCATCCGGCTCGGCGGCGTCCGGCGGGAGCGGCGCGGCTGCCGGAGGCGGAGCCGCCGCGAGCGGGGCCGCCGCGGGAGGCGCTGCCGCTGCGAGCGGGGGCATGGGCCTGCTGTTGGCGGGCGCTGCCGCGCTCGTCGTGATCGGCCTCGGCGTCCAACAGATCCAGGAGTGGAACCGGGACTCGGACGGCTCCGGCACGTCCCGGTCGGGCACCGGGTTCGGAGACGCCGCGCGGGCGGGCGGGAGCGGGGAACCCACGTGGCCGGACGAGCCCACGCCGTCCGACGAACCCACGGAGCCCGACGGCCTCGCGGGAAAGTGGCGCAACGGAGCGGGCGAAACCTTCGACGTCACCGAGTCGGGCGACGGCTCGTACGCTCTGGGGCTGACCTCGACCTGCGGGGACGACAGCATGGAGTTCACCGGCAGCAACGGCAGGTACAGCGCCAGGACGAAGCTGCACACCCAGTCCTGCACGTTCTTCGGGACGAAGGAGATGACAGTCACCCTCGCGTCCGACGGGCAGTCGGCCGACGTCGTGACGACCGACAGCGCGGAAACGGACGGCACGTGGGAGTGCACCACCTGCGGGACGGAGACCGACACCTGGACCCGTGTCGATTGATCTGCCGTGCGCCCCTCCACGCCTTGAAAGGAAGTCCCACCATGACGAATTCGTCGGGCGACAAGTTCACGATCAGCGTCGGCCGTGACGCAAGCGGCCCCCTCGTCGCGGGCCACAAGAACCGCGTAGAGGTCAACGGCCGGTCCCGCGCGGAGCTCCCGGAGCCCTCGGGGCCCGCCGGCGACGACTGCGGTTCTACCCAGGAGAACGTGGCGAAGGACAACGCCTCCCTCTACACCGTCCAGAACGGCGAACTGCACGTCCACCACGAGGGCGGTCCGCGCGAAGCCACGCCGCAGGACTGACGGGCCGGGTCTCCCACGCCCCCGCGCGGACGCGGTTTTGACCACCCCGCCGTAGCGCTGCGGGAACGTTGGTCCCCGCGGCCCGGTGGGTGGCTGATCGCGAGTTCCCCGCGCCCCTCATAGCCCACGCCCTGCGGGCGTAGGGAACCCGCGCGCGACCCGCAGGTGGCCGACAAGGGGAGCGAAACAGAGGCGCTGGGAGTCCCCATGCCCTCGTGGCGCCAGGGACGGAGCTATGGAAACGGCCCACCGCCGGGCCGCAGGGACCAGTGTTCCCCTGATGCCACGGCGGGGCCTCGGGGTGCGGGGAACCGCGTGAGAACCACCCGTGGTCCGCGGCGACCGACGCTTCCGCAGGGGAACGGCGGGTAGGTCCAGCGGTGCGAGCGCCCTGTGACCTGGGGGCTCCGGGCTAGCTCGCTGCCACGGGGAGGGGCTTGCCCGTGGGGTGGAGGAGCCAGGGTTGGGCGGCGTAGCCCATGCCGACCGCCGACACCGCCCCGCCCTTCGCCACCAGCGTCGGGAAGCCCACCGCGTCCGCCCGCCACGGCTTCCCCTGCGCCTGGATCCGCCCCTTGAGGTCGCGTCCGAGGAGAACCGGTCTGCCCGCAGCGTCGACGCTGCCGGCGACCGGGCCGTATCCGTCCGCCTTGTCGACGATGCGGGTCCGCGGCTCGTCGCCGTCCGCGCGGACGGCGATCAGTCGGCCCGAGGCCGGCTGCCGGTAGTACGTCTCGACGCCACCCCCCGGCAGCGCCAGCGCCGTGACGCAGTCGCCCGGCACCGGCAGCGGCTCGCCCTCCCGCTCGTGGAAGGCGACGTCGTCTTCCGGCGCGTCCTGCGTCCAGTGGTGGACGGTCTCCCGGCCCGCGGCGAAGAGGTGCACCCGGCCCTCCGCGTCGACGACCGCGGACAGCCCGTCCTGGATGTCCGCCCCGCCGAGGTCGTGCCAGCGGTCCCACGCGCCGTCCGCGCTCCGCACCCGGGTGCTCACGCCCTTGTCCGCGTTGCGTACGAACAGGTGCACCCGTCCGTCGCCGCCGGTCACCGCGACGGGCACGCCGATCCGTCGGCCCCGGTCGTCGGTGTGCTCCGGGTTGCCGAGGCCCTTCCAGGGGAGGAAGTCGCCGCCGGCCGTGCGCTGTTCCAGCAGGACGACCTCGCGGTTGTTGTCCGCGCCCCGCCCGCCGATCGCGGAGATCCGCAGGCCGAAGAGGAGCTGCCGCCCGTCGCGCAGCGCGGCCCGCCCGAGCGTGGGCGCGAGCGGTCCGCCGCCGAGGTCGGCCGGGCTCTCCCAGGTGCCGCTGCCGGGCTTCGTCTCGCGCCAGCGCACCGCGCGTAGACCCAGCACGCCGTACGCGGTGAGCCGTCCGTCCGCCTCCGCGACCGCGACGGGGCGCGGGCCGGGGTAGCGGTGGTGGGTGGAGCGCACCCAGCCCTTCTTGTTCCGCAGCGGACGCACCCCGCCGACGGCGTAGTCGCCGCAGCCCGAGGCGTTGCCGCACTGCCAGGAGGGGTCGCCGCCGTACGGGACGAGGTGGGACGCCTTCTCCTTCAGCACCTCGCCGGGGAGGTTCTTCGGCCAGTGGCGGTTGTAGTACCCGCGGAACGCGGTGGCGACGAAGCCCGGCACCTCACCGCCGTTCGCCGTCGCGTCCCGCACCCACCGCACCATCGCGGCCCAGCTGAAGCAGGCCGTCGCGGTGTGGTCGGCGTGGTCGGAGTAGCCGCGCTGCTCGGAGTCCTTCTTGCGGGTCGCCTCGTCGCTGTGCTGCATGTCCGGGTCCGGGTCCAGGGTCTGGATCACCGTCGGCCGGTACTGCTCCATCAGTCCGACGAGGACGTCGATGAGCCCCTCGTAGTCGTAGGGGACGGCCTTGCGCAGCGGGGAGTCCTTGGCCATGACCGTCTGCACGATCATGCCGCGGTCCTTCCACAGGCTGGGCAGCGCGGAGTGGCGGCGGGCGGTGCGCATCGGCAGGTTGAGGAAGACCAGCTCGACGCGGCGGGCGCCGTTGGTGAGCGTGTTGACCTCGGCGAGCCGGTCGCCGCGCAGGGAGACGACGCCCTTGGACCAGGCGGTGAACTGGTGCAGCCCGAGCAGCGTCGCGTACGCCTGCCGCAGGCCCTGGTGGCGGGCGGAGGAGTACGCGGGGCGGTCGGCGACCGTCTCGCCCTTGTGGCCCGGTATGCGGTTGAGTCCGTTGTGCTCGCCCGCGGTCACGTAGACGCAGACCAGCGGGACGCCGGCGTCCAGCATCTGCTGGGTGTCCGGGTTCATGAAGTACAGGTCGTCGTCGGGGTGGGCGAGGACCTGCATGAGCTGGGCACGGCGCGAGGACGCTATCGGCATCCCGGGGGCGGGGTCGGCGGTCGGCACGGACTTGCGCCCGGGCGGGACGCTGCACGCACCGGTGGCCATCCCGACCCCGACGAGTGCTCCGAGCGCGGCGACCACGGTCCGCCGCCGCGGCGTCCGCGCTCGACCGCCGTCGCGGTCCCCCCTGGGCGCGGCAGACGTGAATGTCATGCGCATGTTGTTCTGTGCTCCGTCCGCTTCCCCGGCAGCGGGCAGGCTGCCCCCGTTGTGCGTTCTGCGTTGCTGTGGTGTCGCTGGTGGTGATGGGTGTGCATGTGCGTCGAAAAGGCTGGTCAGACCGCTTCCGCGATCCTCTAGACGGATAATCGTGATCCGGGGTTGCCTGGGGCGGCGAGTTTTGTTGCGCCGGGGGTGGGTGTGTCGGCCGCCCGCACGCACGACAGCGCCGCACCGGTCTCTCCGCCGGTGCGGCGCTGTCAGTCGGTCAGGGGTGTTGCGGCGTCAGTCCTGGGGCTCGGACTCTTCGGTGAAGAGTTCGTCGGCGCTGGTGACGGTGATCGCGCGGTCCAGCCAGACGTCGAGCACGTCGAGGTCGGTGCAGGTGGTGACCTGCTCGCGCTGGTCGTCGGTGAGGGGGATGTCGCGCTTGTCCAGGACGCGGAGGATTGCTCGGGAGCGGCCTTCGGCGCGACCTTGGGCGCGGCCTTCGTCCCGGATTTCTTCCGAGATCGGCGAGGTGTAGAAGGAGAGGTCCGTAGCCACGAGGTTCCTCCAGTGCTCTGCGGCCGGGCGCTTGCCCAAGCCCTGTGAGATCAGTTCGATGACGGGGTCGGCGACGGCTTCCGGCGTGTCCTGGAGTGCTTTGGACAGTGCCTTCAGTATGGCACCGACGTCCGGATCGTCGGCGTGGGTGATGGCGGAGAGGGCGGCGAGTGCCAGGTCCTTCCTGGCCTCTGCCGGGTCCTTGATCGAGGGCATGTTCTGCGGGCCGGCCACCAGGGGGCGCAGGGTGAGTGCCGGCCATTTCGACGGGCCGATGTGGACCGGCCGCTCCGCCCATTCCGCGGTGGCGCGGTCCTGGCAGACCACCAGGAGCAGGGGCGGCAGTCGGTACTTGGAGTACAGGCACGACAAGTAGTAAGCCCAGCTCCCGGCCTTGTCCGGGTCTTTCTTGCCCTGCGCCTCGACGGCGAGCAGGAAGGAGCCGTCGTCTTCCGTCTCGCACCGTAAGAGGGTGTCGAGTCGACGTTCGACGGGTCGGGCCTCGGTGAGGTCGGTCGGGAGGACCGAGACGGAGGCGATGGGGGAGAGGCCGAGCCCCAGGACCTGGGAGACCCCGGAGAAGAGTCCTGGGTACTCCTGGAAGATCCGGTGCGCGGCCTCGTGCGAGGAGGTGACCATGCGATGAACGTTAGGACCGAGAGGCTGCATAAGGATACTGAATCCAGTATATTCATGCAGACGAGTGATGGGAGGTGCCGATCTTGACGTCAGGGCGCCGGTGGGTTGTGCCGTGGGGCGTGGGTGGGGAGGTCCAGTTCGGCCCAGACCGTCTTGCAGGGGGGCGGGCCGGACGAGACGCCCCAGCGGTCGGCGAGCCCGCTGATGATGAGGAGCCCGCGCCCGCCCTCCGCGGCCGGCTCGTCCTCGTTCCGGTGGCGTCGCACCGGGGCGCGGTCGCTCCGGGCGTCGATCAGCTCGACGCGGATGACTCCCGGCGTCATCAGGAGCCTCAGTCGGAAGTCGCGTCCCTGCACGCGCCCGTGCATCACCGCGTTCGCCGCCAGCTCGGCGACGACGTGGCTGACGTTCGCGTGCTCGCAGCCCCAGGACTGGAGCTGCTGGACCGCGAGCAGTCGGGCGAGCCGGGCGCCGCGGCGGGTCGCGGAGAGCTGCACGGAGAACTGGCGGGTGACGGTGGGGGGTTGGGCGATCTCTTTGTTCACGCAGACCAGCGTGACGAAGGGCACAGCGCCGGAACAGGGATCCGCTCGGTACGTACGGATTCTGTCTCGCCGTTGTCCCGAGCTGTCCCGGCTGTCCCGCGTGACCTGGGGGTACGGCGGCCGTTGGACACGGCCAACACGTCGAAAGCGGGTGTGAAGTGGACGATGCGACGAACGTTGCGGCGGACGTTACGGGCGAGGTCGACGAACCGGGCTGGGACGTCGATCCGGGCGACGAGATCGCGCCGATGGTCGCGATGGTCGGCAGTCAACTGAAGCTCTGGCGGGAGGAGGCGAGGCTCAGCGCGGCGGACCTCGGGCGCCAGATCGGATACGGCGAGGACATGGTCCGGAAGGTCGAGCGGGGCCACCGCATTCCCCGGCCGGAGTACCTGGACAAGGCGGACCGGGTGCTGGAGGCTCACGGCAAGATCGCGGCGATGAAGAAGCAGGCGGCGGACGCGAGGTACCCGAAGAAGGTTCGGGAGCTGGCGATGCTGGAGGCACAGGCCGTCGAGATCCAGGCATACGGCAGCCACAACCTTCATGGCCTGCTCCAGACCAAGGAGTACGCCAAGGCGCTGTTCGAGATGCGACGTCCCGCTAATTCGCCCGACCAGGTCGCACGCGGAGTGGCTGCACGAATGGCACGGCGCTCGATCTATGAGCGCTCCCCGGCTCCGGAGCTGTGTTTCGTCCAGGAAGAGGTGACCCTCCGGCGTCCGATCGGGGGCAGAATGGTGCTGCGTCGACAACTCGAACACCTCTTGGAGGTGGCCCAGTTGCGCTTCATCACGTTCCAGGTGATGCCGACCAACCGCGAGGTTCATGCGGGCATGGGCGGAGAGATGCAGGTGCTGAAGTTCCCGGACGGTACGGCGGTTGGCCGTTGTGAGGGGACGTTCGCTGGTCGGGCCGTCTCTGATCCGAAACAGCTCCGGATCATCGAGCTGCAATATGGCACCATCCGAAGTCAGGCACTTACGCCTTGCGAGTCACTGACCTTCATCGAGCAAGTGCTGGGAGAGACATGACACTGAAGCCCTCCGGGAACGCTGCCGAGCTGGAGTGGTTCAAGAGCAGCTACAGCAACAGCAGCGAGATCGACTCTTGCGTCGAGGTCGCCTGGTTCAAGAGCAGCTACAGCGACAGCAGCGACGGCAACGACTGCGTCGAGGTCGCCACCACCCCCGGCACCATCCACGTCCGCGACTCCAAGGACACCGAGCGGCCGCACCTGGACTTCACTCCGGGCGCCTGGACCGCCTTCCTCCCGTACGCCGTCACGCGCTGACTCACGGCTCCAGACGCGGCGGACACCAACGGGGGACGGACCGCTCCAGCGTGACCGTCACGCCTCGCAGGCCGCGGGCCCAATCCGACGTCGCCTCGGTGAACTGGCGCACGTCCGGGGGGTGGGGGCCCAGGCCCACGGCGAAGTGCAGCGGGGTGGTGCCGTACGGGTGGGGCCAGCCCTGGACGCCGGCGAGGCCCGCCTCCTCCAGGCAGGTGATCAGGGCGCGCATCCGGCCGCGGACGCGGCCGATCAGGGCGTCGTCGGGGGTCAGAACGGTGATCACTGCCCAGGCGGAGTGCCGGTCGGCCAGCGGTGGGGCGGTCAGGAGCCGCGGTTCTGGTGCGGTGCCGGACGACTGTGCCGCATCGACCATCTCCCACGCGTCGTACAGCTCCCTGGCGATCAGGTCCCGCCCGCTCGGGCCTATGCCGTCGGTGAGCGGGCGGATCGGCGCGCTGGGCGTCAGCACCTCGAAGGTGTCCCAGTCGCACGCGGCCCAGGTGGCGAAGAAGTCCCTGAGGAGTGCGTCGTCGGACAGGGCGGCGTCGGCGTCGTGGACCGTACGGGCGGCGAGTACGGCCCAGCCCAGGCCGGGCAGGCCGCCGAAGGGGGCCGAGTCCAGGCCGCGGACGCGGGCCCACGCCTTGACGCGGCGGGCCAGGCGGGCGAAGGCGTCGTGGCGCGCGGCGCCCGCCAGGGTCAGGACGGCGTCCGCGTCGCTGACGGCGCTCAGCGCGATCGCGGCGGGCGGCGGCAGTTCGGTGCGGCGGGGCACGGCTTCGGCGGGTGGGACGTCGCCCGTGGCCACGACCGCGAGGTCCACGTCCAGGCCCTGGAGCGAGAACTTCACGCCGTCCGTACGGGCGCGGGTGACCGCGCGGAGGCGTTCCGCTGCCGGGAGCGCGGCCCGCACCCTGTCGCGTACGTCCTCGACGGCGACCGCGCCGGGGAGCGCGAGGATCAAGTCCAGGTCGGCGCCGGGGAGTTCGCAGCGCATGCGGCGGGAGCCGGCGAGGTGGAGGGTGCCTTCCGGGAAGGCGGCGGCGAGTTGGGTACGGGCTGTCTGCGCTCGGTCGCGCAGCACTTCGCGGCCCTGATGCGCAGGCTCCGTCGTCAAACTGACCGCGACGCCGAAGTGGTCCGAGACGAAGAGGTCGTTCACCGGGGTGGCGCCCAGGAGGTCCGCACGTGTCGCGCGGGGGCGGCCCCGGAGGAGGACGCGGTCCAGGCGGCCCGGGCGGCCCGTGGTGGAGGAGAGGGCGGCCAGGGGGTTGGCGCGGGGGTCGAAGGTGGCGGGGCCGTCCGGGAACGCGTCCTGTAGGGACAGCGCCTTCTCCGGTGCGTCCGTCGCGTCGTTGAAGTCGCCCATGAGGATCAGGTCGCCCTCGACGGTGGCGAAGCCCTCGGCCAGGGAGGCGAGTTGAGAGGCGCGCAGGGCCGGGCCCTCGGGGGAGTGGTCGCTGGTCAGATGGGTCACGGCCACCGTCAGGGGGCCATCGCCCGTCTCCACCACGATCGCCGCGACCGCCTTGTGCGGGCCCAGCACGTGCAGGCCCGCCTCCCGCACCGGCAGCCGGCTGAGCAGCAGCAGGCCGTACTCGTCGGCCTCGCGGCGGCCGGGCGCCAGGGTGTAGCCGGCGCCGGGCCAGTCCGCGTCCCGCAGCAGGTCGTACAGCGGCGACTGGACCTCCTGGAGGGCGATGACGTCCGCGTCGGCGGCGCGCAGCGCGTCCAGGAGGAGCGGGCGGCGGCGGGCGGTGTCCAGGAGGTGGGGGTCGTAGCGGTCCCAGAGCGTGTTCCAGGTCAGTACGCGCAGGTCGGAGCGGGTGTGACCTTGGGAGTCGGGGACGGGGCGCGGCTCGAAGAAGGGCGGGCGCAGCCGGCGCGGCTCGCGCACCCGGCCCGCGTCCGTCGCGTCGATCCGGTCGGTGCCGCTCGCGCGGTCCCAGACCACCTCGTCGTCCGCCTCGATGAACAGCACCCGGTGCCAGGGGACGTCCCCGCCGGGGACGAAGGAGGTGAACGGCATCCGCTTCGGGTCGGCGCTCCGCTGGGCGACGCCGATCACGAACCGCGCCGGGTCGAACCGCGCGTCCCACCGCACCCGGTGGTAGATCTCCTCACTGGTACGCATGCTCGTCCCCCGTGTCCGTGGTGTCCGTGTCTTCGACGCGGCCCGTCACGCCGACGTACCAGGTGCGGTGCGCCTCGCCCGGATACGGCGGGGCGAACCGGCGCAGCTGGGCCGTCAGCACCGCCGGCGGGACCGGGTGGCGTCGCGTGCCGTTGCGCCGGAGCAGCTCGTCCTCGTCGACGAGCACGACGGCGTGCGTGACCAGCGCGTCCCGGCGCGCGGCGACGGCGTGCACCAGGGACCGCTGGTGCCGGTTGAGCGAGGTGGCGTCCCAGACGACCGTCCCGCCGTGCGCCAGTGCCGCGTCCAGTTCGTCCAGCCCGGCCCGGAGGACGTCCGTGTTTCCGCGCTGGTCGGCGCGGGAGCCGGCGGCCTCGCGCAGGGCGTCCAGCGAGACCAGCCGGTCGGCGCGGAGACCGGCGGCGAAGCTGCTCTTGCCGCTGCCGGGCGGTCCGGCCAGGTGGATGAGGTGCGGGAAGGCCCCGTCGCGCCAGCGCCAGGTCGCCGCGACGGCCTCGTCCGGGCCGTGGACGCGGCCCTGCGCGTACGCCTCCCGCGCCTCCGCGCGGCAGCGGGCCGCCGCGTCCGGGGCGAGGTCGGGGAAGGGCCACGCGGACCACGGCGTCGGCGCGTCGAACAGGCCGGCGTCCTGTGCGTACAGCGCGGACCACTCCACCTGCTCCTGCGCCGCCGCGTCCGGCGCGAGCGCGCGGGCGACGGCGTGCAGCACCCGCGGGTCGGCCGCGTGTGCCATCCGGACGAGTCCCGTGCGCCGCGCCTCGTCCGGGTACGGACGGTGCAGGTTCGGACACAGTCCGACGAGGTCCGCGGTGCGGCGGGCGGTGCGCATGCCGACGCCGGGGGCGAGGCGGGCGGTGAGGCGGGCCCGTGGCTGGGTGGGCAGCAGCAGGGCGAGCGCGCCGGCGAGGCGGTCGTCGCCGAGGACGCCGAAGCCTTCGACGGCGTCCTCGGGCACCTCCCTGCCGGCGCCGTCCGGTGCCCAGCCGACGGCCCGCGCCAGCGCCGCCGCGTCCACGGCGGCGCCGGAGCGTACGTCCCAGAGCGTGGCCCGGGTGCCGAGGCGGTTCGGTACGACGGCGGCGTGCATCCAGTGCGTGTCGGTCTGCACGTGCCCGGGCCGCACCCACTTCGCGACGCGGGCCGCGAAGTCGGCGTACCCGAAGCCCTCGACCGTACGGACGACGTACCCCTCCTGGCGTGCGGTGTCGACCTTCAGCGCCCGCAGCGCCTTCTCGGCGCGGGCGTCGTACGTGCCGCGCCAGAGCACGCGCGGGGTCGGGATGCCGAGGCCGTGGAGGAAGGCGACGGTGCGGTCCCAGTCGAGGCAGTCGCCCCGCTCGTCCCAGACGGAGAAGCCGTAGAAGTGGCCGTCGAGGTCGTCGTAGGGGAGGGAGTGGCGGGCGTACAGGTTCTCGCCGCAGATCCGCCATCCGGCGGGGACGGCGTGGGCGAGCCGGGCCTGGAGCGCCTTCACGGGGGCGCGGGAGGGGTGGTGCGCGGAGTCCAGCGAGCGGGCGTGCAGGCCGTCCCGGTAGAGGGTGGTGTTCTCGCCGTCGAGCTTCTCGGTGACGACGACGTCCCGGCCGGCGAATCCGGGCGGTGGTCCCGGGGCCCGGAGGTCGTCCGGGGTGGCCCCTGGTGACCAGGGGAGGTGCGGGGTGCGGGGGTAGTGCGTACGCATGCGGCTACCCTCCGGGGCTGCGGGGTGAGGGGGTGCGGCCACTGTAGGAGCCGAGCCTGCTCGGGCTCGATCGAATTAGCGCGCTGTGCTGCGCGGGCTGCGGGATGCGCCGATCCGCCGTCGCTCTGCCGGCCGCCTGGCGTCTGCGACCCGTGTGTGGCTTGTCTCGCAGTTCCCCGAGCCCCTGAAACCCCCGTTCGTCCGCGGCCCGTGGGTGGCTTGTCTCGCAGTTCCGCCCCCTGTGCCCTGCGGGCACGGGGGGACCCCCAGGGCCCCTGGCCCTACCGCCGTTCCCCTACCGGAATGTTGGCCTCTGCGACCCGGTGGGTGGCTTGTCGCGCAGTTCCCCGCGCCCCTGAATACCTCCGCCTCCAGCCCGCAGATAAGCGACGGGGGTAGCGAAACAGGGGCGCGGGGAACTGCGCGAACAACCACAGACGGGTCGCAGAGACCAACGTTTCCGCAGGGCAACGGCGCCGACGTCGCTTCGTGCTGCCCGCCTCTGGGGAAGCGGTCGCCCGGGCGAGGGGGCACCCCGCGTCGCGCGGGGCGCGAACGGGCACAGGCGGCCCGTCGGCGCCGGCAGGGCGGCAAGGGCACGGCGCTCGGCGCACCCCGCCCCGCCCAGCGCAGCGCCGCGCAGCGCGTGGCGGAGTTTGAAAGAAGGGGATCGGCGGGTAACCTCTTCCGCCCGATTGGCCAGGCCGCACGGCCATGTGGCAGACTGTCCGGGTTGCTCGGTTGAGTGCCAATGCTGCGCGCCTCCCGCCGGGAGGACCGGAAGCGAGTCCCACAGTACTCGTCGCCCCAACTGCCCCAAGGCCCCCAGGGCCCGCACGGCAGCGCTGAGGCGGACGTACGGGAATCTTCCGGGAAGTGTCAGCGGGGTACCGACCAGGCACCCGGTGGGTGGTCTTCACCCCGAACCCGCGGGCCGAGCCCGCACCCCCTTGGTTGGGACGTCCCTTGGGACATCTACGTAGAGGGAGTGCGACACGCCCGACCGCGGGGGTCGGAGAAGGCCGCATCAGCCCGCCGGGTACCAGAGCGTTCATCGAGAGACAGGACTACTGAGTAGCCATGGCGGGACAGAAGATCCGCATCCGGCTCAAGGCCTACGACCACGAGGTCATCGACTCCTCGGCGAAGAAGATCGTCGAGACGGTGACCCGTACTGGTGCGTCGGTCGCGGGCCCGGTGCCGCTGCCCACTGAGAAGAACGTGTACTGCGTCATCAAGTCGCCGCACAAGTACAAGGACTCGCGCGAGCACTTCGAGATGCGCACGCACAAGCGCCTGATCGACATCCTCGACCCGACGCCCAAGACCGTTGACTCGCTGATGCGCCTGGACCTTCCGGCCGGCGTTGACATCGAGATCAAGCTCTGAGAGGCCGGGAGAAGATGGCAAAGCAGATCAAGGGCGTCCTGGGCGAGAAGCTCGGCATGACCCAGGTCTGGGACGAGAACAACCGTGTCGTCCCGGTCACCGTCGTCAAGGCCGGGCCCTGTGTTGTCACCCAGGTCCGCACCAATGACAGGGACGGCTACGAGTCGGTCCAGATCGCCTTCGGCGAGATCGACCCGCGCAAGGTGAACAAGCCCCTCAAGGGTCACTTCGCCCAGGCCGACGTGACTCCCCGCCGCCACCTGGTGGAGATCCGTACCTCCGACGCCAGCGAGTACGCGCTCGGCCAGGAGGTCACTGCCGAGGTGTTCGAGTCCGGCGTCAAGGTCGACGTCACGGGCAAGAGCAAGGGCAAGGGCTTCGCCGGTGTCATGAAGCGTCACAACTTCAAGGGCCTCGGCGCCGGTCACGGCACCCAGCGCAAGCACCGCTCCCCCGGCTCCATCGGTGGCTGCGCCACCCCGGGCCGCGTGTTCAAGGGCCTCCGCATGGCTGGCCGCATGGGCAACGAGCGGGTCACCACCCAGAACCTGACCGTTCACGCCGTTGACGCGGAGAAGGGCCTGCTGCTCATCAAGGGCGCGGTTCCTGGTCCGAACGGCGGCCTCGTCCTGGTCCGCACCGCCGCCAAGGGGGCCTAAGGGACTATGAGCACCATTGACATTCTGTCGCCCGCGGGCGACAAGACCGGGACCGTCGAGCTCCCGGCCGAGATCTTCGACGCCAAGGTCAGCATCCCGCTGATCCACCAGGTCGTCGTCGCGCAGCTGGCCGCTGCCCGTCAGGGCACGCACAAGGTCAAGACGCGTGGCGAGGTCCGTGGTGGCGGTCGGAAGCCGTACCGCCAGAAGGGCACCGGCCGCGCCCGCCAGGGTTCGACCCGCGCCCCGCAGTTCGCCGGCGGTGGCGTCGTCCACGGCCCCGTGCCGCGTGACTACTCGCAGCGGACCCCCAAGAAGATGAAGGCCGCCGCCCTGCGTGGCGCCCTCACCGACCGGGCCCGCAACTCCCGTATCCACGTCGTCACCGGCGTGGTCGAGGGTGAGATCTCCACCAAGGCCGCCAAGACGCTGTTCGGCAAGATCTCGGAGCGCAAGAACCTGCTCCTGGTCGTCGACCGCGCCGACGAGGCCGCGTGGCTGTCCGCCCGCAACCTGCCCCAGGTGCACATCCTGGAGCCGGGCCAGCTGAACACGTACGACGTGATCCGCTCCGAGGACGTGGTCTTCACCCAGGCCGCCTTCGAGTCCTTCGTGTCTGGCCCCGACAAGGCCGTTGAGACCGAAGGGAGCGACGCCTGATGTCTGAGAACACCACGGCGGTCGTCACCAGCAAGACCTTCTCGGACCCGCGTGACATCCTCGTCAAGCCGGTCGTCTCCGAGAAGAGCTACGCGCTGCTGGACGAGAACAAGTACACGTTCGTCGTCGACCCGCGCGCCAACAAGACCCAGATCAGGCAGGCCGTCGAGGCGGTCTTCTCGGTCAAGGTCACCGGGGTCAACACGATCAACCGCCAGGGCAAGCGCAAGCGCACCCGCACCGGTTTCGGCAAGCGCGCCAACACCAAGCGCGCCATCGTGACCCTCGCTGAGGGCGACCGCATCGACATCTTCGGCGGTCCGACCTCCTGACGGAGGTCGGAGCGTCTGGATAGTCCGGATTCTTCCGAGGACTGAGAGACAATGGGTATCCGCAAGTACAAGCCGACGACCCCGGGCCGTCGTGGCTCCAGCGTCGCCGACTTCGTCGAGATCACGCGGTCCACGCCGGAGAAGTCGCTGGTCCGTCCCCTGCACAGCAAGGGCGGCCGTAACAACACCGGTCGTGTGACCGTCCGTCACCAGGGCGGTGGCCACAAGCGCGCCTACCGCGTGATCGACTTCCGTCGTCACGACAAGGACGGCGTGCCGGCCAAGGTCGCTCACATCGAGTACGACCCCAACCGCACCGCGCGCATCGCGCTCCTGCACTACGCGGACGGCGAGAAGCGCTACATCATCGCGCCCCGCGGCCTGAGCCAGGGCGACCGGGTCGAGAACGGCCCCGGCGCCGACATCAAGCCCGGCAACAACCTGGCGCTGCGCAACATCCCGGTCGGTACGACCATCCACGCCATCGAGCTGCGGCCCGGCGGCGGAGCGAAGTTCGCCCGCTCCGCCGGTGCCTCCGTGCAGCTGCTGGCGAAGGAGGGCGTCATGGCCCACCTGCGCATGCCGTCCGGTGAGATCCGCCTGGTCGACGTCCGCTGCCGCGCCACCATCGGCGAGGTCGGCAACGCCGAGCAGTCGAACATCAACTGGGGCAAGGCCGGCCGCAAGCGGTGGAAGGGCGTTCGCCCGACCGTCCGCGGTGTCGCGATGAACCCGGTTGACCACCCGCACGGTGGTGGTGAGGGCAAGACCTCCGGTGGTCGCCACCCGGTCAGCCCGTGGGGTCAGAAGGAGGGCCGTACTCGTTCTCCCAAGAAGGCGAGCAACAAGTACATCGTCCGCCGCCGCAAGACGAACAAGAAGCGCTAGGAGCGGGTTTAGATGCCGCGCAGTCTCAAGAAGGGGCCCTTCGTCGACGACCACCTGATCAAGAAGGTGGATGTCCAGAACGAAGCCGGCACCAAGAACGTCATCAAGACCTGGTCCCGTCGCTCGATGATCGTCCCGGCCATGCTCGGCCACACGATCGCGGTGCACAACGGCAAGATCCACGTCCCGGTGTTCGTCACCGAGTCGATGGTCGGCCACAAGCTCGGCGAGTTCTCGCCGACTCGCACCTTCCGCGGCCACGTCAAGGACGACCGGAAGTCGAAGCGCCGCTAATCGCGGGGTGTGAACGACTATGACGAACGTGTCAGACACTGAAGGGACAACCATGGAAGCCAGGGCCCAGGCGCGGTACATCCGCGTCACGCCCATGAAGGCCCGCCGCGTGGTGGACCTCATCCGTGGCATGGACGCCACGGAGGCTCAGGCCGTCCTGCGTTTCGCCCCGCAGGCCGCGAGCGTGCCGGTCGGCAAGGTGCTGGACAGCGCCATCGCCAACGCCGCGCACAACTACGACCACACCGACGCCTCCACGCTGGTCATCAGCGAGGCGTACGTGGATGAGGGCCCGACCCTGAAGCGGTTCCGGCCGCGCGCCCAGGGCCGCGCCTACCGGATCCGTAAGCGGACCAGCCACATCACCGTGGTCGTCAGCAGCAAGGAAGGAACCCGGTAATGGGCCAGAAGGTTAACCCGCATGGGTTCCGGCTCGGCATCACCACGGACTTCAAGTCCCGCTGGTACGCCGACAAGCTGTACAAGGACTACGTCAAGGAAGACGTCGCCATCCGTCGGATGATGACGTCCGGCATGGAGCGCGCCGGCATCTCGAAGGTGGAGATCGAGCGCACCCGTGACCGCGTGCGGGTGGACATCCACACCGCCCGTCCGGGCATCGTCATCGGCCGCCGTGGCGCCGAGGCCGACCGCATCCGCGGCGACCTCGAAAAGCTCACCGGCAAGCAGGTCCAGCTGAACATCCTTGAGGTCAAGAACCCCGAGGTGGACGCTCAGCTGGTGGCCCAGGCCGTGGCCGAGCAGCTGTCCTCCCGCGTCTCCTTCCGCCGCGCCATGCGCAAGAGCATGCAGTCGGCGATGAAGGCGGGCGCCAAGGGCATCAAGATCCAGTGTGGTGGCCGTCTCGGCGGCGCCGAGATGTCCCGCTCGGAGTTCTACCGCGAGGGCCGTGTGCCGCTGCACACGCTCCGCGCGAACGTCGAGTACGGCTTCTTCGAGGCCAAGACCACCTTCGGCCGCATCGGCGTGAAGGTCTGGATCTACAAGGGCGACGTCAAGAACATCGCCGAGGTCCGCGCCGAGAACGCCGCTGCCCGCGCCGGCAACCGCCCGGCCCGTGGCGGTTCCGACCGCCCGGCCGGCCGTGGTGGCCGCGGTGGCGAGCGTGGCGGTCGCGGTCGTAAGCCGCAGCAGAGCGCCGCTGCCGAGGCCCCCAAGGCCGAGGCCGCTGCCGCTGCTCCGGCTGCTGAGAGCACCGGAACGGAGGCCTGACCGCCATGCTGATCCCCCGTAGGGTCAAGCACCGCAAGCAGCACCACCCGAAGCGCAGTGGTATGGCCAAGGGCGGTACGACGGTTGCGTTCGGCGAGTACGGCATCCAGGCCATCACGCCGGCGTACGTGACCAACCGCCAGATCGAGGCGGCTCGTATCGCGATGACCCGCCACATCAAGCGTGGCGGCAAGGTCTGGATCAACATCTACCCGGACCGCCCGCTGACCAAGAAGCCCGCCGAGACCCGCATGGGTTCCGGTAAGGGTTCCCCGGAGTGGTGGGTCGCGAACGTCAAGCCCGGTCGGGTGATGTTCGAGCTGTCCTACCCGAACGAGAAGATTGCTCGTGAGGCGCTCACCCGCGCTGCTCACAAGCTTCCGATGAAGTGCCGCATCGTTCGGCGCGAGGCAGGTGAGGCGTGATGTCGGCCGGAACCAAGGCGTCCGAGCTGCGCGAGCTGGGCAACGAGGAGCTTGTCGCCAAGCTCCGCGAGGCCAAGGAAGAGCTGTTCAACCTCCGCTTCCAGGCGGCGACCGGTCAGCTTGAGAACCACGGCCGGCTCAAGGCCGTCCGTAAGGACATCGCGCGGATCTACACCCTGATGCGCGAGCGCGAGCTGGGCATCGAGACGGTGGAGAGCGCCTGATGAGCGAGAACAACGTGACTGAGCAGAAGAACGAGCGCAACGCGCGCAAGACCCGCGAGGGCCTGGTCGTCAGCGACAAGATGGACAAGACCGTCGTCGTCGCCGTCGAGGACCGCGTCAAGCACGCTCTGTACGGCAAGGTCATCCGCCGTACGAACAAGCTCAAGGCCCACGACGAGCAGAACGCTGCCGGCGTCGGCGACCGCGTCCTCCTGATGGAGACCCGGAAGCTGTCGTCGACCAAGCACTGGCGCGTCGTCGAGATCCTCGAGAAGGCCAAGTAATCGCCCGAGGGGCAACTCCCCTCGGGTCAGTTCCGCCAGGCTCCGGGGGCCGCTTCCGAGCGGCCCCCGGGGAACCGGCAGACACACAGGAGATAAGACGTGATCCAGCAGGAGTCGCGGCTGCGCGTCGCCGACAACACTGGTGCCAAGGAGATCCTTTGCATCCGTGTTCTCGGTGGCTCGGGCCGCCGCTACGCGGGCATCGGTGACGTCATCGTCGCCACCGTCAAGGACGCGATCCCCGGTGGCAACGTGAAGAAGGGTGACGTCGTCAAGGCGGTCATCGTTCGCACCGTCAAGGAGCGCCGCCGCCAGGACGGCTCGTACATCCGCTTCGACGAGAACGCCGCCGTCATTCTGAAGAACGACGGCGACCCTCGCGGCACCCGTATCTTCGGCCCCGTCGGCCGTGAGCTGCGCGAGAAGAAGTTCATGAAGATCATCTCGCTCGCGCCGGAGGTGCTGTAAGCATGAAGATCAAGAAGGGCGACCTGGTCCAGGTCATCACCGGTAAGGACAAGGGCAAGCAGGGCAAGGTCATCGCGGCCTTCCCCCGCGAGGACCGCGTCCTGGTCGAGGGTGTCAACCGGGTCAAGAAGCACACCAAGGCGAACCAGCCCGGCCGCGCCTCGCAGGCCGGCGGGATCGTGACCACCGAGGCCCCCGTCCACGTGAGCAACGTTCAGCTCGTCGTGGAGAAGGACGGCAACAAGGTCGTGACCCGCGTCGGTTACCGCTTCGACGAAGAGGGCAACAAGATCCGCGTTGCCAAGCGGACGGGTGAGGACATCTGATGGCTACCACCACCACTCCGCGCCTCAAGGCGAAGTACCGCGAGGAGATCAAGGGCAAGCTGCTTGAGGAGTTCTCGTACGAGAACGTCATGCAGGTCCCCGGCCTCGTCAAGATCGTGGTCAACATGGGTGTGGGCGACGCCGCCCGCGACTCCAAGCTGATCGAGGGCGCCATCAAGGACCTCACCACGATCACCGGTCAGAAGCCGGCCGTGACCAAGGCCCGCAAGTCCATCGCGCAGTTCAAGCTGCGTGAGGGCCAGCCGATCGGTGCCCACGTCACGCTCCGTGGCGACCGCATGTGGGAGTTCCTGGACCGCACCCTGTCGCTCGCGCTGCCGCGCATCCGCGACTTCCGCGGTCTGTCCCCCAAGCAGTTCGACGGCCGTGGCAACTACACCTTCGGTCTCACGGAGCAGGTCATGTTCCACGAGATCGACCAGGACAAGATCGACCGCGTCCGGGGTATGGACATCACCGTGGTCACCACGGCGACCAACGACGACGAGGGCCGCGCCCTCCTTCGTCACCTCGGCTTCCCCTTCAAGGAGGCGTAAGCGAGATGGCGAAGAAGGCTCTCATTGCCAAGGCCGCCCGCAAGCCCAAGTTCGGTGTGCGCGCGTACACCCGCTGCCAGCGCTGCGGCCGTCCGCACTCCGTGTACCGCAAGTTCGGCCTCTGCCGCGTGTGCCTTCGTGAGATGGCTCACCGTGGCGAGCTGCCGGGCGTGACCAAGAGCTCCTGGTAGTTCCCGCTCAAGGGAACGACCGGAGTCTCTCGGTAAGCAGAGGCGTGGCGGAGGCCCGGCTCTCCATGGCTTAGGCTTGGAGGGTTGGGCGTCCGCCGCCCGTCAGACTTACTACGCCGTAGGTCCCCGCGCCGCACCCGTCCCGCCCCTGTGTGGGGAGAGGGATGGCGCATACAGGAAACCCCGGCGAGAGAGGCCGAAGGCCAATTCATGACCATGACTGATCCCATCGCAGACATGCTGACGCGTCTGCGAAACGCGAACTCGGCGTACCACGACTCCGTGACGATGCCGCACAGCAAGATCAAGTCGCACATCGCGGAGATCCTCCAGCAGGAGGGCTTCATCACGGGCTGGAAGGTCGAGGACGCCGAGGTCGGCAAGAACCTCGTCCTGGAGCTCAAGTTCGGCCCGAACCGTGAGCGCTCCATCGCGGGCATCAAGCGGATCTCGAAGCCGGGTCTCCGGGTGTACGCGAAGTCCACCAACCTGCCCAAGGTGCTCGGTGGCCTCGGCGTGGCGATCATCTCCACGTCCCACGGCCTCCTGACCGGCCAGCAGGCGCAGAAGAAGGGCGTGGGTGGGGAAGTCCTCGCCTACGTCTGGTAGTACGGGAACGGAGGAATAGCAATGTCGCGTATCGGCAAGCTCCCCATCCAGGTTCCCGCCGGTGTGGACGTCACCATCGAGGGTCGTACGGTCTCGGTGAAGGGCCCCAAGGGCTCCCTCACCCACGTCGTCGCGGCGCCGATCGAGATCGTGAAGGGCGAGGACGGCGTGCTGAACGTCTCCCGTCCCAACGACGAGCGTCAGAACAAGGCCCTCCACGGCCTGTCCCGCACGCTGGTGGCGAACATGATCACCGGCGTGACCAAGGGGTACACGAAGGCGCTCGAAATCAGCGGTGTCGGTTACCGCGTCGCCGCGAAGGGCTCCAACCTGGAGTTCCAGCTCGGCTACAGCCACTCGATCCTGGTGGAGGCCCCCGAGGGCATCTCCTTCAAGGTCGAGTCGCCGACCAAGTTCTCTGTCGAGGGCATCGACAAGCAGAAGGTCGGCGAGGTCGCCGCGAACATCCGCAAGCTGCGCAAGCCCGACCCGTACAAGGCCAAGGGCGTCAAGTACGCGGGCGAGGTCATCCGCCGCAAGGTCGGAAAGGCGGGTAAGTAAGCCATGGCATTCGGTGTGAAGATCGCCAAGGGTGACGCGTACAAGCGCGCCGCCATCAAGCGCCGCCACATCCGCGTCCGCAAGCGCATCTCCGGTACGCCGGAGCGCCCGCGCCTGGTCGTGACGCGTTCCAACCGCCACATCGTGGCGCAGGTCATCGACGACATCGCGGGTCACACGCTCGCGTCGGCGTCGACCCTGGACACCTCGATCCGCGGTGGCGAGGGCGACAAGAGCGCCCAGGCCCAGCAGGTCGGCGCCCTGGTCGCCGAGCGCGCCAAGGCTGCCGGTGTCGAGGCCGTCGTGTTCGACCGCGGTGGCAACCAGTACGCCGGGCGGATTGCCGCTCTGGCCGACGCCGCCCGCGAGGCCGGGCTGAAGTTCTGAGCCCCGGTTCCGGAGCTAGCGGACGTAACAGAGAGAGGTAATTCCAATGGCTGGACCCCAGCGCCGCGGAAGCGGTGCCGGTGGCGGCGAGCGGCGGGACCGGAAGGGCCGTGACGGCGGCGCGTCTGCCGCCGAGAAGACCGCGTACGTTGAGCGCGTGGTCGCGATCAACCGCGTCGCCAAGGTTGTGAAGGGTGGTCGTCGCTTCAGCTTCACCGCGCTGGTCGTGGTGGGCGACGGTGACGGCACCGTGGGTGTCGGTTACGGCAAGGCCAAGGAGGTGCCGGCCGCCATCGCCAAGGGTGTTGAGGAGGCCAAGAAGCACTTCTTCAAGGTCCCCCGCATCCAGGGCACCATCCCCCACCCCATCCAGGGCGAGAAGGCTGCGGGCGTCGTCCTGCTCAAGCCGGCTTCCCCCGGTACGGGTGTTATCGCCGGTGGTCCGGTGCGCGCCGTTCTGGAGTGCGCCGGCGTCCACGACATCCTGTCGAAGTCGCTCGGCTCCGACAACGCGATCAACATCGTGCACGCGACCGTTGAGGCCCTGAAGGGCCTTCAGCGTCCGGAGGAGATCGCGGCCCGCCGCGGTCTGCCGCTGGAGGACGTCGCCCCGGCGGCCCTGCTGCGTGCGCGTGCGGGAGCGGGTGCGTAATGGCCCGCCTCAAGATCACGCAGACGAAGTCGTACATCGGCAGCAAGCAGAACCACCGTGACACGCTGCGTTCGCTCGGGCTGAAGAAGCTCAACGACGTGGTCGTCAAGGAGGATCGTCCCGAGTTCCGCGGCATGGTGCACACCGTCCGCCACCTCGTGACGGTCGAGGAGGTCGACTGACATGGCGGAGCAGAACCCGCTGAGGGTCCACAACCTCCGTCCCGCCCCGGGCGCCAAGACCGCCAAGACCCGTGTCGGTCGTGGTGAGGCGTCGAAGGGTAAGACGGCCGGTCGTGGCACCAAGGGCACCAAGGCCCGCTACCAGGTTCCGGAGCGCTTCGAGGGCGGGCAGATGCCCCTCCACATGCGCCTCCCGAAGCTCAAGGGCTTCAAGAACCCGTTCCGCACCGAGTACCAGGTTGTGAACCTGGACAAGTTGGCCGCGCTCTACCCCGAGGGTGGCGAGGTCACGGTGGCCGATCTGGTCGCGAAGGGTGCGGTTCGCAAGAACCAGCTCGTCAAGGTCCTCGGCCAGGGTGAGATCTCCGTGGCGCTGCAGGTGACGGTCGACGCCGTCTCCGGCTCCGCCAAGGAGAAGATCGCCGCTGCCGGCGGTACCGTCACCGAACTCGTCTGAGACGGGCTCAGTGGCCACAGGCTGAAACGACCGGGGATGCCTCCCAAAAGGGGCATCCCCGGTTGGTCGTTCCAAGGGTGGCACCGTCGCCGGTAAGGTAACGGCGTCCACTGCTGTGGAGAACTCCGTACGGTTTGGTTCCCGACGGGAACCTCACCGGGCGTTCTGCTGTTAGTTAGCTGATAAGTATCCGTCGATCCTCAAGACCGTCACCTCTGACGCAGTAGCGCGGGGGTCGCAGGAGGCACCGTGCTCACCGCGTTCGCCCGAGCGTTCAAGACGCCCGACCTGCGCAAGAAGCTGCTCTTCACGCTGGGCATCATCGTTCTGTTCCGCCTCGGGTCGCATATCCCGATCCCCGGCGTCGACTACCAGAACGTCCAGATCTGTGTCGACCAGGCGTCCAAGAGCAACAACAGTCTGTTCGGTCTGGTGAACGTGCTCAGCGGTGGGGCGCTGCTGCAGATCACCATCTTCGCGCTCGGCATCATGCCGTACATCACGGCGAGCATCATTCTGCAGCTGCTGACCGTGGTGATCCCACGTCTGGAAGCCCTCAAGAAGGAGGGCCAGTCCGGTACGGCGAAGATCACCCAGTACACCCGCTATCTGACGGTCGCGCTGGCAGTGCTCCAGGGCACGGGTCTGGTGGCAACGGCCCGAAGCGGCATGTTGTTCCAGGGCTGTTCGGTCGGTTCGCAGATCGTGCCAGACCAATCGATCTTCACGACCGTGGTCATGGTCATCACGATGACCGCGGGCACCGCCGTCACGATGTGGCTGGGCGAGCTCATCACCGACCGCGGCATCGGCAACGGCATGTCGATCCTGATGTTCATCGCGATCGCCTCGGCCTTCCCCGGCCAGCTGTGGGCCATCAAGGAGAGCGGCACGCTCGCCAAGGGCTGGATCGAGTTCGGCACCGTCATCCTGATCGGCTTCGTGATGGTGGCGCTGGTGGTCTTCGTCGAACAGGCCCAGCGCAGGATCCCCGTCCAGTACGCGAAGCGCATGATCGGACGCCGTTCGTACGGCGGCACCTCCACGTACATCCCGCTGAAGGTGAACCAGGCGGGTGTGATCCCCGTCATCTTCGCGTCGTCGCTGCTCTACATCCCGGCGCTGATCGCGCAGTTCTCCAGCGGTTCGTCCGGCTGGAAGCGTTGGATCGAAGCACACCTGGTCAAGGGCGACCACCCGTACTACATCATCACGTACTTCCTCCTGATCGTCTTCTTCGCGTTCTTCTACGTGGCCATCTCGTTCAACCCCGAGGAAGTCGCGGACAACATGAAGAAGTATGGTGGATTCATCCCGGGCATCCGGGCTGGTCGACCTACCGCCGAGTACCTGAGCTACGTGCTCAACAGGATCACTTGGCCTGGCTCGCTGTACCTGGGTCTGATTGCTCTCGTCCCGACGATGGCGTTGGTGGGCTTCGGAGGCGCTAACCAGAACTTCCCGTTCGGCGGGACGAGCATCCTCATCATCGTGGGTGTGGGTCTGGAGACCGTGAAGCAGATCGAGAGCCAGCTCCAGCAGCGCAATTACGAAGGGTTCCTCCGCTGATGCGAATCGTCCTCGTCGGACCTCCCGGGGCCGGCAAGGGAACGCAGGCTGCGTACCTTGCCGAGAACCTGTCGATCCCGCACATCTCCACGGGCGACCTCTTCCGCGCCAACATCAGCCAGGGCACCGACCTGGGCCGTCAGGCCAAGTCCTACATGGACGCCGGTGAACTGGTCCCCGACGAGGTCACCATCGGTATGGCGAAGGAGCGGATGGGACGCCCGGACGCCGTCGGAGGCTTCCTCCTCGACGGCTTCCCGCGCAACGTCTCCCAGGCCGAAGCGCTGGACGCGATGCTGAAGTCCGAGGGCATGACCCTGGACGCGGTGCTGGACCTGGAGGTCCCCGAGGACGAGGTCGTGAAGCGGATCGCGGGTCGCCGCATCTGCCGCAACGACTCCAGCCACGTCTTCCACGTGGCGTACCAACCGCCGAAGCAGGAAGGCGTCTGCGACGTCTGCGGCGGTGACCTGTACCAGCGCGACGACGACTCCGAGTCGACCGTCCGCAAGCGCCTGGAGGTCTACCACACCCAGACCGAGCCGATCATCGACTACTACCGGGGCCAGGGCCTCGTGGTGACGATCACGGCGCTCGGTCCCGTCACCGAGGTGACGCAGCGGGCGATGGAAGCGCTGGACAAGGACAAGGCGAAGGGCTGAGGAGCCCGCCCGGGGCCGATGGGCCCCCGTAGTGCGCGATACGGCCGCGGTGTCTGACGGACGCCGCGGCCGTACTGTTGAGCCAGAGAAGAGCCGTCGGCGTCACACGGGTGACCGGTCGCACGGGTGACTGAAGGTGAAAGGCAAGGATTCGGGCATGGTGCAGCTCAAGACCCCGGAGCAGATCGCGAAGATGCGCGCGGCGGGGCTGGTCGTCGCCGCGATCCACGCGGCGACCCGGGAGGCCGCGGTGCCCGGCGCCACCACCAAGGACCTGGACGAGGTCGCCCGCAAGGTGATCGCCGAGCACGGCGCCAAGTCGAACTTCCTCGGGTACGGCGGCTTCCCCGCCACCATCTGCACCTCGGCCAACGAGGTCGTCGTCCACGGCATCCCGGACGACAAGACCGTCCTCAAGGACGGCGACATCATCTCGATCGACGCGGGCGCCGTCGTCGACGGCTGGCACGGCGACGCGGCCTACACCGCCTTCGTCGGCACCGGTCACGCTCCGGAGCTGGTCGAGCTCTCCCGGGTGACCGAGGAGTCCATGTGGGCCGGCATCGCCGCGATGAAGGCGGGCAACCGGCTCGTCGACGTCTCGCGGGCGATCGAGACGTACATCCGTCGCCAGCCCAAGCCGGGCGGCGGTCGGTACGGGATCATCGAGGAGTACGGCGGGCACGGCATCGGCACCGAGATGCACATGGAGCCCCACCTCCTGAACTACGTCGCCCGCAAGCGCGGCAAGGGCCCGCGGCTGGTGCCCGGCCTCTGCCTGGCGATCGAGCCGATGGTCTCGCTCGGCACCCCGAAGACCGAGGTGCTGGCGGACGAGTGGACCGTGATCACCACGGACGGCACCTGGTCCTCGCACTGGGAGCACTCGGTCGCGCTGACCGAGGAGGGGCCGCTGGTGCTCACCGCGCCGGACGGCGGCAAGGCGAAGCTGGCGGAGCTGGGCATCACCGCGGCGCCGGACCCGCTGGCGTCCTGATCCGTCCGAAGCCGGTCATACCGATCGACGGCGCACCCGGGGGACCGGGGGCGTAAGGATCTTGCCGAGCGGGCAGGCTTGCTGGATTCGTCTTTTCGGATGGCCTGACGTAGACTGATGCGTCGGCTCTCGTGTACCCGTCTGCCCGTTCGCGGGCGACCGCGGGGCAACGAGAGTCGATCAAGGTAGCCGATTCGAAGGGCGAAGCGTGGCCAAGAAGCAAGGTGCCATCGAGATCGAGGGCACCGTGATCGAGTCCCTCCCGAACGCGATGTTCAAGGTGGAGCTTCAGAACGGTCACAAGGTCCTCGCGCACATCTCCGGCAAGATGCGGATGCACTACATCCGAATCCTTCCGGACGACCGGGTCGTGGTGGAGCTCTCTCCCTACGACCTGACGCGTGGCCGGATCGTCTACCGCTACAAGTAGATCTTGTCCCGTCCTCCCCTCCCGGAGGACGGTGGCACTGACCCGGAGAACCTCACATCCCATGAAGGTCAAGCCGAGCGTCAAGAAGATCTGCGACAAGTGCAAGGTGATCCGCCGTCACGGCCGGGTCATGGTCATCTGCGACAACCTGCGCCACAAGCAGCGCCAGGGCTGACGCACGCCGACCTGTACTTCGCAGTACTTCGCGCGACGCAAGCAACGCATTCGTACATACGCAGAGCCCGCCCAGCTCGAAAGGGCCGGCGACACCTCCGGCGGGGGCCGGGGACCCGGACGTACCACTGCCCACCAGGGCGGTCGGCGGTCGGGAGCGGTTCTGCGGAAGACCCCCGAGCACACAGGAGCCATTGAATGGCACGCGTTTCCGGTGTCGACATCCCGCGCGAAAAGCGCGTGGAGATCGCACTCACCTACGTCTTCGGTGTCGGGCGCACCCGGTCCAAGGAGATCCTCTCCGCGACCGGCGTGAACCCGGACACCCGCGTTCGTGACCTGTCCGAAGAGGACCTGGTCAAGATCCGCGAGTACGTGGACGCCAACCTCCGCACCGAGGGTGACCTCCGCCGCGAGATCCAGGCCGACATCCGCCGCAAGGTCGAGATCGGCTGTTACCAGGGTCTGCGTCACCGTCGTGGCCTGCCGGTCCACGGTCAGCGCACCAGCACGAACGCCCGTACCCGCAAGGGTCCGCGTCGCGCCATCGCCGGTAAGAAGAAGCCGGGCAAGAAGTAGTCCTCAGCGGACGCTCATCCGCGGTCTTCGCTGTAGGACCGACCACCTCCCGTAGGAGTTAAAAGATGCCCCCCAAGGGACGTCAGGGCGCTGTCAAGAAGGTGCGCCGCAAGGAAAAGAAGAACGTCGCTCACGGCCACGCGCACATCAAGAGCACGTTCAACAACACCATCGTGTCGATCACGGACCCCGCGGGCAACGTGATCTCCTGGGCCTCCGCCGGCCACGTCGGCTTCAAGGGCTCCCGGAAGTCCACGCCGTTCGCCGCGCAGATGGCGGCGGAGTCGGCCGCGCGTCGTGCGCAGGAGCACGGCATGCGCAAGGTCGACGTCTTCGTCAAGGGTCCCGGCTCCGGCCGTGAGACCGCGATCCGCTCGCTCCAGGCCACGGGCCTGGAGGTCGGCTCGATCCAGGACGTCACCCCGACGCCGCACAACGGCTGCCGTCCGCCGAAGCGCCGCCGCGTCTGATGCGTGCTGGCGGACGCCGTCCGGCTGGGGGTGTGGGGGTTATCCCCCACATGTCGCAGCACGGCTGCCGTCCGCCGAAGCGCCGCCGCGTCTGACGCACGGCTCGGCTGCTTGGCCGTTTGTTCGGGCGGTACGGTCCATTCGGGGCGTACCGCCCGTACCCTTTGTTCTGTGCAACACCTGTCGGGCGTCAAATAGCGGGCGCCCCCGACTGAAGGAACGATCCGCATGCTGATCGCTCAGCGTCCCTCGCTGACCGAAGAGGTCGTCGACGAGTACCGCTCCCGGTTCGTGATCGAGCCGCTGGAGCCGGGCTTCGGCTACACCCTCGGCAACTCCCTCCGCCGTACCCTCCTCTCCTCGATCCCGGGTGCGGCGGTCACGTCCATCCGCGTCGACGGCGTCCTGCACGAGTTCACCACCGTGCCCGGCGTCAAGGAGGACGTCACCGACCTGATCCTGAACATCAAGCAGCTCGTCGTCTCCAGCGAGCACGACGAGCCCGTCGTGATGTACCTGCGCAAGCAGGGCCCGGGTCTGGTCACCGCCGCCGACATCGCGCCCCCGGCCGGTGTCGAGGTCCACAACCCCGACCTCGTCCTCGCCACGCTGAACGGCAAGGGCAAGCTGGAGATGGAGCTGACCGTCGAGCGCGGTCGCGGCTACGTCTCCGCCGTGCAGAACAAGCAGGTGGGCCAGGAGATCGGCCGCATTCCGGTCGACTCCATCTACTCGCCGGTGCTCAAGGTCACGTACAAGGTCGAGGCCACCCGAGTCGAGCAGCGCACCGACTTCGACAAGCTGATCGTCGACGTCGAGACCAAGCAGGCGATGCGTCCGCGCGACGCCATGGCCTCCGCCGGCAAGACCCTGGTCGAGCTGTTCGGTCTCGCCCGCGAGCTGAACATCGACGCCGAGGGCATCGACATGGGCCCGTCGCCGACGGACGCCGCGCTCGCCGCGGACCTGGCCCTGCCGATCGAGGAGCTGGAGCTCACGGTCCGCTCCTACAACTGCCTCAAGCGCGAGGGCATCCACTCGGTGGGCGAGCTGGTGGCCCGCTCCGAGGCGGACCTGCTCGACATCCGCAACTTCGGTGCGAAGTCGATCGACGAGGTCAAGGCGAAGCTGGCCGGCATGGGCCTGGCGCTCAAGGACAGCCCGCCCGGATTCGACCCGACCGCCGCTGCCGACGCCTTCGGCGCGGACGACGACGCGGATGCGGGTTTCGTGGAGACCGAGCAGTACTAAGCGACTGCGACGGGGACTGTGCGGCTGATCGCCGTGGGGCCTGAGCTTCGCGGCCGGCCGCGGACCGTGGCTGGTTGATCGCGCAGTTCCTCCCCCTGTCCCCTCCGGGCACGGGGGCACCCCCGCCTACGCCCAGCGGGCGTGGGGGGACCCCCAGCGCCCCAAAGCACCTCCGGGGGCGCGACCCCTGAATTGCCCGTGGGCAGCCGCCTGCGGGGCCCTGACACCGGTACCTGACACGGCCGGTGCAGTACACAAGGAGAAACACCATGCCGAAGCCCGCCAAGGGCGCCCGTCTGGGCGGCAGCGCAGCGCACGAGCGGCTGCTCCTCGCGAACCTCGCGAAGGCGCTGTTCGAGCACGGCCGCATCACCACGACCGAGGCCAAGGCCCGCCGCCTGCGTCCGGTCGCCGAGCGGCTGATCACCAAGGCGAAGAAGGGCGACATCCACAACCGTCGCATCGTCCTGCAGACGATCACGGACAAGGGCATCGTCCACACGCTCTTCACCGAGATCGCCCCGCGGTACGCCGAGCGCCCGGGTGGCTACACCCGGATCACCAAGATCGGCAACCGCCGTGGTGACAACGCGCGCATGGCCGTGATCGAGCTCGTCGAGGGCGAGATCGCGAAGAAGGCGACCGTCGCCGAGGCCGAGGCCGCGACGGTGCGCGCGGTCAAGGAGGACGCCCTGAAGAAGGAGTCCGCCGAGGCTCCGGTCGAGGACGCCAAGCCGGCCGCCGAGGCCGCGGAGTCCAAGGACGCCTGATCGGTCCGCCGATCGCGTCGCAAGGCTGGTGGACGGGCCCGTTCCCCCTCGGGGGAGCGGGCCCGTTCCCGTGACAGGAGGATCTACACGTGAGTGCTGAGGGCATCGGGCCCGGGGTCGTCCGGCTGCGGCTGGACCTGTCGTACGACGGCCGGGAGTTCTCCGGCTGGGCGAAGCAGGCCGGGGGGCGGCGCACCGTGCAGGGCGAGATCGAGGACGCCCTGCGCACGGTGACCCGGTCCGCCACGACGTACGAGCTGACCGTCGCCGGCCGCACGGACGCCGGGGTGCACGCCCGCGGCCAGGTGGCCCACGTCGACCTGCCCGTCGAGGTGTGGGCCGAGCACCGGGAGAAGCTGCTGAAGCGGCTCGCCGGGCGGCTCTCCCGGGACGTGCGGATCTGGCGCGTCGCCGAGGCGCCCGCCGGCTTCGACGCGCGTTTCTCCGCGATCTGGCGGCGGTACGCCTACCGGGTCTGCGACCACCCCGGAGGGGTCGACCCGCTGCTGCGCGGCCATGTGCTGTGGCACGACTGGCCGTTGGACGTGGACGCGATGAACGAGGCGTCGCGCGGGCTCGTCGGCGAGCACGACTTCGCCGCGTACTGCAAGAAGCGCGAGGGCGCGACGACGATCCGCACCCTCCAGCAGCTGTCGTGGGAGCGGGACGCGGCCGGGGTGATCACCGCGACCGTGCGGGCCGACGCCTTCTGCCACAACATGGTGCGCTCGCTGGTGGGCGCCCTGCTCTTCGTCGGCGACGGGCACCGGCCGGCGCCGTGGCCGGCCGAGGTGCTGGCCGCCGGCGTACGGGACTCCGCGGTGCACGTCGTGCGGCCGCACGGGCTGACGCTGGAGGAAGTCGGCTATCCGTCGGACGAGTTGCTGGCCGCCCGCAGCAAGGAGGCCCGCAACAAGCGGTCGTTGCCGGTGGCGGGCGGGTCAGCCGCCGGTGGCTGCTGCGGCTGACGCCTGGGCCTCGCCGCGGGCGCGGACCTGCTGGAACGTCAGGTCCGTGATGTCCTTGGCGGCTTGGTACACCTTCGCGTCCTGCGCCGTGACGGACTTGCCGTTGGTGAAGCCGGTGCTGGTGTAGAAGGCGTACCGGCCGGCGTAGGAGGACCTGAAGAGGCAGACCGGGCCGCCCTTGCAGAACGAGGGGACGCCGGCGCCGGCCAGCGGGGCGATGTTCCGCTTGGTCTCGGCGGCCCGCTGCGCCTCCGCCTGGGTGCCGAAGACGGCGACGCCGACGGTGACGGCGACGCCGTCCTTGTGGTACGTGGCGCGGAAGACCTGGTCGCAGCCGTTGGAGGTGAGGGCGCCGGCGAGGGCGCCCTGGGCCGCGGAGGCGCAGGCGTCGGTGCTGTTGGCGGCGCCCTTGGCGTACTTCCGGTCGGCCATGGTCATCGTGGTGCCGGGGAAGAAGCTGTCCAGGCTCAGCGGCGCCTTGTCCTTCTTCTCGTCGGAGATGAAGTCCGACGGGTTCGGGGGCGGGGCCGGGGCGACCGAGGCGAACGACGGCCCGGGTTGGGTGTCCTGGGCGATGCTCCCGCTGGGGGAGCCGGTGGCGGTGGTACCGGGACTGTCGGACCCGTTGGACAGCACGATCGCGGTGGCCACGACCG
The DNA here is from genome assembly GCF_040653095.1 of Streptomyces sp. NPDC048057. Lineage (NCBI taxonomy): Bacteria > Bacillati > Actinomycetota > Actinomycetes > Kitasatosporales > Streptomycetaceae > Streptomyces > Streptomyces sp. NPDC048057. The sequence continues at coordinate 254,235 of NZ_JBEZNF010000001.1, forward strand.
CGGCGACGGCGACGGTGGCGAGCCCGCCGCCGCCGATCATCAGCAGGCGCTTCTTCCGGGCGCGGTCCGCGGAGGCGTCCGCGAGGGCGGCCCAGTCCGGCGTGTCCGACGAGCCGCCGAAGGCGCCGTCGCCAGGGCGCCCGTACGGGTCCCCGCCCTGCCCCGGGCCGTACGGATCCCGGCCGTTCCACGGGTTCTGGTTCTGTCCCTCACCGGACCCCCACTGAGGCCCCCCCTGACCAAAGCTCATGCCCGGAATCCTAAACCGGTTGGGCATGAGGGGTCCCGGCCCGCATCATCGGACGATGGGACATCTCGAAGCCGCGCACCTGGAGTACTACCTACCCGACGGCCGGGTGCTGCTCGGCGACGCCTCTTTCCGGGTGGGCGACGGTGCCAAGGTCGCCCTGGTGGGGGCGAACGGCGCGGGTAAGACGACCCTGCTCAGGCTGCTCTCCGGGGAGTTGCAGCCGCACGGCGGCTCGGTCTCCGCCAGCGGCGGACTGGGCGTGATGCGGCAGTTCATCGGTTCCGTGCGGGACGACCGCACGGTGCGCGACCTGATGGTCTCGCTGGCGTCGCCGCGGATCCGGGAGGCCGCCGCCGCCGTGGACGCGGCCGAGCACCGGATCATGACGGTGGACGACGAGGCCGCGCAGATGGCGTACGCGCAGGCGCTCAGCGACTGGGCGGAGGCGCGCGGCTACGAGGCGGAGACGCTCTGGGACATGTGCACGGTGGCCGCGCTGGGGGTGCCGTACGAGCGCGCCCAGTTCCGCGACCTGAAGACGCTCAGCGGCGGCGAGCAGAAGCGGCTGGCGCTGGAGGCGCTGCTGCGCGGCCCGGACGAGGTGCTGCTGCTGGACGAGCCGGACAACTACCTCGACGTGCCGGGCAAGCGCTGGCTGGAGGAGCGGCTCGCGGAGACCCGCAAGACGGTGCTCTTCGTCTCCCACGACCGGGAGCTGCTGGCCCGCAGCGCGCAGAAGGTCATCAGCGTCGAGCCGGGCGCCGCGGGCTCGGACGTGTGGGTGCACGGCGGCGGCTTCGCCACGTACCCCGAGGCCCGCAAGGAGCGCTTCGCGCGCTTCGAGGAGCTGCGACGGCGCTGGGACGAGCAGCGGGCGAAGCTGAAGAAGCTGGTGCTGGACCTCCAGCAGTACGCGGCGCGCAGCGACGAGATGGCCTCGCGCTATCAGGCGGCGAAGACCCGGCTGCGGAAGTTCGAGGAGGCGGGTCCGCCGCCGGAGCCGCCGCGGGAGCAGGAGATCCGGATGCGGCTGAAGGGCGGCCGGACCGGGGTGCGGGCGGTGACCTGCGAGGCGCTGGAGCTGAGCGGGCTGATGAAGCCGTTCGACCTGGAGGTCTTCTACGGCGAGCGGGTGGCGGTGCTGGGGTCGAACGGCTCCGGGAAGTCGCACTTCCTGCGACTGCTGGCGGGCGACGGCTCCGTGGCGCACACGGGCCGGTGGAAGCTGGGCGCCCGGGTGGTGCCCGGCCACTTCGCGCAGACCCACGCCCATCCGGAGCTGCTGGGCCGCCCGCTGGTGGACATCCTGTGGACGGAGCACGCCAAGGACCGCGGCGGCGCCATGTCCGTCCTGCGCAGGTACGAGCTGGAGCGCCAGGGCGACCAGCCCTTCGACCGGCTCTCCGGCGGGCAGCAGGCGCGCTTCCAGATCCTGCTGCTGGAGCTGGCGGGGACGACGGCGCTGCTGCTGGACGAACCGACGGACAACCTGGACCTGGAGTCCGCGCAGGCGCTCCAGGACGGTCTGGAGGCGTACGAGGGGACGGTGCTCGCCGTCACCCACGACCGGTGGTTCGCCCGTTCCTTCGACCGCTATCTGGTCTTCGGTTCGGACGGGGTGGTGCGGGAGACGCGGGAGCCGGTGTGGGACGAGCGCCGGGTCCAGCGCGTACGGTAGCCGTACGGTCGCTTTGCGTGGGATGTCCGGTGGGTGACGCGGGGGTAGCGCCGGGCGACTTTGACCCGTCCGGAGGGGGCCGGGTAAGCTTCTGCTTCGTTATGCGTATTGGCTTGCTCTATCTCACGTGAGAGGCCCTTACGCCGGTTCACCGGACCGATGACCAGCGGCGAGCACACGGGTTGCGTCCCCGGCGTGCCGCCAAGGCTGTCGTGATCGTTCGGGTGGCCTTGTCAGGACCTCCTCTTCCTGTCCCCTGTGGACGGGGGGAGACTCACTCACTGAAGAAGCGAAGGCTACGACCGTGCGTACGTACAGCCCCAAGCCCGGCGATGTGACGCGCCAGTGGCACATCATCGACGCGCAGGACGTTGTCCTGGGACGTCTGGCCACCACCGCCGCCACCCTTCTCCGGGGCAAGCACAAGCCGATCTACGCGCCCCACGTCGACACTGGTGACTTCGTCATCATCATCAACGCGGACAAGGTGCACCTGTCCGGCAACAAGCGGACCCAGAAGATGGCGTACCGCCACTCCGGCTACCCGGGTGGTCTGCGCTCCGTCCGCTACGACGAGCTGCTGGCGAAGAGCCCCGAGAAGGCCGTCGAGAAGGCCGTCAAGGGCATGCTCCCCAAGAACACCCTGGGCCGTCAGATGCTCTCGAAGCTGAAGGTCTACGCGGGCGAGAACCACCCGCACGCTGCTCAGCAGCCGGTTCCGTTCGAGATCACCCAGGTCGCGCAGTAAGTCCGGCCATCCCAAAGACTGAAGAGAATCTGAGGAACACCGTGGCCGAGACCACCACCGAGATCCCCGTCGAGGGCGAAGAGACCTACGAAGAGGTCACCACCTTCGAGTCGGAGGCGCCCGTCGAGGGCGAGTACACCAGCGAGTCGCTGGCCTCCCACTTCGGCGACCCGCAGCCGGCCGCCGGCCTGGGCCGTCGCAAGAACGCCATCGCCCGTGTCCGGATCGTTCCGGGCTCCGGCAAGTGGAAGATCAACGGTCGCACCCTTGAGGACTACTTCCCCAACAAGGTGCACCAGCAGGAAGTCAACGAGCCCTTCAAGGTGCTTGAGCTCGACGACCGCTACGACGTCGTCGCCCGCATCTCCGGCGGCGGTGTCTCCGGCCAGGCCGGCGCCCTGCGCCTCGGCGTGGCCCGTGCGCTGAACGAGGCGGACGTGGACAACAACCGCGGCGCGCTGAAGAAGGCCGGCTTCCTGAGCCGCGACGACCGTTCGGTCGAGCGCAAGAAGGCCGGTCTGAAGAAGGCCCGCAAGGCCCCGCAGTACAGCAAGCGCTAAATCGCCTGCTCGGCTGTTCGTACGTACGCCCCGGTGGCTCCGTTCCATGCCACCGGGGCGTACGTTTTCCCCAGGCTTGGTGGTGGCGGAGCGTGCGGCTCCGCCCGGTCCGTCAGGCTTTCTGTTCGGAGCATGGCTCACGAGGCACTTTCGGAGGACGGTTGTGGGACGACTCTTCGGCACGGACGGCGTGCGCGGTGTCGCCAACGCGGATCTGACGGCGGAGCTCGCGCTCGGCCTCTCCGTCGCGGCGGCGCACGTGCTCGCCGAGGCGGGGACCTTTGAGGGCCACCGGCCCACCGCGGTGGTCGGGCGAGATCCGCGTGCGTCGGGAGAGTTCCTGGAGGCGGCCGTCGTGGCGGGGCTCGCCAGCGCGGGCGTGGACGTGCTGCGGGTCGGCGTGCTGCCGACGCCCGCGGTGGCGCATCTCACCGGCGCGCTCGGCGCCGATCTCGGCGTGATGCTGTCCGCCAGCCACAACGCCATGCCCGACAACGGCATCAAGTTCTTCGCCCGCGGCGGCCACAAGCTCGCCGACGAGCTGGAGGACCGCATTGAGACCGTCTACGAGCAGCACCGCACCGGTGCGCCGTGGAACCGGCCGACCGGCGCGGGCGTCGGTCGGGTCACCGACTACGACGAGGGCTTCGACACGTACGTCGCCCATCTCGTCGCGGTGCTCCCGAACCGGCTCGACGGCCTCAAGGTCGTCCTCGACGAGGCGCACGGCGCGGCGGCCCGGGTCTCCCCGGAGGCGTTCGCCCGGGCCGGTGCCGAGGTCATCACGATCGGCGCGGCCCCCGACGGGCTCAACATCAACGAGGGCTGCGGCTCCACGCACCTGGAGGAGCTGCGGGCGGCCGTGGTCGAGCACGGCGCGGACTTCGGCATCGCGCACGACGGCGACGCGGACCGCTGCCTGGCCGTCGACGGCGCCGGCGAGGAGGTCGACGGCGACCAGATCCTCGCGGTGCTCGCGCTGGCGATGCGCGAGGCGGGCACGCTGCGCGGCGACACCGTCGTGGCGACCGTGATGTCGAACCTGGGCTTCAAGCTCGCCATGGAGCGGGAGGGCCTGGCGCTGGTGCAGACGGCGGTGGGCGACCGCTACGTCCTGGAGTCGATGAAGGAGCACGGGTACGCGCTCGGCGGCGAGCAGTCCGGCCACGTCATCGTCCTGGACCACGCGACGACCGGCGACGGCACGCTGACCGGGCTGATGCTGGCGGCGCGGGTGGCCGCGACGGGCCGTTCGCTGGCGGAGCTGGCCGCGGTGATGGAGCGGCTGCCGCAGGTGCTGATCAACGTGCCGGACGTCGACAAGTCCCGGGTCCGCACCTCCGGTGAGCTGGCGGCGGCGGTCGCCGAGGCGGAGCGGGAGCTGGGCGCCACCGGTCGCGTACTGCTGCGTCCCTCCGGTACGGAGCCGCTGGTGCGGGTCATGGTCGAGGCGGCCGACCTGGAGCAGGCGCGTGCGGTCGCGGAGCGGCTGGCGGACGCGGTGAAGTCGGCGCTGGGCTGAGCACCGGTCAGTTCTTGTGGGACGGGGTCCGCACGGTGGTGCGGGCCCCGTCGTGCGTCCGGCGTCAGGCCGTCAGGGCTCGACGGATCGCGTCGGCGGGGTAGGGCGTCTCGCGGCTCCGGTCGGTGAACCGGCCGTAGAAGTCGGTGACGAGCGCGGCGATCGGCGCGTGACGCTCGATCACGGCCCGGACCGCCGCGGGCCCGTCCGGCGCCCGGTCTCCTTGCGCGCAGGCGTGGACGAGCGCTTCGCGCTCCGTACGGTCGTGCCCGTACACGGTGCTGATCAGCCAGTTCACCAGATAGCTCAGGGCGTACGCGCGGTCGTGGGTGTCGTGCGCGGCGAGGAAGTCGGCCTCGGCGGGGGAGAGGTCGAAGCGGGACGAGAGCGCGAGGCCGTAGTCGGCGAAGTACAGGCGCCGTCCGTCGGTGAGGACGTTGCGGAAGTGGCCGTCGAAGTGCAGCAGCCCGTGGTCGTTCATGGCGGCGACCCCGGCGGCGAGTTGCCGCTCCGCCTGTCGTACGGCCTCGTCGGCCCGCTCCTCGTCGCCCGGGCGCAGCTCTTCGGCGAGGTGGTCGTGGAGGGTGCGGGGGACGTGCTCCAGGAAGAGCACCAGGCTCGCGGAGGCCCGCGCCAGCTCCTCGATGCGCTGCGGTCCCCCGGAGCCCCGCGAGACGTACTCGCCGTAGGCCTGCGGGAGCATTGGTCTCTACAGGTCCGCTGTGGCTGTGCGCGCAGTTCCCCGCGCCCCTGGACGTACTCGCCGTAGGCCCTCGGCGGAGCATCGGTCTCTGCGGTGCGCTGTGGTTGTCGGCGCGGTTCCCCCTCCATCCGGAGGGCGCGGAGGTACCTCCAGCGTCCCTGTCTCGCCGCGCCCGTCATTCCCGCCTGCGGGCTGGCACGGAGGCTTTCCGGGGCGCGGGGAACTGCGCGAGCAACCCACCACCGGGCCGCGGAGACCAGTACTTCCGCAGGGCTACGGCGAGTATGTCCAGAGCCGCGACGAGGTCGTCCAGGGGCGCGGTGCGACGGGCGGCGGCGACCACGACGTCACCGGCGGCCACCGCGGCCTCGGTGATGGCCCGTCCGAAGCCGCTGCTCGCACCGGTGACCAGCCAGACCCTGTTCATGTGCTGCTCCCTGTCTCGTCCCGTTGATCGTGTGAACCACGCTGCTGGGAAAGGCAGTTGTCCGTCCAAGACGCGTCGTGATAGCCGATGGTTATGGACGTTCACGGACGGGACCTGAGGTACTTCGTCGCAGTCGCCGAGGAACTGCACTTCACCCGCGCGGCCGAGCGGTTGTACGTCTCGCAGCCCGCGCTGAGCAAGCAGATCAGAATGCTGGAGAAACGGGTGGGCGCCGCGCTGTTCGAGCGCGACCGGCGCGAGGTCCGCCTCAGCGAGGTCGGCGCGGCGCTCCTGCCGTACGCACGGCGCATGCTCGCCGAGTGGGACGGGGCGCGGGACGCGGTCGCGCGGGCCGTCGCCGACCGGGCCGCCGTCCTCGTCCTGGGGATGAGCACCAGCCCCGGGCGCGGCGGCGTCCTGCCGGCGATCCGCTCCCGCTTCACCGCGGCCCGCCCCGACGTCCGCGTATCGCTGCGCCAGGTCACCTGGCACGACCCGACCGCCGGCCTCGCCGACGGCTCCAGCGACGCCGCGTTCGTCTGGCTGCCGCTGCCCGACCCGGAGCGCTACCGGTGGCTCGTGGTCGCCGAGGAGCCCCGGCTGGTCGCCCTCCCCGAAACCCACCCGCTGGCCGCCCGCCCCGAGGTCCCCTTCGCCGACCTCCTGGACGAGCCCTTCCTCGCCCTCCCCGCGAGCGCCGGCCCGCTGCGCGAGCACTGGCTCGCCCTCGACGCCCGCGCCGGCCGTCCGCCGCGCATCGGCGCGGAGGTGGCGAGCACCGAGGAGACGTACGAAGCCCTGGTGGCCGGCCTCGGCGTGGTCCTCCTGGCGGCCGGCAACGCCCCCCTGATCACCCTCGGCGAGGTCACCACCCGCCCGGTCCCCGACCTCGCCCCCAGCCGCTTCGCCCTGGCCTGGCGCGCGGACGACCGCCGCGGGCTGGTGCACGATTACGTGCGCGCGTGCGGGCGGGCGACGGGGAGGCCCGGTGAGGCACGGTGACCGCCGGCCGGTCACGGCTTGCGCGGGGCCCAGAAGAGTTTCTGGGCCAGGAGCGTCAGGGTGCCGGCGAGGGTGATGCCGAAGAGGTTGAGGAGGAGTTGTTCCGTGGAGCCCCACGCCTGGCGGTACTCGTCGAAGCTGAAGGCGACCGCCGCGTTCGCCGCGGCCGGGATCGTCGTCACGGAGATGGCGACGCCGACGAGGGCGCCGGACTTCGCCGAGGTGAGGGAGAGGGTGCCGGCGATGCCCGCGAGGATGGCGACGACGAAGGAGAAGGCGTCCGGCTGGTAGATGAAGTTCGTGTTGGGGCGGGGGGCTTCCAGGTCGGCGGCGTGGAAGAGGTCGAGGCCGGTCATCAGGTGGCTGAAGCCGACGGTGACGGCCATCGCGGTGGCGAAGCCGATGAGGAGGGCGAGCAGGGAGCGGACCGCCAGGCGGGGGGTGCGGCGGACCAGGGAGGTGGAGATGCCCGCCAGGGGGCCGAACTCCGGGCCGACCGCCATCGCGCCGACGATGAGGATCGCGTTGTCCAGGACGACGCCGCAGGCCGCGATCATCGTGGCCACCGTCATGAAGGCGAGGTACGTGGCCGAGAGCGTGGACTCCTCGTGGGTGGCGTCCTCCAGGTGCTCCCACAGCACCGCGTCCGCCGCCTCGCCGGGGGCCTCGGCCTCCGCCTTGTCCGCGCGGCGGGAGAGGGAGAGGTGGATGTCGTCGACGGCGATCGAGCCGGTCTCGTCGATGCCGAGGGCGCGCAGGCCGACGATCAGCTCGTCCCCCGCCTCGCGCGCCACGTCGCACAGGACCACGTCGCCCACGGGGTTGCGGGCGGCGTTCGCGAGGACCGCCACGTGGGCGGTGCCCGCGGTGGCCTCGATCAGCCGGACGACCTCGTCGGTGCGGTCGACGGGGGTGATCAGTCGCACGTGCAGCACGCCGGGACTCCTCAGAGCTTGCGCAGGGAGAGCCGTTGGACCTTGTGGTCGGGGCCCTTGCGCAGGATCAGAGTGGCACGGCCGCGGGTCGGCGCCACGTTCTGGATCAGGTTGGGCTTGTTGATGGTGCGCCACATCGTGCGGGCGTACTCCAGCGCCTCCTCCTCGGACACCTGCGTGTACTTGCGGAAGTACGAGGAGGGGTCCCGGAACGCGGTCTCGCGCAGCGCCCGGAAGCGGCTGAGGTACCAGCGCTCGATGTCCTCCGGGCGGGCGTCGACGTACACGGAGAAGTCGAAGTAGTCCGCGAGGCCCACCCGGGTGCGGCCGTCCTTGCCCGGCAGCGCCGGCTGGAGCACGTTCAGGCCCTCGACGATGAGGATGTCGGGGCGGCGCACGACCAGGCGTTCGCCGGGGACGATGTCGTACGTCAGGTGCGAGTAGACGGGCGCGGTCACCTCGTCCTTGCCCGCCTTGATGTCGGCGACGAAACGGGTCAGGGCGCGCCGGTCGTACGACTCGGGGAAACCTTTCCGCGACGTCAGCCCGCGGGCCTGGAGCTCCTTCATCGGCAGCAGGAACCCGTCCGTGGTGACCAGCTCCACGCGCGGGTGCTCGGGCCAGCGCGCCAGCAGCGCCCGCAGCAGCCGGGCGACCGTCGACTTGCCGACGGCGACGGAGCCCGCGACCCCTATGACGAACGGCGTGCCGCGCTGGGCACCCTGGCCGTCGCCCGCCGCCCCGAGGAAGGTGTTGAGCGCGCCCCGCAGCTCGCCGGTGGCCCGTACGTACAGGTTCAGCAGCCGGGACAGCGGCAGATAGACGTCCCGCACCTCGTCCAGGTCGATCACGTCGCCGAGGCCGCGCAACTGCTCCACCTCGTCGGCGGTCAGCGGCAGCGGGGTCCGGTCGCGCAGGGCGCTCCACTCGGCGCGGGTCAGGTCGACGTACGGGGTGGCCGCGTGCTCGGTGGCCCGGCGATGGTTGCTTGGCGGCGACGTGATCACAGGGACATTGTCGGGGAACCGGCCGGTGCGCGGGCCGTGTGCTCGGTCACGCGGGTGGCGTGCGGTGCGTACGGGCCGGCCGGCGGCGCGGGCGCCCGCTCGGTCACGCGGGTGGCCGACGGGAGCCGTCCGGGTCGCACCCGGGCCGTGCGCCGCCGCGGACGTAGGCTGCGCCGCATGTGCGGAATCGTGGGATATGTCGGAGGCCAGTCGGCGCTCGACGTGGTCGTCGCCGGGCTGAGGCGGCTGGAGTACCGCGGCTACGACTCCGCGGGCGTCGCCGTCCTCGTCGACGGCGGACTCGCCGCGGCCAAGCGCGCCGGCAAGCTGGTCAACCTGGAAAAGGCGCTGGTGGAGCGGCCCCTGCCGACCGGCTCCACGGCGATCGGACACACCCGCTGGGCCACCCACGGCGCACCGACCGACGCGAACGCCCACCCCCACCTCGACAACGCCGGCCGGGTCGCCGTCGTCCACAACGGCATCATCGAGAACTTCGCCGCGCTCCGCGCCGAGCTGGCCGCCCGCGGCCACGACCTGGCGTCCGAGACGGACACCGAGGTCGTGGCGCACCTGCTCGCCGAGTCCTTCTCGTCCTGCGGCGACCTGACGGAGTCCATGCGGCAGGTGTGCCGACGGCTCCAGGGCGCGTTCACCCTCGTCGCGGTGGTCGCGGACGAACCGGACACGGTCGTGGGGGCGCGCCGCAACTCCCCCCTGGTGGTGGGGGTGGGGGAGGGCGAGTCCTTCCTCGCCTCCGACGTGTCCGCCTTCATCGACCACACCCGCTCCGCGATCGAGCTGGGCCAGGACCAGGTGGTGGAGCTGCGCCGGGACGGGGTCCGGGTCACCGACTTCGAGGGGGCGCCCGCGGACGTCCGCCCGTACCACGTCGACTGGGACGCCTCCGCGGCCGAGAAGGGCGGCTACCCGTCCTTCATGCTCAAGGAGATCGCCGAGCAGCCGAAGGCGGTGGCGGACACCCTGCTCGGCCGGATCGACGAGGAGGGCGCACTGACGCTGGACGAGGTGCGCATCCCGGCGTCGGTGCTGCGGTCCACGGAGAAGGTCGTCGTCGTGGCGTGCGGCACCGCCTTCCACGCCGGGCTGATCGCCAAGTACGCCGTCGAGCACTGGACCCGGATCCCGTGCGAGGTGGAGCTGGCGAGCGAGTTCCGCTACCGGGACCCGATCCTGGACCGGCGGTCCCTGGTCATCGCGATCTCCCAGTCCGGCGAGACCATGGACACGCTGATGGCGGTGCGGCACGCGCGCGAACAGGGCGCGCAGGTGCTGGCGATCTGCAACGCGAACGGTTCGACCATCCCGCGCGAGTCGGACGCGGTGCTCTACACCCACGCCGGGCCCGAGGTCGCCGTCGCGTCGACGAAGGCGTTCCTCACCCAACTGGTGGCCTGCTACCTCGTCGCGCTCTACCTGGGGCAGGTGCGCGGCACCACCTGGGGCGACGAGGTCCGGGCGGTCGTCAAGGACCTGGCCCGCAGCTCCGACGCGGTGGAACGGGTCCTGTCGACGATGGAGCCGGTACGGGAACTCGCCCGCTCCCTCGCCGACCAGGACACCGTCCTCTTCCTGGGGCGGCACGTGGGCTACCCGGTCGCACTGGAGGGCGCGCTGAAGCTGAAAGAACTCGCGTACATGCACGCGGAGGGCTTCGCCGCGGGCGAGTTGAAGCACGGGCCGATCGCGCTGGTCGAGCCGGGGCTGCCGGTGGTCGTCGTGGTGCCGTCGCCCAGCGGGCGCTCCGTCCTCCACGACAAGGTCGTCTCCAACATCCAGGAGATCCGGGCGCGCGGGGCGCGCACGATCGTGATCGCGGAGGAGGGCGACGAGGGGGTGGTGCCGTACGCGGACCACCTGATCCGGGTGCCGGTGACCCCGACGCTGCTCCAGCCGCTGGTGGCGACCGTGCCGCTCCAGGTCTTCGCGTGCGAGTTGGCGACGGCCCGGGACAATGAGGTCGATCAGCCGCGCAATTTGGCGAAGTCCGTGACGGTGGAGTGAGCACATGATTATCGGGGTGGGGATCGACGTCGCCGAGATCGACCGGTTCGCGGCGTCGCTACGGCGCACGCCGGGCCTGGCGGCGCGGCTCTTCCTGGAGCGGGAACTGCTGCTGCCGAGCGGCGAACGGCGCGGATACGCCTCGCTGGCGGCCCGCTTCGCCGCGAAGGAGGCGGTGGCGAAGGCACTGGGCGCGCCGGCGGGCCTGCTGTGGACGGACGCGGAGGTGTACGTGGAGGACTCGGGCCGCCCGCGGCTGCGGGTGCGGGGGACGGTGGCGGCGCGGGCGGAGGCGCTGGGGGTGCGGTCGTGGCACGTGTCGCTGAGCCATGACGCGGGGGTCGCCTCCGCGGTGGTGATCGCGGAGGGTTGAGGGTGTTGTGCCCTGCGGGCGGCTGGACGTCTGCGCCGTTGCCTCGCAGGGGGCGTTGGTCCCTGCGGCCCGGTGGTGGGTTGTTCGCGCAGTTCCCCGCGCCCCTGGACGTTTGTGCCGTTGCTCTGCCGGGGGGCGTTGGTCTCTGAGGACCGTGGATGGTTCTCAGAGACCAACGCATCCGTGGAGATACGGCGAGAAGGTCAGGTGGCGTTGGGGTGCCTCCGTGCCGTGGGGCCCAGGAACTGCCGAGCAGTCACGGACGGGGCGGACAGGCCAGCGCACCCGCAGGGAACCGCGGGTGCCCTGGATGGGTGGCCCTTCCCGCCCCCCACGCGGGAAGGACCACACAGCTACCCGCGGGCGCGCCGGCGGCGGTGGAGGAGGAGCGCGCCGCCGAGGGCCGTCAGGGCAGCCGCCGTTGCCGCCAGCGGGAGGGCGGTCGAGCCCGTTGCGGCGAGCGAACCGCCGCCGCCCGTACCGCCCGTACTACCCGTACCGCCCACGCTGCCCGCGGGCGCGAGCCCACCGCTGGTGCCGGTGCCACCCGTCGTGGCGGCCGGCGGGTCCCCACCCGGCGGGCCACCCGACGGCGGCGAGGACGGCTGCGGCGACGGACGCGTGGGCGCCGCCGTCACCTTGAGTGCCGCCGGCTGCGTCCGCAGCGAACCCACCGGGTTCGACAGCACCGCCCGGTAGCGGTTGCCGTCGTGCTGCTGGGTCGCCGTGAACGTCAGGGTGCGGCCCGTCGCCCCCGCGACCGGCTGCCACGCCGTGCCGTCCGCGCTGACCTCCCAGCTCACGCTGGGCGCCGGGGTGCCGGTGCCGGCCGCGGTGAAGACGGCCTGCTTGCCGGCGGTGACCGTGGTCGGCTTCGGCGCCGCGGTCACCGCGGGGGAGACCCGGCGCTGCGTCTGGGTCACCTTGCCGTCCGCGACCGTGAAGAGCGTGTGCGTGCGGTCGTCGAGGGCCAGCGCGGACGGCCGGTCCCCGACCTTCAGCGCTTCGCTGATCGCGCCCTTCCGCACGTCGACCGCCGCGACCGTCGGTGCCGTGGTCTGCGCCGCGTACAGCGTGCGGGTCCCGGCGTCGTACGCCAGCGCCTTCGGGTTGGCGCCCACCGCGAGCGTGCCGGTCACCTTGTTCGCCGCCAGGTCGACGGAGAAGACGGTGCCCGCCGCCAGGTTGGCGACGTATCCGGTGCGGGTGGTGGGGTCGACCGTGACGCCCATGCTGCCGAGTGCGGTGGTGCCGAGGCTGAGCGGGGTGCCCACGGCCTTCCCGGTCCGCCCGTCGACCGCGTTCAGCATGTTGAAGAAGGTCATGGGGCTCGTCGAGGTGTTCGGGCCGACGTACGTGGCGTAGCCGCGGCCCGCCGCGGTGTCGACGGCGAGCCCGGCCACCGGCCAGGGGTACGCGACGGGTGCGCCGACGGGCCGCCAGTTCCCGGTGTCGTACACCGCCACCGACTTCGTGGGCTGGACGGCGACGTACAGGCGGCCGGCCTTCGCGTCGACGGCCAGCAGGTTGACGTTGCCCGGCAGTTCCGCCCGGCCGTCGGTGAGGCGTCCGCTCGCCGTGTCGTACGTGGCGAGCCGGCTGCCCAGCGCCAGGTGCAGGGTGCGCGCCCCGGTGTCCAGCGCCATCGCGGTGACGGCGTCGGGCAGCGGGACGGGCGCGCCGACGACCTCGCCGGTGGCGGTGGCGTACGTGACGAGCCGGCGTGCGCTGCCGCTGTCGACGGCGACGTACAGCCGGCCCGCCTTCGCGTCGACGGCCACGTGCTGCGCCGCGCCGCCGGCCGGTGCGAGGGTGCGCACGGTCTGGTGGCGCACGGTGCCCGGCGGGACTTCGGGCGCCGGCGTCCCGCCGCCGGCGGCGAAGGCGACCGGGACGACGACGTCCTGGTCGCGCTCGGCCAGATGGGTGTGGTCGGCGCGGGTGACGACGGCGCACCGGGCCTGGGTGCAGTCGGCGCTGCTGTCCTTGGCCTTGACGGTCAGCTCCAGGGTGAAGCTGCCCTTGCCGTCGGCGCCGACGGTGAACTTCTTGACGAGGTCCCGGCCGTAGTCGGGCGGGTTGTTGGAGATCCAGTACGAGGAGCCGGATGCGCCGGAGAAGTCGCTGCCGCCGAGGCAGGGGCTCGGTTCCTTGCCGCGTTCGGGGACGTGGCAGACGGCGAGATAGATGCCTTTGGTGACGTCGTAGCCGGTGCCGGTCACGGTGACCTTCTGGCCGGCGGGGTCGATGTCCTGCGTCGCGGAGACGGTCAGTTTCTGGCCGGTGGGGCCGGTGGCCCCGCCGGGCGACGCCGCGGAGGCCGAAGCGGCGGAAGCGGCCGAAGGGGCAGCCGTGGCCGCGGCGAACAGCAGCAGGGGCGCGGCCACGGCCCCGGCCGCGCACCGCCGAAGACGGCGGGCGCGGCTGGGGCTCGTGGTGCCTGTGGGACGAGTGTTGGGCATGGCTTACGAGAACGTCACCGGGACGTAGACGTCGTACTTGCGGTCGTTGGTGTCGTAGTGGTCGGCGCGGGTGACGATCGCACAGGTGACGCCGGACTGACCGCAGGTGACGCCCGCGGAGACCTGCGCCTTGACGTGGATCTGCACGGAGAAGCTGCCGCGGTTGTTCGAGACGGTGTACGGCGAGGAGTTGTTCGGGGCCATCCACCACCAGTCGCTGTTGACCCAGTGCGAGGCGCCGGTGGTGCCCGACTGGTCCTGGCCGCCCAGGCACGGCGTGGGCTTGGAGTTCCACGTCGCCGGGTTGCTGACGTCCACGCCCGCGGGGACGGCGCACAGGCCCACGTACACGCCCTGGCTGGTGTTGTAGCCGCTGCCGCTCACGGTGACGTTCTGGCCGGCCGCGGCGGCGGTGCTCGGCGCGGTCAGGGAGAGGTTGTACGTCGCGCCGTCGGTCACGGTTCTGGTGACGGTCGCCGCGGATGCGGACGAAGCGAGGCCGAGCGTGAGGGCGGTGGCGCCGAGCAGGGCGACGGTGGCACGGGCGGTGGTGCGAGCGGCAGAACGCATGGGTCAGGACACCTTTCGCAGGTGGCCGGCCGGGGAAGCGGCCGGTTAGGTAAGGCAAACCTAAGTTCGACTTGAGGTGTCGTCAACCCCGTGTTCGCAGGCCGGGCGACCTGCACCGGAGCCCGGTCCCGTACGGACAACTGCGTCGGGTCGGGCCCCACTTGGGCCTCGTAGCGCGCAGCGGCCCCTCCTGGGGCAGACTCGGGACCATGCGTACCGCCCACACCGTGGACACCGTCCGTCGCGCCGAGGCCGAGCTGATGGCCCGTCTCCCCGACGGCACGCTGATGCAGCGCGCCGCCGCCGGACTGGCCGCCGCCTGCGCCGAACTGCTCGGGCGGGTGTACGGGGCACGGGTCGTGGTCCTCGTCGGCAGCGGCGACAACGGCGGCGACGCGCTGTACGCCGGCGCCCGCCTGGCCCGCCGGGGCGCCGGCGTGCACGCCGTGCTGCTGGCGCCCGACCGCGCCCACCCGGGCGGCCTCGCCGCGCTCACCGCCGCCGGCGGTCGCGTCGTCGGCGCACACGACGACCCCTTCGACGTGCTCGCCGCCGCCGACCTGGTGCTCGACGGCATCACCGGCATCGGCGGCACCGGCGGGCTGCGCCCCGACGCCGTCCCCGTCGTGCGCGCCGCCCGCGGCTCGAACGCGGTCGTCGTCGCCGTCGACCTGCCGAGCGGCGTCGAGGCCGACAGCGGCGAGGTCCACGGCGAAGCCGTGCCCGCCGACCTCACCGTCACCTTCGGCACGTACAAGCCGGCGCTCCTCGTCGACCCCGCGCACACCCTCGCCGGCGCGGTGCGGCCGGTCGACATCGGGCTGGACGCCGTGCTGCCCTCCGTCCCGGCGCTGGAGGCGCTGCAACACGGGGACGTGGCCCGGCTGCTGCCCGAGCCCGACGCCACCAGCGACAAGTACCGCCGCGGCGTCGTCGGCGTCGTCGCCGGCTCGGCCCGCTACCCCGGCGCCGCGGTGCTCGCGGTCGCCGGCGCGCTGCGCGGGGGCGCGGGGGCGGTGCGGTACGTGGGCCACGCAGCCGACGCCGTCATCGCCCGCTTCCCCGAGACCCTCGTCCACGCCGGGCCGCCGGAGCGCGCGGGCCGCGTCCAGGCGTGGATCGTCGGGCCCGGCCTCGGGGACGACCTGGACGCCGTGGACTCCGTGCTCGACTCCGACGTGCCCGTACTCGTCGACGCCGACGGGCTGCGCCGGGCCGACCCGGACCGGCTGCGCGCCCGCTCCGCGCCCACCCTGCTGACCCCGCACGCCGGCGAGGCCGCGGCGCTGCTCGGCGGCGCCCGCACGGACGTGGAGGCGCGCCGGCTCGCCTCGGTGCGCGAACTGGCCGGCCGCTACGGCGCGACCGTGCTGCTCAAGGGGTCCACGACCCTCGTCGCCGACCCCGACCCCCGCTCACCCGTACGGGTCAACGCGATGGGGACGCCCTGGCTGGCCACGGCGGGCAGCGGCGACGTCCTCGCCGGCCTCGCCGGCTCCCTGCTCGCCGCCGGCCTCACCGCCCGCGACGCCGGATCGGCCGCGGCGTACCTGCACGGACTCGCCGCCCGCCACGCTGCATCCAAAGGCGTCCCCGTGACGTCCTACGAAGTGGCGGAGGGACTGGGCCGCGCCTGGCGGGACGTACGGGACGCATGACACGCGCACGCGCGTGATCCGTACGGGACGCCGGTGACGCCCGCCGCGGTCCCGCCGCCCGGCTGCGCAAGGGCGCGCACCGCCGTTCCACGAGGTGAGCCGCCGACCGGGTACCCGAGCCGTACCGCCGGCAGCGGACACGACCGAGCACACGCCGCCACCGGTGGGAACCGGGAGTCGCCCGAGCAGCGGCGCGGCAGCGCCTGAGAGACTGGGCCCGATGAAAAGCACACCGACCACCACACATCCCCGAAATGCCCGCGACCCCCGGGCCCGGGCGGAGATCGACCTGGCGGCCCTGCGCGCCAACGTCGAGACCATGCGCGCCCGCGCCCGCGGCGCCGCCCTGATGGCCGTGGTGAAGTCGGACGGGTACGGCCACGGCGCCGTGCCCTGCGCCCGGGCCGCCCTCCAGGCCGGCGCCACCTGGGTGGCGACCGCCACCCCCGAGGAGGCGCTGGCGCTGCGCGCCGCCGGCATCGACTCCCGTCTGATGTGCTGGCTGTGGACGCCCGGCGGCCCCTGGCGCGAGGGCATCGAAGCCGAACTCGACATGGGCGTCAGCGGCATGTGGGCGCTGAGCGAGGTCATCGCGGCGGCCCGCGAGACCGGCCGCACCGCCCGCGTCCAGCTCAAGGCCGACACCGGCCTCGGCCGCAACGGCTGCCAGCCCGCCGACTGGCGCGAGTTGGTCGCCGCCGCCCGCGCCGCCGAAGCCGAGGGCGCGCTCAAGGTCACCGGCGTCTGGTCGCACTTCGCCTGCGCCGACGAGCCCGGCCACCCCTCGATCCGCCACCAGCTCGACACCTTCCGCGAGATGCTGGCGTACGCGGAGGGCGAGGGCGTCGACCCCGAGATCCGCCACATGGCGAACTCCCCGGCCACCCTCACCCTCCCCGAGTCCCACTTCGACCTGGTCAGGACCGGCATCGCGATGTACGGCGTCTCGCCGTCCCCGGAGGTCGGCACCCACCAGGAGCTCGGGCTGCGCCCCGTGATGAGGCTGGTCGCCCACGTCGCCCTCGCCAAGCGCGTCCCCGCCGGCCACGGCGTCAGCTACGGCCACACGTACGCCACCACCGAAGAGACCACGCTCGCGCTCGTCCCGGTCGGCTACGCGGACGGCATCCCGCGGCACGCCTCCGGCCGCGGCCCCGTCCTCGTCGGCGGCGAGCGGGGCACGGTCGCCGGCCGCGTCGCCATGGACCAGTTCGTGGTCGACCTCGGCGGACGCAAGGTCCAGGAGGGCGCGGAGGCGGTGCTCTTCGGCGCCGGCGACCGCGGCGAACCGACCGCCGAGGACTGGGCGCGGGCCGCGGACACCATCGCGTACGAGATCGTCACCCGCATCGGGAAGCGGGTGCCGCGGGTCCACCTCAACGAACTGCCCGCACCGGCGGTCGGCCCGACCGTGCATGAGAACGCCTGATCGAGGAAAAGAGGTCAGGTCGTGACGTCGGCCTGAGCAGGGCCGAAGCGAAGGACGAGCGAGGAGCAGCACGGTGAGCGAGAGCAGCACGGGGGACGCCGTGGTCGCGGCAGCGGCGGCGGCTTCCGCCACCGGCACCTGGCGCCGCGCCGGCATCGCCGGGGCCGCGATAGGAGTGATCGCCGCGGGCGCCGCGGCGGGCGTCGCCATCGAACGCCTCACCGTCGGCCGCGGCATCCGCAAGAAGGCCCGGCTCGCCCTCGACGCCACCGGCCCCTACGGCGCCCTGCGCGGCACCCCCGGCAAGGCCCTCGCCGACGACGGCACCACGCTCTACTACGAAGTGGACGAGGTCGACGAGGCCGACCCGGACCGCGGCCCGCGCCGCCGCCGGCTCTTCGGCCGCCGCGCCCCCGCCCCCGTCACGGTCGTCTTCAGCCACGGCTACTGCCTCAACCAGGACTCCTGGCACTTCCAGCGCGCCGCCCTGCGCGGCCTGGTCCGCACCGTCCACTGGGACCAGCGCAGCCACGGCCGCTCCGGACGCGGCGCCGCCCAGCAGGGCCCGGACCGCGAACCCGTCTCCATCGACCGGCTCGGCCGCGACCTCAAGGCCGTGATCGACACCGCGGCGCCCGAGGGCCCGCTGGTGCTCGTCGGGCACTCGATGGGCGGGATGACGGTGATGGCCTTCGGCGAGCAGTACCCCGAGCTGGTACGGGACCGGGTGGTCGCCGCCGCCTTCGTCGGCACCTCCAGCGGACGGCTCGGCGAGGTGAACTACGGCCTGCCGGTCGCCGGGGTCGCCGCGGTGCGCCGGGTGCTGCCCGGGGTGCTGCGCGCCCTCGGGTCGCAGGCGGAGCTGGTGGAACGGGGCCGGCGCGCCACGGCCGACCTGTTCGCCGGGCTGATCAAGCGGTACTCGTTCTCGTCGCGGGACGTCGATCCGGCGGTGGCCCGGTTCGCCGAGCGGATGATCGAGTCCACCCCGATCGACGTGGTCGCCGAGTTCTACCCGGCCTTCGACGAACACGACAAGGCCCTCGCCCTCGGCGTCTTCCTGGAGGTCCCGGTGCTGGCGCTGGCCGGGGACCGGGACCTGGTCACCCCCAGCTCCCACAGCGAGGCCATCGCCGACCTGCTGCCCGATGCGGAGCTGGTGATCGTGCCGGACGCCGGGCACCTGGTGATGCTGGAGCACCCGGAGGTGGTCACCGACCGGCTGGCGGACCTGCTCGCGCGGGTCGGCGCCGTGTCGCCAGCGGCTAACGTTGGCCCGTATGGAAGCACCGCACCGCCCGGCTGACGCCTCGGCCGCGCCCCCCGCCCCGTCCGGTCCCGCCGTCGACCACCGCCGCGCCGTGGACTCCGCGGGCGAGATGCAGGAACTGGGCCGACGGCTCGCGAAACTGCTGCGCCCCGGGGACCTGGTGATGCTCACGGGCGAGCTGGGCGCCGGCAAGACGACCCTGACCCGCGGCCTCGGCGAGGGGCTGGGGGTGCGGGGCGCGGTCACCTCGCCCACCTTCGTCATCGCCCGCGTCCACCCCTCGCTGACGGGCGGCCCCGCGCTGGTGCACGTGGACGCGTACCGCCTCGGCGGCGGGCTCGACGAGATGGAGGACCTGGACCTCGACGTGTCGCTGCCCGCTTCGGTGGTGGTCGTGGAGTGGGGCGACGGAAAGGTCGAGGACCTGTCGGAGGACCGGCTGCACGTGGTGATCCACCGGGTCGTCGGAGACACGGACGACGACCGGCGGACGGTGTCGCTGCGGGGGTACGGCCAGCGGTGGGCGGACGCGGACCTGGCGTCCGTCTGAGCCGGCCGCGGGCCGCGTCCGCCGCATGTTTGCGGCTGCCCGTGGATTTTCCGACAAGACGTCGGGAAAAAGTTGCGTCGGGCCCGTGGTGCGTGGTCCCATGGTACGGAAGCTTGGTTAGGTGTACCTAACTAATCTGGCCCCCGTACTCCAGGAGGCAGCCATGTCGGCATCCGAGCGCGCGTCCCGACCGCCGTCCATGCGGGAACTACTGGCGGCCTGCGCGGCGGCGAACGCGGTCTCCACGCCGCCCCGGGCGGAGCGGCGCGAGAGCCTCAAGGACGCGGCGGACGCGGACGGCGTCGAGCAGCCCGAGTCCCCGGCCACCAGAACGCGCCGCCACGCCGCGTAGTCGCGTCCCGCGCGGTGCCGTGGGACGGAGCGCGCCGTTTCCCTGCGGGCGCGTCGTGGTTGCTCGCGCAGTTCCGCCCCCTACGTCCAGAGGGCGTGGGGGACCCCCAGCGCCACCTGTTTCGCTGCCCCCGTCACTTGCTTGCCCGGGTGAGGCAGGGGTTTCGCCCACGCCCGCAGGGCGGGGCATTGAGGGGCGCGGGGAACTGCGCGACAAGCCACCCACCGGGCCGCAGAGACCAACGCTCCCGCAGGGAAACGGCGCGCTCCGTCCAGAGGTGCAAGGGAACGTGGACGTTGCGGCCAGGCGCCTGGGGCGTTCGTACGTCCCGCGGGACGACGTGTCCTTCGTACGGGCGGTTTCGCGGCGGCGCGAAGACGGTCGTCAGGGAACGACGACGATCTTGGTCCCGACCGTCGCGAAGCTCCACATCGCCTTGCCGTTCTCGCGCGTCATCCGCACCCCGCCGGTCTTCTTCTTCGGGTCCGGCGCCTTCATGGAGCCGTCCACCGCGGCGCTGAAGCCGATCGTGACCCCGTCCGCCTTGGTGAACCGCACCACGTGCTCGATCGTCAGCCCGTCCGACCCCGGGACCTGCCCGGAGCGCGAGGTCACCGCGTACTGCCCCGGCTTGGGGTGCACCGTCGACGGCAGGACCTCGAAGGTCTTCGACACCTTGTTCCTCGCCTCGACCAGCCAGACGCGGCGCGACTCCAGCGCGTAGACGACCCGGACGCCGGCGCCCGAGTTCGCGGGCAGGAGCAGCGGATCGACGGGCTTGGCCGGGGTCTTCGCCGGTGCCGCGCTCGCTCCCGGCTTCGCCTTGGCGTCGGAGACGCTGGCCTGCGCCTGGTACGCGAGGAAACACACGCCGACCAGGGCGGTTGCCGTGAGCCCGGCCACGATTCCCGAGCTGCGTGCCACCGTGCGCCACCTTTCGCATGCGAGACGGAGGGGTCCGGTCCGGACCGACAGTCGAACGGAACGACTGTCCAACGGGCCGATTCTCGAACTGAACGACTGTCGAACTGGATGCTTTCCGTGGCGACGGTAGCAGCAGGCTCCCCCGTTCGAGGGTGAGCCGTGCCCCGGTCGCCGGCGCCGTAGGCTGTTCGCGTGCTCTTGCTCGCTCTGGATACCGCCACACCCGCCGTCACCGCAGCCCTCCACGACGGTTCGTCCGTCGTCGCCGAGTCCAGCAGCGTGGACGCGCGCCGCCACGGGGAACTGCTCCTACCGGCCGTCGACCGCGTCCTCGCCGAGGCCGGCGTCACCCTCGACGCCGTCACCGCCGTGGTCGTGGGCGTCGGCCCCGGCCCGTACACGGGACTGCGCGTCGGCCTGGTGACGGCCGCCACCTTCGGCTCGGTGCTCGGCGTGCCGGTGTACGGGCTCTGCTCGCTGGACGGCATCGCGTACGCCGCCGGCACCAGCGGCCGGTTCGACGGTCGTTTCGACGGCCCCTTCGTGGTGGCGACCGACGCCCGCCGCAAGGAGGTCTACTGGGCGCGTTACGCATCGCCGCGCGAGCGCGTGGCCGGACCCTCGGTGGACCGGCCGGCGGACGTCGCGGCGGAGGTCGCCGGCCTTCCGGCGACGGGCGCGGGCGCCCTGCTGTACCCGGACGCGTTCGCCGACGTCCCCCGCGACGACGCGGGCGGGCCGCCGGAGCACGCCAGTGCCGGCGCCCTCGCGGCGCTCGCGGCGGCCAAGCTGGCGGCCGGCGAGGAGTTCCTGCCGCCGCAGCCGCTCTATCTGCGCCGGCCGGACGCGCAGGTGCCGAAGAACTACAAGGTGGTCACGCCGCAGTGACCGACCCGCACGATCCGCAGCCCGCCCGGGGCGCCGTCGTCCTGCGCGAGATGCGCTGGTGGGACATCGAGCAGGTGCTCGTCCTGGAGGACGACCTCTTCCCGGAGGACGCCTGGACGGCGGGGATGTTCTGGGCCGACCTCGCCCAGTCGCGCGGCCCGCGCGCCACCCGCCGCTTCGTCGTCGCCGAGTACCGGGCCGACGGGGGTGACGGGGGCGGGACCGGCCGGATCGTCGGGTACGCGGCGCTGGCCGCGGTCGGCGGCATCGGCGACGTCCTGTCGATCGCGGTCGCCCGCGCGAGCTGGGGCACCGGCCTCGGCGCCCGCCTCCTGTCCGACCTGCTCCAACACGCCACCGCCTTCGAGTGCGACGAGGTCCTGCTCGAAGTGCGGGTGGACAACACCAGGGCCCAGAAGCTCTACGAGCGCTTCGGCTTCGAGCCCATCGGAATCCGCCGCGGCTACTACCAGCCCGGCAACGTCGACGCGCTCGTGATGCGGCACCAGGTGCAAGGCAACGCAAGGGAATGTTGAGTCATGGCTGACGAACCGCTCGTACTCGGTATCGAGACCTCCTGCGACGAGACCGGCGTCGGCATCGTCCGCGGCACGACCCTGCTCGCGGACGCGGTCGCGTCCAGCGTGGACACGCACGCCCGCTTCGGCGGGGTCGTCCCCGAGATCGCCTCCCGCGCCCATCTGGAGGCGATGGTCCCCACCATCGAGCGCGCGCTGGCGGAGGCGGGCGTCTCGCCGCGCGACCTCGACGGCATCGCGGTCACCGCGGGCCCGGGCCTCGCGGGCGCCCTGCTGGTCGGCGTGTCGGCGGCGAAGGCGTACGCGTACGCGCTCGGCAAGCCGCTGTACGGGGTGAACCACCTCGCCTCCCACATCTGCGTGGACCAGCTGGAGCACGGCAAGCTGCCCGAGCCGACGATGGCGCTGCTGGTCTCCGGCGGGCACTCCTCGCTGCTGCTGGCCCCCGACATCACCAGCGACGTACGACCGCTCGGCGCCACCATCGACGACGCTGCGGGCGAGGCGTTCGACAAGATCGCGCGCGTGCTCGACCTGGGCTTCCCCGGCGGCCCGGTGATCGACCGGCTGGCGAAGGAGGGCGACCCGACGGCGATCGCGTTCCCGCGCGGCCTGAGCGGTTCCCGCGACCCCGCGTACGACTTCTCCTTCTCCGGGCTGAAGACCGCGGTGGCCCGCTGGATCGAGGCGAAGCGGGCGGCGGGGGAGGACGTGCCGGTACGGGACGTGGCGGCGTCCTTCCAGGAGGCGGTCGTCGACGTGCTGACCCGCAAGGCGGTCCGGGCGTGCCTGGACGAGGGCGTCGACCACCTGATGATCGGCGGCGGAGTGGCGGCGAACTCGCGGCTGCGGGCGCTGGCCGAGGAGCGCTGCGAGCGGGCGGGCATCCGACTGCGGGTGCCCCGGCCGAAGCTGTGCACGGACAACGGCGCGATGGTGGCGGCGCTGGGCGCGGAGATGGTGGCGCGCAACCGGCCGGCGTCGGCGCTTGACCTCTCGGCGGACTCGTCGCTGCCGGTGACGGACCCGCACGTGCCCGCGGAGCACGGACACGCCCATGCACACGGACACGCCCATGCGCACGGGCACGCGCACGCGCACTCGCACGATCACGTGCACGAGATCAGCAAGAAGAACCTGTACTCCTGACCCGACGGAGGTGGACCGGTGACCGGGACGACGACGATCGCCCTGATGTGGGAGGCCCGGGCAGTCCGCGGCCGGGGGGCCGAGCTGCTGGAGTGGGCCCGTGCGCAGGAGCTGCCGCGCGCCGTGCTGCGGCGCGAGACCTTCCGCGCCGGTGACGACCGGGTCCTGGTCATCACCTGGTGGCGGACGCCGCCCGCGGCGGCCGGGGACCTGCCGGAGCTGCCGGAACCGGCCGCGGAGCTGATCACCCGCCCCGTGCACCGCTGGCGCTTCGAGTCGGTCGGCCTCGACTGAGGACGCCCCGCGAAAAAGATCTTCGAGATTCCTTCGCGGGGGTGTCGATCCGGGGGTCGGTCGTTCGACGCAAGGGTGAGGCGCGGGAAACGCCCCGCGCACCGAACGACCCAGGAGCTCGACATGCCCCGCTTTCTGACGCTGGTCCGCATCGAAGAGAACGACCCCACCCACGCCGCCGGTTTCTCCCCGGAGATGGCCGCCCGCATGGACGCCCTGTTCCAGGAGATCACCAAGGCCGGGGTCATGCTGGACACCGCCGGCCTGGCCCCCACCTCCGAGGGCAGGCGGATCACCTGGTCCGGCGGGAAGCTCTCGACCACCGACGGCCCCTTCACCGAGACCAAGGAGGTCGTCGGCGGCTACTCCATCTCCCAGTGCAAGGACATGGCGGAGGCCGAGGAGTGGGCCAAGCGCTTCCTCCAGGTCCACGACGAAGCGTTCACCGTGACCTGCGAGGTCCGGCAGATCGCCGAGGGCTGATCCCGCCGGCCGGTCCGACTTGCCGCTGCCGATCACGGCTGCTCTGATGGGTGGCCGTGACGGCAGCGAACGCGGTGGAAGCGGTATTCAGGATCGAGCGCGCACGGATCATCGCCGCCGCGGCCCGCATCGTCCGGGACGTCGGCATAGCCGAGGAGATCGCGCAGGACGCGATGGTCACCGCGCTCGAACAGTGGCCGGAATCGGGTGTCCCGGACAAGCCGGGCGCCTGGCTGGTCTCCGTCGCCAAGCGGCGCGCGATCGACCTCGTACGCCGCAAGGAGACCTATGCGCGCAAGCTCGCCGAGGTCGGGCGCGCCCTGGAGGACGTCCCGCCGCCCGAGGAACCGCCGGACGCGGACGAGATCGACGACGACCTGCTGCGGCTGATCTTCACCGCCTGCCACCCCGTGCTGTCGACGGACGCCAGGATCGCCCTCACGCTGCGGCTGCTGGGCGGGCTCACCACGGAGGAGATCGCCCGTGGCTTCCTCGCCCCGGAGGCGACGGTCGCCCAGCGCATCGTCCGGGCGAAACGATCCCTCGCAAAGGCGGGCGTCCCCTTCGAGGTGCCGTACGGCCCCGACCGCGCGGCCCGCCTCGGCTCCGTGCTCGACGTGATCTACCTGGTCTTCAACGAGGGGTACTCCGCCACCAAGGGCGACGACTGGGTCCGGCCCGGGCTCGTCGAGGACGCGCTGCGGCTCAGCCGACAGCTCGCGGCGCTGATGCCGGACGAGCCGGAGGTCCACGGGCTGAACGCGCTCCTGGAGGTCCAGGCGTCCCGGATCCCGGCCCGCACCGGCGCCGACGGGCAGCCCGTGCTGCTCGCCGACCAGAACCGGGCCCGCTGGAACCGCCTCCTGATCCACCGCGGCTTCGAGGCCCTGGCCCGGGCGAGCGCCCTGACGACCGCGGCGGGGACGCCGCCGGGGCCGTACGTCCTCCAGGCGGCCATCGCCGCGTGCCATGCGCGCGCCGTGCACTACGAGGACACCGACTGGCGCACGATCGCCGTGCTGTACGGGCAACTGGCCGCGGTCGCCCCCTCCCCGGTCGTCGAACTCAACCGCGCCGTCGCCGTCTCCATGACGGACGGCCCGGAGGCGGCCCTCGCCCTGGTGGACGCGGTCGCCGACGACCCGGCGCTGAAGGACTACCACCTGCTCCCGAGCGTCCGCGGCGACCTCCTGGCCCGCCTCGACCGCCCGGCGGAGGCCGCCGCCCAGTTCACCAGGGCCGCGGCCCTGACCCACAACGCGCGTGAACGCACCCTCCTCCTGACCCGCGCGGCGATGTGCGGCCCGGCGTAGCGCTCACCGCCGCCTGCGGCCCGCGCGCGGACTGCCGCGTAGTTCCGCGCTCCCTGTGCCCGGAGGGCGTGGGCCCCTCGCCCCTGGACACCTGCGTCGTTGCCCTGCGGGCACGGGGCCCCAACCCTGGGGCCTGTCTTACGGATCTTGCTGGGCTCGCGTGCCCTGGCACCGTGCCTCTCCGCGTTGTCGTCGGTCACCGACGGCCCCCTACGCCCGGAGGGCGTGGAGGGACCTCCAGCGCCGCTAAATGCCCCGTCCTGCGGGCGTGGGCAAAACCCCTGCCTCACCCGGGCAGGCAAGTGACGGGGGCAGCGAAACAGGGGCGCTGGGGTCCCCCCGTGTCCGCAGGGCACAGGGGGCGGGACTGCGCGACAAGCCATCCACCGGGCCGCACCGGCGGAGCCGCCCGCAGTGCAACGGCGCCGGCGTCCAGGGGCGCAGAGGGCCACACGTGCCCGCAAGGGCACCAGGGGCGGGGCTGCGCGGCCCGCCCCTGACGGCCGGTAGTCTCCGCCCCATGGCCGCGCACCCCCCACCCTCACCACCCCCCGGCATATCCCCGCCCGACCCGGCCACGCCCGTGGCGGCAGACGACGTGGCGCCCCCCGCCCAGCCGGAGGACGAGGACACGGAACGCCCCGCCCTCTCGGGCGACACCGCGAGCGGCGAGGCAAGCGCCACAGACGCCCCGGCAACGCCCCCGGAGGGCGACGCGGACCTCCCCGCCCCGCCCCGCGAGCTCCGCGAGGACGCGCTTCACGAACTCACCCGCCAATCCGTCGGCCCCGCCAGGCTCGGTCTTCTTCTGCTCCTCGTCGCCGGCCTCGAACTCGGCTGGGTGCTCGTCGGCACCGCCCTCGTCGCGCTCGACGACATCGTGGACGCCTTCACCGTCGTCTTCGCCGCCTTCCTGACCCTCGTCGGCGCGCTCGCCCTCGTCCCCTCCGCCGTCTTCCTGGTGCGCGGGGTCGGCCAGGACCGGGTCGTACGCGCGGAGTTGAAGGAGCTGGCCGCGCAGGACCGCGACCCGATCGGCGACGCCCGCTTCAACCGGGCCGCGCTCACCGTGTGCTGGCTGCTCGTCTCCCTCGCGCTGGTCACCGCGGGCGTACTGGTCGCCGCCTCCGCCTCCGCGACCGGCGGCGGTGCCGGCTACCTGGCCAGCGACGACACGGCGTACAGCCGCTTCGCGTACACGCTCGGCGCCGGCGTCGCCCTGGCCGTACCGGGCCTGCTGGGCGTGGCGAAGGCGGTCGCGCACCACCGCTGGGCGGCGCGCCTGCTCGATCCCCGGCCCGCGGCCCGCGCGCGCGGCGGCGCGCACCGCTGACACGCCCCGTCAGCGCTCCGCCGGCCGCCCGATCAGCACCGTCGGCGCGCCGGCGACCCTCGTCAGGAAGACCGTCGCCGCGTTCGGCCCCTGCGGCTTGACCTTCCGGCGCAGCTCCTCGGGCTCGACGGCCGACCCCCGCTTCTTCACCGTCAGCACCCCGACCCCGCGCTCGCGCAGCAGCGCCTTCAGCTTCTTCAGGTTGAACGGCAGCACGTCGGTGATCTCGTACGCGGTGGCGTACGGCAGCGCCCGCAGCCCGTCCGCGGTGACGTACGCGATCGTCTCGTCCACCAGCCCCCCGCCCGGCAGTTCGGCCGCGACCTCGGCGACCAGGTGGGCGCGGATCACGGCGCCGTCCGGCTCGTACAGATAGCGGCCCACGGGCCGTACGGCCGGGTCCGGCAGACCGCGCCCGGCCAGGGTGCACGGGTCGGCGCCCGACCCCGTCAGCAGCGTGGCCGAAACGGTCCCGGGCGCCCCCGCGCCGCACCACAGCACCGCCTCCTTCACGTCCCCCTCGTACGAGATCCACTCGGCCGAGAAGTCCGCCGGCACCAGTTCGTGCGGGATGCCCGGCGCGATCTTGAGCGCGGCGTGCGGACGGCACCGGGCCGCGTCGAGGGCCCAGGACAGCGGCGGTGAGTACGCCTCCGGGTCGAAGACCCGACCGCGTCCGCCCCTGCGCGCCGGGTCGACGAAGACGGCGTCGTACCCGGCGGTGTCCACCTCGGCGACGTCCGCGCACCGCACCTCGACCAGGTCGTCCAGGCCCAGCGCGGCGGCGTTCGCGCGGACGGTCGCGACGGTCAGCGGGTCGCGGTCGACCGCGAGCACCCGGATGCCCGCGCGGGCCAGCGCGATCGCGTCGCCGCCGATCCCGCTGCACAGGTCCGCGACGCTGCGCACGCCGAGCGCGGCGAACCGGGCGGCCCGGTAGGCGGCGACGGGTCCGCGGGTGGCCTGTTCCACGCCGTTCGCCGTGAAGTACATGCGGTACGCGTCCTCCGCGCCGAACTTGGCCGCCGCCCGCTGCCGCAGCCGCGCCTGCCCCAGCGCGGCCGAGACGAGCGCGGCCGGATGGTCCCGGCGCAGCCGTGTCGCGAGCGCCAGTTCCTGGGACGGGTCGTGGTCGCGCAGGGCGTCGAGCAGGTCGCGGCCCTCGGCGGAGAGAAGTGCGGCGAGGGGTTCGGGGAGGTCGTTCACCTGGCCCATTGTGGGCCAGGAGGGTCACGGTCCGTCGCTGACGGCGGTGTCGTCCGGGTCCTGCGGAGCCGTGCTGCCAGGATTCAGCGCCATGCAGCTAGTACGACAAATGCAACAAGTAAGACAAATCAATCGGACGGGACGGCCGCGGGGCGGGGGCCGGCGGGCCGGCGTGCTCGCCGCCGCCGTCCTGGTGGGCCTGCTGGGCTCCGCGTGCGGCCTCCAGGCGCCGGACGAGGGCGGCGCGGTCCCGCACTCCGGCCAGCAGGCCGAGGAGTCCCAGATCGAGAAGACGGAGCGTGCCGCGCAACAGGCCGGCCCGGCCGGATCGCTCGCCGCGTACGTGGAACGGGTCAAGCGGAACCAGAAGGCGCGGGCGGTCGCCGCGCAGAAGTGGGGCCTGGCCAAGACCCCGCTGCCGGCGCCCCAGCCGCCTGCGTCGAAGCCGTTCCTCACCACCCGCAAGGGCTTCGAGGTCGAAGGCGGCGCGACCCTGCCGCCGGTCTTCACGACCGTGCCGGTGAAGGAGAAGATCGTCTTCCTGACGATCGACGACGGCGTGGAGAAGGACCCCGACTTCCTCCGGATGATGGACGAACTCCAGATCCCCTACAGCGCCTTCCTCAGCGACTACGTCATCGACGACGACTACGGCTACTTCAAGCGGATGCGCGAACAGGGCGCCGCCCTGCACAACCACACCCTGAACCACCGCTACATGCCCGGACTCTCCTACGACGCCCAGCAGCAGGAGATCTGCGGCCAGCAGGAGAAGCTGGAGAAGCTCTACGGGAAGCGCCCGCCGCTCTTCCGCCCGCCGTACGGCAACTACAACGCGGACACCCTGCGGGCCGCGCAGTCCTGCGGCGTCAAGGCCGTGCCGCTGTGGGCGGCGGAGGCGTTCCCGGACCACATGGAGTGGCGGGAGTGGGACCGAGACCTGCACCCGGGGGACATCATCCTGACCCACTTCCGGGGCGCGGACGACTGGAAGGGCTCCATGACCGACATGGTCCGACAGGTCATGAAGGTGGTCACGGACAAGGGGTACGCCGTTGCGCGCCTTGAGGACTACGTGTGATTCCGCGGCGGCCCGGCCGGTGACGGGCACGGCCCCGGGCGGGGGTCGGCGTACGGCGGCGGGGGCGGTCGCGAGGTGGCGTACGGCGGCGGTCGCGGCCGTCGTGCTCGGCTGCGGCGGCTGCTCCTCGCCGTCCGTGGACCCGTCGGTCTCCGTCGACCCCATCGAGCGCCTGGGGCGCCGGGCCGTCCAGCCGGCACGGCCCACGGTCGGGGGAGCGGTGGGGGCCCAGGGGGCGCCGGTGGGGGAGCGGCACGCCCCGGCGCGCACGCCCTCCGTCGACCCGGTGGCGTCGGAGCACTCCGCGACGTCCGTCCGCACCGCGCGCCCCTCGCGCACGCCCGTCCTGCGCGCCCCGGTGCTGGCCGATTCCGCTACGCGGCTGTTGGACCGGATCCACGGCCCGCAGCGGCCTCCGAGGACCCCCGGCGCACCGCCGGAGCGGCACGCTCCTCGCTGAGCGGAGCCACCGTGTGGATCCGTCGCATCCCGTCGCGCACGAGCCGATCCGGGCCGCCACGTACGAGCAGATTGGCACTCCGCTTGACCGAGTGCTAATCGCGGTCATAGTCTCGGCTCTGGCACTCCCCGCAGGAGAGTGCCAACACAGCGACGGGCAGGTCCGGCACCCGCGACGACGGATCGACCTGGTCGCCACCTCAGACAGTTAACCCCGTGAGATCTCCGAAGGGGGAGGTCGGATCGTGACGACCGCCAGCTCCAAGGTTGCCATCAAGCCGCTTGAGGACCGCATTGTGGTCCAGCCGCTCGACGCCGAGCAGACCACCGCTTCCGGCCTGGTCATCCCGGACACCGCGAAGGAGAAGCCCCAGGAGGGCGTCGTCCTCGCAGTGGGCCCGGGTCGCTTCGAGAACGGCGAGCGCCTGCCGCTCGACGTGAAGACCGGCGACGTCGTGCTTTACAGCAAGTACGGTGGCACCGAGGTGAAGTACAACGGCGAGGAGTACCTCGTCCTCTCGGCTCGCGACGTTCTCGCGATCATCGAGAAGTAGTCGAGAAGTAAGTCGAGCCTAGGCCCGGAAGCGAGGGTTCCCCGAGGCGAGTTCCGACTCGCCGCGACGGAACCCGAGCGAACCGCGCACCGCTTGTCTTGATCCGCGCCCCTGGCACCCACTGGGACTCACGTCCGGGCGCTGGGGGCGCGGTTCTCATTCAGACGCATTTCAGAAGAGGACAGTAACGCTCCCATGGCGAAGATCCTGAAGTTCGACGAGGACGCCCGTCGCGCCCTTGAGCGCGGCGTCAACAAGCTGGCCGACACCGTCAAGGTGACCATCGGCCCCCGTGGCCGCAACGTCGTCATCGACAAGAAGTTCGGCGCGCCCACCATCACCAACGACGGCGTCACCATCGCGCGCGAGGTCGAGATCGAGGACCCGTACGAGAACCTGGGCGCCCAGCTGGTGAAGGAGGTGGCGACCAAGACCAACGACATCGCTGGTGACGGCACCACCACCGCCACCGTCCTGGCGCAGGCGCTGGTCCGCGAGGGTCTGCGCAACGTCGCCGCCGGCGCCTCCCCGGCCGCCCTGAAGAAGGGCATCGACGCCGCCGTCCGCGCCGTCTCGGACGAGCTGCTCGCCACCGCCCGTCCCATCGAGGACAAGTCCGACATCGCCGCCGTCGCCGCGCTCTCCGCTCAGGACCAGCAGGTCGGCGAGCTGATCGGCGAGGCCATGGACAAGGTGGGCAAGGACGGCGTCATCACCGTCGAGGAGTCCAACACCTTCGGCCTCGAACTGGACTTCACCGAGGGCATGGCCTTCGACAAGGGCTACCTGTCCCCGTACATGGTCACCGACCAGGAGCGCATGGAGGCCGTCCTCGACGACCCCTACATCCTGATCAACCAGGGCAAGATCGGCTCCATCCAGGACCTGCTGCCGCTGCTGGAGAAGGTCATCCAGGCGGGTGGCTCCAAGCCGCTGCTGATCATCGCCGAGGACGTCGAGGGCGAGGCGCTCTCCACCCTGGTCGTCAACAAGATCCGCGGCACGTTCAACGCCGTGGCCGTCAAGGCGCCCGGCTTCGGTGACCGCCGCAAGGCGATGCTCCAGGACATGGCCACCCTCACCGGTGCCACCGTCGTCGCCGAGGAGGTCGGCCTCAAGCTCGACCAGGCCGGTCTGGACGTGCTGGGCAGCGCCCGCCGCGTCACCATCACCAAGGACGACACGACCATCGTCGACGGCGGCGGCAACGCCGAGGACGTCGCGGGCCGCGTCGCCCAGATCAAGTCCGAGATCGAGGCCACGGACTCCGACTGGGACCGCGAGAAGCTCCAGGAGCGTCTGGCGAAGCTGGCCGGCGGCGTGTGCGTGATCCGCGTCGGCGCCGCCACCGAGGTGGAGCTGAAGGAGAAGAAGCACCGTCTGGAGGACGCCATCTCCGCGACCCGCGCCGCGGTCGAGGAGGGCATCGTCTCCGGTGGTGGCTCCGCGCTCGTCCACGCCGCGAAGGTGCTCGACGGCAACCTCGACAAGGAGGGCGACGAGGCCACCGGCGTCTCCGTCGTCCGCCGCGCCGCGGTCGAGCCGCTGCGCTGGATCGCCGAGAACGCCGGCCTGGAGGGCTACGTCATCACCTCCAAGGTCGCCGAGCTCGACAAGGGCCAGGGCTTCAACGCCGCCACCGGCGAGTACGGCGACCTGGTGAAGGCCGGCGTCATCGACCCGGTCAAGGTCACCCGCTCCGCCCTGGAGAACGCCGCGTCCATCGCCTCCCTGCTGCTCACGACCGAGACCCTGGTCGTCGAGAAGAAGGAAGAGGAGCCCGCGGACGCCGGTCACGGCGGCCACGGCCACTCCCACTGACGCTCGCCTCAGGCGACCGAGCCCGGTGCCCCCGTCGCGGGGGCGCCGGGCTCCGCCGTTCCCGCCCCTGCGCGGTGCGGGCAGCTCACGCCGAACGCCCGAGGTCGCCCGCGGTGACCGGCTCGGCGAACGACACCCCCCGCCCGTACCGCTCCAACTCGTCCAGCGCGAAGTCCGCCATCCGGTGCAGCTCCGTGCCGAGCGAGCCGGCGACGTGCGGGGTCAGCAGGACGTTCGGCAGCGTGTACAGGGGCGAGTCCGCGGCCGGCACCTCGGGGTCCGTCACGTCCAGCACCGCGTACAGCCGCCCCGTCACCAGCTCCCGCACCAGTGCGTCCTGGTCCACCAGCGAACCGCGCGCGGTGTTCACCACCGTCGCGCCGTCCGGCAACAGCGCCAGCCGCCGCGCGTCGAGCATCCGGCGCGTCGCGGGCAGCTCCGGCGCGTGCACCGACACCACGTCGCTCCGCCCGCACAACTCGTCCAGCCCCACCCGCTCCACCCCCAGCGCCGCCGCCTCCGCTTCGTCCACGTACGGGTCGTACAACAGAACGGCCAGGTCGAAGGGGCGCAGCAGCTCGATCAGCCGCCGGCCGACGCGGGACGCACCGACGACGCCGACGGTGCGCCGGTAGTTGCCGGCGTCCGCCAACTCGACCCGCCAGTCGTGCCGGGTGCGCAGCCGCTCGTGGAGGCGGGCCGCCGGCAGGACCCGCTTGCCCGCGAAGAGGATCGCCGCGAGCGCGTACTCCGCGACCGGGAGCGCGTTGACCGCAGCCGCGGACGACACCGCGAGGCCGCGTTCCCAACAGGCCGCGGTGACGTGGCCCTTCACCGACCCGGCCGCGTGCACCACCGCGCGCAGCCGGGGCGCCGCGCCCAGCACCTCGGCGCTCAGCACGGGCGCTCCCCAGCAGGTGAGGAGCACCTCCGCCGAGGCGAGCGCCTCCCGGACCCGGGGCGGGGGAGCAGCCAGGTCGTGGGCGATCACCCGGGGATCGGTGTGCGCCAGGGCGGTCAACCGTCGAAGGTGCCGCTCGCCGAACAGCCCCTCGGCGACCCCGACGCCCATGGCCAACAGCACCTTCGGCCGTCGCGCCCCGCTCGTGCCCGCACTCGTACCGGCTCCCATGCTCCTCCTGCTTCCCCACTCCTACTGTGGTCCGTACTTCCTTCCGGTCTTCGAGGTGACTCCGCCCAGCAGCCCGCGCGGGGTCACCTTCACCACCCCCATCAGCGCCTTGTAGCGGGGGTCGGGGACCGAGACCGCCTTGCCGCGGGCCAGGTCGGCGAGGGCCGTCTCCACCACCTTGTCCGCGTCGAGCCACATCCAGCCGGGGATGTTGTCCGTCCCCATCCCGGCCCGCTGGTGGAACTCGGTGCGTACGAAGCCGGGGCAGAGCGCCATCAGCCGCACCCCGGAACCCGCCATGTCCCGGGCCACGCCCTGGGTGAACTGGACGACCCACGACTTCGACGCGCCGTACGTCCCGCGGGGCACGAAGGCCGCCACCGACGCCACGTTGACCACACCGCCCCTGCCGCGCTCCCGCATCGGCTCGACCGCCGCCGCCGTGAGTCGGAGCACGGCCTCGCAGTGCACCTTCAGCATCGTCAACTCGTCGGCCATCGACACTTCGAGGAAGCGACCCCTGTTGCCGAAGCCCGCGTTGTTGACCAGCAGGTCCACCGTGTTCCTACGGTCGCCGAGCCGACGCTCGACGGCGGCGATCCCGTCGTCCGTCGACAGATCGGCGGTCAGCACCTCCGCCTCGATGCCGTGCCGGTCGTGCAGCTCGGTGGCCTGCTCCTGGAGGCGTGCGGTGTCGCGGGCCACCAGGACCAGATTGCGTCCGTCGGCAGCGAGTCGCCGCGCGAACGCGGCACCGATGCCCGCGGTGGCTCCCGTAATCAGTGCGGTCGTCATAGACGGCACGTTAGTGCCCCTCGCGCGCCTTCCGCGCCTGCACCGTTCCCCCGTCACACCCCCTTCCCGCGATCTTGTCGCGGTCGTCGTCCGAGCCCCGTCCGGAACGTACGACCAGCGTGGCAAACCGCCGCCACCAGGTCATCAGGGACGAGCCCCCATCCGTCCCTGAGCCGACCGCCCTGAATCCCCGACAGATCCCTTAAGCCCTCGGTTGATTGCCCCCTGGACCGAGAGTTGCGGTCTTCCGCAACGCCCTACGCCGGGAGTTGTTCGCCCCCGTACTTGGCCAGGTACTCCCGGGCCAGCTTCACCAGGTCGGGGTTGAGCGCGTCCCCGGCGACCAGGATCGACGGGAGCAGCGAGCGCTCGACCGTCTGGGCCCGGAAGGCGACGGTGACCGTCACGTCGTGATCCGGCCGGTGCACCACCTCGATCGGGTCGCCGGCGCGGACCTCACCCGGCTCGACGACCTTCAGGTACGCCCCGGGCTCCCCCTGCTGGGTGAACTCCTTCACCCACCCCTTCTCCGGCAGCCCCAGCTCCCCCATCCACCCCGCGAACGTCCGGCACGGCACGCGACCGCTGGTGACCTCCAGGACGACCCGGTCGCCGATCCGCCACCGCTCGCCGATCTTCGCCCCGGAGACGTCGAGCCCGACGGTGGTCAGGTTCTCGCCGAACGCTCCGTTGCCGATCCGCGCCCCCACCCGCCGCTCCCAGCGGTCCAGGTCCTCCCGGGCGTACGCGTACACGGCCTGGTGCGTGCCGCCGTGGCTCTTCGGGTCGCAGACCGCGTCGTCGTCCAGCCCGCTGCCGCCGCCGTCGGTCCGCCCGCGGTCCTGGGGGTCGGCCACCCGCACCGGCCCGTCCACCGGCTGCTTGTCGATGCCGGTGAGACCACTGGGCGTACTCGTGTACTCCACGGTCTTCGCACGGCCCACGTTCACGGTCAGTAGTTTCATGTCCCCACGCTAAACCCCACGGTCTCAAACGTTCGAGACGATTAGTCGCCCGGGATCCAAGCGTCTCTTATATTTGAAGCATGATCGAGGCACGTCACCTCCGAGTGCTCCGCGCCGTGGCCAGCACCGGTTCCTTCTCCGCCGCCGCCCGGACCCTCGGCTGCACCCAGCCCGCCGTCAGCCAGCAGATGAAGGCCCTGGAAGGCTCCGCGGGCACCCCCCTGCTGATCCGCACGGGCCGCGAGATGCGGCTGACGCAGGCCGGCGAGGCGCTGGTGCGCCACGCGACCGGCATCCTCGCCGGGCTCACCGCCGCGGAGGAGGAGGTCGCGGCCATCGCGGGTCTGCGGGCCGGCCGGGTGCGCCTGGTCTCGTTCCCCAGCGGCAGCTCCACCCTCGTGCCCGCCGCCCTCGCCGCGCTCCGGGCCGCCCACCCCGGCACCCGGGTCTCCCTCGTGGACGCCGAGCCCCCGCGCTCCGTCGAGATGCTGCGCGAGGGCGACTGCGACGTGGCGCTGGCCTTCCGGTACGGGGACGCCGCCCCGGCCGCGGCCGACGGCGAGCGCGACGGAGGCGCCGAGCGCACCGAGACCGAGTGGGACGACCTCGTCGTACGGCCCCTGCTCACCGACCGCCTCGTGGCGCTCGTCCCCGACGGCCACCGGCTCGCCGAGGCGGGCACGGTCTCGATCGGGGACCTCGCCGACGACCCGTGGATCGCGGGCTGTCCGCGCTGTCGCCGACAGCTCGTCGACGTCTGCGAGGCCGCCGGCTTCACCCCGCGCATCGACTTCGCCACGGACGACTACCCCGCGGTGGTCGGGCTCGTCGGCGCGGGCCTGGGCGTGGCGGTGCTGCCCGAGCTGGCGCTGGAGTCCGTACGTCCCAAGGGGGTCGTGGCCGTCACCCTCGCCCCCGAGGTGGCCCGTGAGATCGTCGCGCTCACCCTCCCCGACCTCTCCCAGGTGCCGGCGGTGGCCGCCACCCTCGACCAGCTGACCCTGGCCGCCGCCCGCTGACCGCGGCCCGGGTCGGACACCCTCCAGGCCCGTCCGGGCACGCGTCCGCCCCGTCCCCCGGCCTGTCCGTCCCCCTCCGGGTAACTCCCTGTGGTCCACCCCGGTGGTCCGGCGCCGTCGGTGACGGCGGTCAGGGTCCACGGGGGGACGCAGAGAAACGTTTCTGCGATGTTCCGGGAGGGCGGCGGGTCAGTCGTGCCGCGCCCCCGGTGCGCCGCTCGTCGCCGGGACCAGCCGGTGGCGTGCGCGCCCCATCAGCTCCTCACGTTCGTCTTCGGTCAGTCCGCCCCACACGCCGTACGGCTCTCGGACCGCCAGTGCGTGTGCCGCGCACTCCGCGCGTACCGGGCACCTCATGCAGACCTCTTTCGCCGAGTTCTCGCGCGCACTCCGTGCAGCACCCCGCTCGCCCTCGGGATGGAAGAAGAGCGAACTGTCCACCCCACGGCAGGCCGCGAGGAGCTGCCAGTCCCACAAGTCGGCGTTGGGTCCGGGAAGGCGGGAGAAATCTGCCATAGCGCTTGCCCCTTGAAACCGTGCTGAGTGGATCCGGTCGGGTCGTGCGGGTGAGCGATACGGGCCGCATCAGGCATCCGCACCATGCCCCACGACCGTACATCTACTATCTAAGTAGATGTAAATATGATTCATTGCGAATCTAGCCCCAGACACTACCCAAAGTGAAGAAAAAGCATCTAAATGGGGCATTGCCTCCGGGTAAACCTGCTGGACACGCGGTTCCGGGCGAGATGCGGAAGAAGGCTGCGAAACCCGTAACTCTTTCGAGTGACCGTCGTTGGTAGGTCGAGGCGGTTGAAGGAACGAGCGCTCGGGCACATGTCCGAGGGCGTTCAACCGCTCAGGTGACGATACGTACCCAGCCTGGAGGCTCAAGGTGACGCGCATCAGCTGCGAGAGCCACGGAGGTCAGTCATGACATCCGTCCTCGTCTGCGACGACTCCCCGCTTGCCCGAGAGGCGCTCCGCCGTGCGGTGGCTACCGTGCCCGGCGTCGAGCGCGTGACGACCGCGGCCAACGGCGAGGAAGTCCTCCGCCGCTGGGGCGCGGACCGCTCGGACCTGATTCTGATGGACGTGCGCATGCCCGGCCTGGGCGGCGTCGAAACCGTACGGCGGTTGCTCTCGGCCGACCCGGGCGCCCGGATCATCATGCTCACGGTCGCCGAGGACCTCGACGGCGTCGCGCTCGCGGTCGCCGCCGGCGCCCGCGGCTATCTGCACAAGGACGCCTCGCGCGCCGAGCTGCGGGCGACGGTCACCCAGGCCCTCGCCGACCCCACCTGGCGGCTCGCCCCGCGCCGGCTGCGCTCGGCCGAGATGGGCGCCGCGCCCACGCTCACCGCGCGGGAGATCCAGGTGCTCGAAGGCATGAGCCACGGCCGGTCGAACGCGGAGATCGGCCGCGAGCTGTTCCTCTCCGAGGACACCGTGAAGACCCACGCCCGCCGGCTCTTCAAGAAGCTCGGCGCATCGGACCGGGCGCACGCCGTCGCGCTCGGATTCCGCTGGGGTCTGGTGCGCTGAGGACGCGCCGCGGCGGGGCCCGGGTCCCCCGAAGGTGTCGTGAACCCCGCTCGCCTTACGGTGGTGGGCGGGGAGACGGACCGCTTCGGGCGCCCGTTTCCCGCGCGATGCCGCATCCTTGAGATGTGGAGTTCCTCGGGGAGTCGGTCGAGCGGAAGGGGAGGGCGCAGGAGATGAGTTCCAGCGCACCTGCTCATAACGCTTCGGTGCACAACATGGGACGCGGTGCCACGGAACAACGGACACCGAGGCACCATGGACCGATGCGTGACGACAAGAGCACGGTGATCGGTGCCCTCGTTCACCGTGCCGTCGACGGAGACGAGCGGGCCACGCACGATCTCCTCGCGCACGTCCATCCCCTCGCGCTGCGTTACTGCCGCACCCGACTGAGCCGCCTGCCCGGCGATGCGCGGCACTTCGTCGAAGACCTCGCCCAAGAGGTCTGCGTCGCCGTGCTGATGGCCCTGCCGAGGTACCGCGACACCGGCCGCCCCTTCGAGGCGTTCGTCTTCGCCATCGCCTCCCACAAGGTCGCCGACCTCCAGCGCGCCGCCATGCGTCACCCGGGTTCGACGGCCGTGCCCTCCGACGAGATGCCGGAGCGCCCCGACGACTCCCTCGGCCCCGAGGAGCGCGCCCTGCTCAGCAGTGACGCGGAGTGGGCCAAGAAGCTCCTCGCCAACCTTCCTGAGACGCAGCGCGAGCTGTTGGTGCTCCGGGTCGCGGTGGGGCTGACCGCGGAGGAGACCGGGCAGATGCTGGGCATGTCGCCCGGTGCCGTACGGGTCGCCCAGCACCGTGCGCTCAGCCGGCTGCGCGCCCTGGCCGGCCAGTAGCCCCCGCGACCGGCGGTCCGGGTAGGGCCCGGGCCGCCCCCTTGTGCGCCGGGGCTGAGTCGCACGGCGCCTTCCTCCGTACCCCTCCGTAGCGGATGTGTGTCAACGCACAAACCCGCCGGGTGATCTTGATCGTGGAATGAGACGGTCCCCGGGGCCGTTAGCATGGACATCCGCACCGATCAAGGCCATTTGGGGAAGGTGTCATGACCAACGTCGACGGAGTGCCCGGAAAGTTCGCGACACTCGGGCTGACCTACGACGATGTGCTGCTGCTGCCGGGCGCCTCGGACATGGCTCCCGACCAGATCGACACCTCCTCGTACATCTCGAAGAACGTACGGGTGAACATCCCGCTGCTCTCCGCGGCCATGGACAAGGTCACCGAGTCGCGGATGGCGATCGCCATGGCCCGTCAGGGCGGCGTGGGCGTGCTGCACCGCAACCTCTCCATCGCCGACCAGGCCAACCAGGTCGACCTGGTGAAGCGCTCCGAGTCCGGCATGGTCACCGACCCCATCACGGTGCACCCCGACGCCACCCTCGCCGAGGCCGACCAGCTCTGCGCCAAGTTCCGCATCAGCGGCGTCCCGGTCACCGACCCGAGCGGCAAGCTGCTGGGCATCGTGACCAACCGCGACATGGCCTTCGAGACCGACCGCGGCCGTCAGGTGCGCGAGGTCATGACCCCGATGCCGCTGGTCACCGGCAAGGTGGGCATCTCCGGCGTGGACGCCATGGAGCTGCTGCGCCGCCACAAGATCGAGAAGCTTCCGCTGGTCGACGAGGCGGGCGTCCTCAAGGGCCTGATCACGGTCAAGGACTTCGTCAAGGCCGAGCAGTACCCGAACGCGGCCAAGGACAAGGACGGCCGGCTGCTCGTCGGCGCCGCCGTCGGCGTCGCCGGTGACGCCTTCGAGCGCGCCCAGGCCCTGATCGAGGCGGGCGTCGACTTCATCGTCGTGGACACCGCCCACGGCCACTCCCGGCTGGTCGGCGACATGGTCGCCAAGATCAAGTCCAATGCGTCCCACGTCGACGTCATCGGCGGCAACATCGCCACGCGCGACGGAGCCCAGGCCCTGATCGACGCCGGTGTCGACGGCATCAAGGTCGGCGTCGGCCCGGGCTCGATCTGCACCACGCGCGTCGTCGCCGGCATCGGCGTTCCCCAGGTCACCGCGATCTACGAGGCGTCGCTCGCAGCGAAGGAGGCCGGCGTTCCGGTCATCGGCGACGGCGGCCTGCAGTACTCCGGCGACATCGCGAAGGCGCTGGTCGCCGGCGCCGACACGGTGATGCTCGGCTCCCTGCTCGCCGGCTGCGAGGAGTCCCCGGGCGAGCTGCTGTTCATCAACGGCAAGCAGTTCAAGTCGTACCGCGGCATGGGTTCGCTGGGCGCGATGCAGTCCCGCGGCGAGCAGCGCTCCTTCTCCAAGGACCGGTACTTCCAGGAGGGCGTGGCTTCGGACGAGAAGCTCGTCCCCGAGGGCATCGAGGGCCAGGTGCCCTACCGGGGTCCGCTGTCGGCCGTCGTCCACCAGCTGGTGGGCGGACTGCGCCAGTCGATGTTCTACGTCGGCGGCCGTACCGTGCCCGACCTCCAGGCCAACGGCCGGTTCGTCCGGATCACCTCGGCGGGCCTCAAGGAGAGCCACCCGCACGACATCCAGATGACGGTCGAGGCGCCGAACTACAGCAGGAAGTAGGCGCGCGCCGGCACTCCCCGCGCATGAGCACAGGGGTGGTGCGGAGCGGTCCCCAGGGCCGCCCGGCACCGCCCCTTCGGCATGAGTCGGGGATACTGGTAGACGCTGACACAGAGGGAAAGGCCCAAACAGGTGACTGAGATCGAGATCGGGCGCGGCAAGCGCGGGCGGCGGGCGTACGCGTTCGATGACATCGCCGTCGTACCGAGCAGGCGCACGCGGGACCCGAAGGAGGTCTCGATCGCCTGGCAGATCGACGCCTACCGCTTCGACCTGCCCTTCCTGGCCGCCCCGATGGACTCGGTGGTCTCCCCGCAGACCGCGATCCGGATCGGCGAGCTGGGCGGTCTGGGCGTTTTGAACCTCGAAGGGCTCTGGACGCGGTACGAGGACCCGCAGCCGCTGCTGGACGAGATCGCCGAGCTGCCGGCCGACATCGCGACCCGCCGCCTCCAGGAGATCTACGACGCGCCGATCCGCGAGGAGCTGATCGGGCAGCGCATCAAGGAGGTGCGCGACTCGGGCGTCGTCACCGCCGCGGCGCTCTCCCCGCAGCGCACGGCGCAGTTCTCCAAGGCCGTGGTGGACGCCGGGGTGGACCTCTTCGTGATCCGCGGGACCACGGTCTCCGCCGAGCACGTCTCCGGCGCGGCCGAGCCGCTGAACCTGAAGCAGTTCATCTACGAGCTGGACGTCCCCGTGATCGTCGGCGGCTGCGCCACGTACACGGCGGCCCTGCACCTGATGCGCACGGGTGCGGCGGGCGTGCTCGTCGGCTTCGGCGGCGGTGCCGCGCACACCACGCGCAACGTGCTGGGCATCCAGGTGCCGATGGCGACCGCGGTGGCCGACGTCGCCGCCGCCCGCCGGGACTACATGGACGAGTCGGGCGGCCGGTACGTGCACGTCATCGCCGACGGCGGCGTGGGCTGGTCCGGCGACCTGCCGAAGGCGATCGCCTGCGGTGCGGACGCCGTGATGATCGGCTCGCCGCTGGCCCGGGCGACGGACGCGCCCGGCCGGGGCCGGCACTGGGGCATGGAGGCCGCGCACGAGGACGTACCGCGCGGCAAGCTGGTCGACCTGGGCATCGTCGGGACGACGGAGGAGGTCCTGACGGGCCCCTCGCACACCCCGGACGGCTCGATGAACTTCTTCGGTGCCCTGCGCCGCGCCATGGCGACCACGGGCTACAGCGAGCTGAAGGAGTTCCAGCGCGTCGAGGTGACCGTCGCGGACTCCCAGCACTCGCGCTGACACCGCCCATGGGCGGGCGAGGGCCCGTGGTGGACCGATCCGGTCCACCACGGGCCCTCGTGCTGTCCGTGCGCGCGGGCGTCGGTCAGTCGCTGCGCCTGGCGGTGCCGAAGGCGATGAGGGCGCCGACGATCATGTAGCTGTACGTCCCGAAGTCCGCCTCTTCGCTCCAGGCGTCCCGCACCGCGCCGAACTGCTCGAAGAAGACCTCGCTGAAGGACACCTTGAAGAACTCGGCCAGGACCATCGAGAGCCCTATGAGCTGACCCAGGTAGACCGCGGCAGGCGCCAGCACGGCGGCCATGAAGGGCAACAGCGGGTGGCGTCCACCGGCCTTGTTGGCGGCGAAGCCGATCAGGGCGCCGACACCGAGTGCGGCGAAGCCGAAATCGCGCTCGAAGGAGCCGGTGACCAGTCCGTACGCGATCGTCGCCACCAGGGCCGCGGCGACGCCGGCTGCGATGCCGAGGCCCGGATTGCGGCGCACGGGCATCGGGGCCGGGGCGAACGGGACGCCCGGCGCGAAGGGCGCGCCCTGGGGCCCCTGCCCGTCGGGGCCCTGCCCGAACGGGTTGCCGGACGGCGGTGGAACGGACTGGCTCATCGGTGGATCCCCCCAAGACTGGCTCCCGCACGGGCGTGCGGGGCAATGCTCGGGAGGTTAACAGCGGCCACCGACAGCGCCGCGGCATTTACCGGTCACAGTCGGTGTGCGGCGCCGACGGGGGTCGCGCCGCGGGTGTCCAGGAGGAGCTGCGCCTTCACGGCCAGCCCCTGGAGGTCGTAGGTGCGGTGGTGCTGGAGGAGGACCGTCAGGTCGGCGCCGGACGCGGCTTCGTAGAGGGAGTCGGCGCGGGGCACGGGCCGCTCGTGCACGTGCCAGCCGGGGACGTACGGGTCGTGGTAGCTGACGGAGGCGCCGAGGTCCATCAGGCGGCGGGCGATCTCGGTCGCGGGGGAGCCCTGGAGGTCGGCGATGTCGGGCCGGTAGGTGACGCCGAGCAGCAGCACGCGCGCGCCGCGGGCGGACTTCCCGTGCTCGTTCAGGAGGGTGGCGCAGCGCTGGATGACGTACTGGGGCATCCGGTTGTTGATCTCCTGCGCCAGGCCCACCATCCGCAGCGGGGGGCCGGGGGTGCGGCCGGGGCGGGGCAGGACGCCCGGGTCGATCGGGACGCCGTGGCCGCCGACGCCGGGCCCGGGGCGGAAGGCGAGGAAGCCGTACGGCTTGGTCTCGGCGCAGCGGACGACGTCCCACAGGTCCACGCCGATGTCGTGGCAGAGGATCGCCATCTCGTTGACGAGCGCGATGTTGACGTGGCGGAAGTTGGTCTCCAGGACCTGCACGGTCTCGGCCTCGCGGGGGCCGCGGGCACGGACGACCTTGTCGCTGAGC
The DNA here is from genome assembly GCF_040653095.1 of Streptomyces sp. NPDC048057. Classification (NCBI taxonomy): domain Bacteria; kingdom Bacillati; phylum Actinomycetota; class Actinomycetes; order Kitasatosporales; family Streptomycetaceae; genus Streptomyces; species Streptomyces sp. NPDC048057. The sequence continues at coordinate 296,457 of NZ_JBEZNF010000001.1, forward strand.
CGGCCGTAGAAGGCGGCGGCGGCTTCGGTGCAGGCGGGGGTGAGTCCGCCGATGACCTTGGGGGTGTTGGCGTAGCCGTGGGTGCGGCTGCCGGGGTCCACCCGTCCGGGGGAGTGCGCGAGGTGGAAGTCCCGGCCGGCCCGCAGCCCGGAGCCCTCTTCGAGGAGGGGGCGCAGGAAGCCCTCCGTGGTGCCGGGTTGCACCGCCGATTCGAGCAGGACGGTGGTGTGGGGGCGCAGGTGGGCGGCGAGGGCGCGGGCGGCGTCGGCGAGGGCGGTGAGGTCGAGGTTGCCGTCGGCGCCGAGCGGGGTGGGGACGCAGAGGGCCGCGGTGCGGACCCGGCCGAGTTCGGCGGGGTCGGCGACGGTCCGGAATCCGTTGGAGACCATGCGGCGGATGTCGGCGGGGGTGCGGCCGGCCGCGGGTTCGGTGAGTTGGCGGGGGTCGGTGTCGTAGCCGATGGTCTGGATTCCGGCGGCCACGGCGGCCTGGGCCAGCGGCAGACCGTAGTGACCGAGTCCGATGACGGCGAGATCTGCGGGCATGGCGTTGGCCGTCCTTCCCTTAACCGATGACGGGCGTTGGCGCAAGCCCTGTGGGCGGAATGGGCGGGCGCAATGTCAGACTAGGCGTAAATATGACCGATATGCGGCATTGCGCGCGCGTGGCCGACCGAGTGTTATCCACAGGCGGTGGCTGAAGTCGGCGAGTGCGGACAGAATCGATGTTGTGAGCCGGGCCACCGGGGCGGATTCCCGGAGGTGGGCGCAGCAGTGGGCCGTGTCGTCCGCCCGGTCGGTCGGGCGTGCGGCACATGGGCCGGGCCCGTGCGGGCAGGTGCACGGTGCGTACGTCCGCGCGATGAGCGCAGGGACGTGCGGGCCGCGCGCGTGCAGTACGGGACTTGGACGCGCGCACGGGACGCGGGCGTCCGTGGACGAGGCCCCGGCGACGCCGGGGCCGGGTTCCGGGCCCGGGCACGACAGACGGGGGCGACGGGAGGCACGCAGTGAGGACAGCGACACTGGGACCCGAGGAGCGCGCGCAGGCGCTCGCCGCAATGGCCGAGCGGGAGCTGGACGTGTTGGTGGTCGGCGGCGGCGTCGTCGGCGCGGGCACCGCGCTCGACGCGGTGACCAGAGGGCTCTCGACCGCGATCGTGGAGGCCCGGGACTGGGCCTCGGGCACGTCGAGCCGATCCAGCAAGCTCATTCACGGCGGCTTGCGCTATCTGGAGATGCTGGACTTCGCGCTCGTCCGCGAAGCGTTGAAGGAGCGCGGTCTGCTGCTGGAGCGGCTGGCGCCCCATCTGGTGAAGCCGGTTCCGTTCCTCTATCCCCTCCAGCACAAGGGCTGGGAGCGCTTCTACGCGGGATCCGGCGTCGCGCTGTACGACGCGATGTCGGTCTCCTCGGGCCACGGCCGCGGCCTGCCGGTCCACCGCCACCTCTCCCGGCGCCGTGCCCTGCGCGTCGCCCCCTGCCTGAAGAAGGACGCCCTGGTCGGCGCCTTGCAGTACTACGACGCGCAGATGGACGACGCCCGCTTCGTGGCCACCCTGGTGCGCACCGCCGCCACGTACGGTGCCCACGTCGCCAGCCGCGCCCGGGTCATCGGCTTCCTGCGCGAGGGCGAGCGGGTCGTGGGGGCCCGAGTCCAGGACGTCGAGGGCGGCGGGGAGTACGAGATCCGCGCCCGCCAGATCGTGAACGCCACCGGTGTGTGGACGGACGACACCCAGGCGCTCATCGGCGAGCGCGGCCAGTTCCACGTCCGCGCCTCCAAGGGCATCCACCTCGTCGTGCCGAAGGACCGCATCCACTCCACCACCGGACTGATCCTGCGCACGGAGAAGTCCGTCCTCTTCGTGATCCCCTGGGGCCGCCATTGGATCGTCGGCACCACCGACACCGACTGGGACCTCGACAAGGCCCATCCGGCCGCGTCCAGCGCCGACATCGACTATCTGCTGGAGCACGTCAATTCGGTGCTGGCCGTCCCCCTCACCCGGGACGACGTCGAGGGGGTGTACGCGGGGCTGCGCCCGCTGCTCGCCGGCGAGTCGGACGCCACCAGCAAGCTCTCCCGCGAGCACACGGTCGCCCACCCGGTTCCCGGGCTGGTCGTCGTCGCCGGCGGGAAGTACACCACCTACCGCGTCATGGCCAAGGACGCGGTGGACGAGGCGGTGCACGGCCTGGACCAACGGGTGGCCGCCTGCGTCACCGAGGAGACGCCCCTGGTCGGCGCGGAGGGGTACGCCGCGCTGTGGAACGCCCGCGCCAGGATCGCGGCGCGGACCGGCATCCACGTCGTGCGCGTCGAGCACCTGTTGAACAGGTTCGGATCGCTCGCCCAGGAGGTGCTGGCCCTGATCGCCGAGGACCCCGGCCTCGGCGAGCCGCTCGCCGGCGCGGAGGACTATCTGCGTGCCGAGGTCGTGTACGCGGCTTCGCACGAGGGCGCCCGCCACCTCGACGACGTGCTGACCCGGCGGACCCGCATCTCCATCGAGACCTTCGACCGGGGCACCCGCTGTGCGCGCGAGTGCGCCGAGTTGATGGCCCCGGTGCTGGGGTGGGACGCCAAGCAGATCGAGAAGGAGGTCGAGCACTACCAAAAGCGCGTCGAAGCGGAGCGGGAGTCGCAGCGCCAGCCGGACGATCTGACGGCGGACGCGGCGAGGTTGGGGGCGCCGGACATCGTGCCGCTGTGACGCGACCGGAGGGCGCCCCTGCCGACGCGTTCTGCCGAGTCCGCCGAGTCCGCCGAGTCCGCCGAGCCCGACGGGCCTGACGAGCCCGGCGGGCTGGTGCCCCTCCTGTCCCTCCTGGACAACCCTGGTGGTTCGGGGGTGAACCGGGCGCCGCTGCGTGGAGAGTTCATCGGGGTGTGACCATCCGGACGGTGAGCTTCGCGAGGATCGGTGGCATGGTGGGCGCCCGGTGTCTTCCGTACTACCCTCGCCACCACCCCGGGCGCGTGACGGACCCGGAAGACGCGCCAGTCCCGCAGTGAGGGACAATGAAAGCTCTGCCAGGGCGTGTTACCGCATCGCGCGGGAGCGGCAGGCGCGGGCGAAGACCAGGGATCGCAGAGGGGACGCATGTCGGAGGCAGAGCAGTCGCGGAAGCCCCAGCGGGACGGCTCCGAGGAGCACGGGACTGCGGCGGCGGTCGAGCCCGGCGGGAAGCGCGACGACCAGTCGACGTCGGATGCGGTCGGCCGTGCGGCCATGGACCAGGGCGACGACAAGGACGGTGACGGCGCCGCGGCCACAGGGGCCGGTTCCGGCCCGGCCAAGGGCGAGAACGCGCCGAAGAAGACGGCCGGGCGGGTGCCCCGTCAGGCGTCCGGCGAGCCGTCGAAGACCGCGTCCGAGCCGGAGTCCCCCTCCGACTCCGCGGTGCGTCCGGCCGGCGCCAAGGGGGCAGCGGCCCAAGGCGGTTCGGCGGCCCGAGCGACCCGGCCCGCCAAGGGTGCATCCAGCGACGCCGCCGAGAAGCCCGACGCGGGCACGTCGGGCGCCGGCGACAAGAGGGCGGGCGACAAGGGCACGGGCACGGCGGAAGCCGGCCAGAAGGCCCGGGCCGGTCGGACCCAGACCGAAAGGACCCGGGCTGAAAAGTCCCAGGGCGAGTTGGCGCAGAGAGAGAAGGCGCAAGACGGAAGGGCCACGGGGGAGAAGGCCCGGGGCGAGAAGGCGCCGAGCGGGAAAGTTGCAGCTGCTAAGGGTTCGGGCGCCAGGTCCGCGGGCAAGGCGGGGGCGTCCGGGCGGAGTTCCGGGACGGAGGAGAGCGAGGGGCGGCTGCTCGCCGGGCGCTACCGGCTCGGCGGAGTTCTGGGCCGCGGCGGCATGGGCACCGTCTGGCGCGCCGTGGACGAAACGCTCAGCCGGACCGTCGCCGTCAAGGAGCTGCGCTTCCCCACCAGCATCGACGAGGACGAGAAGCGGCGGCTGATCACCCGTACCCTCCGCGAGGCCAAGGCGATCGCCCGGATCCGCAACACCAGCGCGGTCACCGTGTACGACGTCGTCGACGAGGACGACCGGCCGTGGATCGTGATGGAGCTCGTGGAGGGCAAGTCCCTCGCCGAAGTCATCCGCGAGGACGGCACGCTGACGCCGCGCCGGGCCGCCGAGGTCGGCCTCGCCATCCTCGACGTGCTGCGCTCCGCCCACCGCGAGGGCATCCTGCACCGGGACGTGAAGCCGTCCAACGTCCTGATCTCGGACGACGGCCGCGTCGTGCTCACCGACTTCGGCATCGCGCAGGTCGAGGGCGACCCCTCCATCACCTCCACCGGCATGCTCGTCGGCGCCCCCTCGTACATCTCGCCCGAGCGGGCGCGGGGCCACCGGCCCGGGCCCGCGGCGGACCTGTGGTCGCTGGGCGGCCTGCTGTACGCGGCGGTCGAGGGCGCCCCGCCGTACGACAAGGGGTCCGCGATCGCGACGCTGACCGCCGTCATGACCGAGCCGCTGGACCGCCCGAAGAAGGCCGGTCCGTTGGAGGAGGTCATCTACGGCCTGCTCGCCAAGGACCCGGAGCAGCGGCTCGACGACGCGGGCGCCCGGGCGCTGCTCACCGGCGTGGTGAACGCCCCCGACGAGGCCGTGCTTCCGGCGGACGCCACCCGCGCCATGGCGTTGCCGGTGATGCCGCCGCCCGCCCCGGCACCCGCGCCCCGCGCGGAGGCGCCGGCCGTGGACCGGGTGCGCGGCGCCCTGCGGTCCGTGCGCAACGCGTCGGCGGGCCAGGCCGCCCGCCCCGCCGCCGCGCACGGCGCGACCGGCCCCCGCACGCCCGCGCAGGCCCCCCGGCCGGCGGAGCCGCCCGTGCAGCGGGCCGCGCCCACGCGCGCGCCGCTGACGGACGTGGTGCCGCGGCGCACGTTGGTCTTCCTGGCCGTCGGCATCGTGCTGGTGGTCGTCGGCGTCATCCTGTACCTGACGCTCGACGGCGAGGACGGCGACGACAAGAGCGCCACCGGCGGCGACCGGACCTCGTCCGCCGGTGCCACCGCTCCCAGCGGCGCGGGCAAGGGCGGCGAGGGCACCAAGGAGCAGCCCAAGGGCGACAGCGGCAAGGAGACCGGCCAGGACGCCGGCAAGCAGAGCGGCCAGCCCAGCGGTTCGGGTTCGGGCACCGGCATCACCCCGCCCAAGGGCCAGGATCCGGTGAAGGGCGGTGTGCCCGCCGGCTACCAGAGCGTGTCGAACGACCAGTTCCGATTCACCATGGCGATGCCCCAGGGCTTCCGCATGACGGACATCGCCGGACGGAACTCGGGCGGCATCTTCAACAGCGCCGAAGGCGCCTTCCCCCGCGTCCAGGTCGACTTCAACAACAGTCCCAAGGACGACGCCGCTGCCGCCTGGTCCGCCGCGGTCGCCGCGACCAAGGGCGCCAGCAACGGCTACCGGCACATAGGCATCAAGGCGGTCGAGTACAACGGCTACCCGACCGTCGCGGACTGGGAGTTCGAGCGCAACCAGGGCGGCGAGCGCATACGCGTCCTGAACCGCGGCTTCAAGGTCGACGCCAAGCGGGGCTACTCGATCATGGTCTCCTGCAAGGCGGGCGAGTGGGACGCCGCGGAGTGCAAGACGCTGCGGGAGACCGCGTTCGCGACATTCAAGCCCAAGGACTGAGTGGGTACACGTATCGTGAGAGGTCGCGGGCGGGCCACGACCACACCGCGCCCCTGACCGACCGGGCATGACCAGCCGTCGGATGCGCGGGGCCGAGGAGCCTGGCAGGAGGGGAGGCGACATGCAGGACTACGCGGGCAGGGTGCTGGCCGACCGCTACCGCCTTCCGCTGCTCCCGTCCGACGAGTACGAGCTGATCGAGACCCGGGCCTTCGACACGTACAGCGGCCAGGAAGTCCTGGTGCGCCAGGTGCCGCTGCCGGAGGTCGTGGACGCGGAAGTGGTCGATCCGGACGTCCCGCCCGGCGCCCCCGGATCCGGGCGACACCTCGGCTACGCCGCCAGTCGGGCGGCCCGACGGGCCACGGACCCGGCCGTCGTGCGCGCCATCGAGGCGGCCCGCGCCGCGGCGCAGGTCCCCGACCACCCCCGGCTCGACCAGGTCTTCGACGTCTTCGCCGAAGACGGCTCGCTGTGGATAGTCAGCGAGCGCGTGGCCTCCCGCCCGCTCGCCGCGCTCCTCGCGGAGAAGCCGCTCACCCCCTACCGGGCCGCCGAGATCGCCTCCGACGTGCTCACCGCGCTGCGCGTGCTGCACGCCCAGGGCTGGATCCACCGCAACATCTCCGCCCGTACGGTCCTCGTCTGCGACGACGGGCGGGTGGTGCTCACCGGCCTCGCGTCCGGCGCCGCCGAGGAGGCCCTGTGCGGCTATGCCACGGTGCCGACCGCGCACGACCCCGATCACGACCCCTTCGTCGAGGGGCCCGTCGACGACCAGGGCTGGTCCGACGAGGACCCGGGCGAGGACTCCGGCGCGTACGTCGACGTGGAAGGCGACGGCGGCGGCGCGGAGGACGGCGGCGAGCAGTCGGCGGACCCGTACGACGACGCGGCCCCGCCCGCCGTGCCGGACGTACGGGCCGCGAGAGCCGGCGCCATCGCCGCGTACCGCGCCGGCGCCCGGGCCGCGGCCCGCGTCAACGACGAGCAGCACCGGGCCGACGACCCACCGGTGCAGACCGGCTCCGACCCCGACTGGTGGGCGCGCAAGCCCGGCGAGGGCCCGCAGGACCCCGGGCCCGCCGGCCCGCGCTACCACGACCACGTCACCCCCGGCCCCGAAGACCGCCCGGACCAGGACGGCGACTCCGCCGCCCCCGGCCACGCCCGCCTCGCCGGCACCTGGCACGACGCCCCGCTGCCCGGCCACGACGGCCCGCGCCCCCTCAGCGCGGGCGGCGGACCGCCCGGCCCCGTGGCTCCCGACGACGGTGCGTCGACCCGTCGTCCGCAGCGTGACAGCGACCCCTACGGCGTACGGGCCCTGCCGCCCGCGTCCGGCGGGCTGCCCGCCCTGCCGGTGGCCCGCGCGGGCAGACCGGGCGGTGCGCCGGCGCCCGGACCGACACCGCCGGCCGGCCCCGCAGCCTCCGGGGTTGCACCGCCACCGGCCGGCGAGCCGCAGGCAGGGGAGCCGTACGCACCGCACCGCAGCGCCGAGTCCAGTTGGCAGGACCGTACGGGCGCCGGCGCGCTCGGCGCGGACGCACGGCGCCAGCCTCCCCCGACCCCGCCGGTCCCCGCCACGCCCGCGCCGCCCGCCGTGCCGTCGAGCCGGCAGCCCCGGTCCGCCGCCGGCTGGGACGTGCCGTCGGACGACGACGGCCCGCCCGCCTACCAGGGCCCCACGACCCCGCTCGCGGCCGAGCGCGCACGCCAGGCCCGGATCGCGATCGTCGGCGCGGTCACCGAGCGCTGGGCGCCCGAGCAGGCCGGCCCCGTCCACGAGAACTGGCAGCTGGCCGCCCCCGTCGGCCCCGCCACCGACCTCTGGGCCCTCGGCGCTCTGCTCTACCGGGCCGTCCAGGGCCACGCGCCCTACCCCGAGGAGAACGCCGCCGAGCTCGTCCAGCTCGTGTGCTCCGAACCGCCCGCCTTCGCGGAGGAGTGCGGTCCGCTGCGCCCGGTCGTCGAGTCGCTGCTGCGCCAGGACCCCACCGAGCGCCCGGACGTCGAGGAGCTGCGCGGCTGGCTGCGTTCGCTCGTCCGCTCGGCGCCCGAGCCCGAAGCCGGCACGGACGTCGTGGCGCTGCCGTCCGGCGCCGGTGCCGCGGTCGGCGGCGAACGGCTGCCCATCCTGCGCCGCAAGGGCGAGTTGGTGCGCCGGCGCCGCCGCAGCGCGCCCGCCGAGGTGGAGCACGGCCGCCATCGGCACCGCAAGACCCGGCAGCAGAGCCGGGCCGAGAAGCCCCGGCGCGAGCGCGGCCCGAAGTCCCTCGGCCGCCGGCTGCTGGTGCTGGTGCTGGTGCTCCTCGCCGCCGCCGTGGCGTACGCCGTGCTGTTCATGCCGAAGTCGGGCGAGTCCGGGGACCGCACCGCCTCCCAGGGCGACCCCCGCGCCACGCCCGGCGGCACCCCCGATCCCGGGGCGAAGGGCGGCCGGACCGGTACCAAGGCCCCGAGCAGCAGCCCCGGCTCCGAGCAGGCGCAGACCTCCGCGCCCGCGGCCGGTTCCGCCGGCAAGCTGCCGAAGGGGTACGAACTGCGCAGCGACCCCGAGGGCTTCAGCGTCGCGGTCGACCGCACCTGGCAGCGCCGCCCCATGAACGACGCCGGCCAGGTCCGCTACGCCGACGACGACTTCGTCCTGATCATCGTCCCCGGCCGGGACACCGTCCGCACCCCGGACGAGGACCCGCTGGTCTACCAACGCGAACGCGAACGCGAACTCCAGCCGTTCCGCGACTCGTCGTGGTCGTCGTCGAGCGGACTGCGCCGGATCGAGGTCGGGCGCCGCGTCATGGCCGAGGGGCAGTACACCTGGCAGGACGGCAGCGGACGCGAGGTCTTCGTCCGCAACCGGGTCATCGTCATCGAGGGCCGGTACCACGTCCTCCAGGTGATCGGCCCGAGCGACCGCCAGGACAAGGTCACGGAGGCGTACGAACTGGCCGTCGACGCCTACCGGAAGAACGGCTGAGCGCGCCGGCGCACCACGGAGCACACCGGCGTTTCCGACTCACGGACCCCTTCCGTAGTCTGGGCACCAAGGAATGGGGCAGGGGGACTTCGCGGACGTGGAGAACGAACAGGGCGTGCAGGTCGGCGCCGGAGTGCTGCTCGCGGGCCGCTACCGGCTCGTGGAGTCCATCGGCCGCGGCGGCATGGGCCGCGTGTGGCGCGCCCGGGACGAGGTGCTGCACCGGGTCGTCGCCGTCAAGGAGTTGACGGCCGGCAAGTACGCCTCCGACGCGGACCGGATCGTGCTCCACGCGCGTACGCAGAAGGAGGCGCGGGCCGCCGCCCGGATCACCCACCCCGGCGTCGTCACCGTCCACGACGTGCTCGAACACGACCAGCGCCCCTGGATCGTGATGCAGTACGTCGACGGCCCCTCGCTCGCCGAGGCGGCCAAGGAGGCCGAGGGGCTGTCCGCGCTGGAGGCCGCCCGGATCGGTCTGCGGGTGCTGCGTGCGCTCGGCGCCGCGCACGCGGCCGGGGTGCTGCACCGCGACGTCAAACCGGCGAACGTGCTGCTGGCCCGCGACGGCAACGTCCTGCTCACCGACTTCGGCATCGCGGCCATCGAAGGCGACTCGACCATCACCCGCACCGGGGAGATCATCGGCTCCATCGACTACCTGGCGCCCGAGCGCGTCCGGGGCGCCGATCCGGGGCCGGCGTCCGACCTGTGGTCCCTGGGGGCGACGCTGTATGCGGCCCTGGAAGGCCAGTCGCCGTTCCGGCGCACGTCACCGCTGTCGAGCATGCAGGCCGTGGTCAGCGAGGAGCCGGCCAGGCCGGCGCACGCGGGGCCGCTGGAGCCGGTGATCATGGCGCTGCTGGCCAAGGACCCGGAGGCCCGACCGGTCGGGTCCGAGGTGGAGCGGATGCTCAGGGCGGTGGTGGCGGAGCTGGAGGGCACGGTACGGCTCGCGCCCGCGCAGACCGCCGCGATACGCACGCGGCCGGAGCCCGCGCCCGCCGTCGCCGCTTCCGCCGCTGCCGCGCCCGTCGTCGCCCCTGCCGGCCACGACACCTCGGCCCCCACCCGGGCCGTCCCGCACTCCGACGCCGGAGACGCCTCCACGGCCGCCACCCCGCCCGATGCGCGGGTCCCGACCACCCCGCTCCCCGCCGGCGAGCCGGACCGGGGCGCCGCACCGCCCGCCGTGCCCCCGCAGCCGGCATCCCCTGAGCTCCCGGCCGGGCAGCCGAAGAAGCGCCGCGGCGGTCGGCTGCGCCGCGCCGCGATCGTCGTCCTGCTCTCCGCCGTCGTGGGCGGCGGCGCCGGCTTCGCGGCGATGAAGTACGCGGACTCCGGCGACGGCAAGGAACAGACCCGTACGGGCGCCTCCACCGAGGGAGCAACCGGCTCCGACGGGGCGCCCGCCCCCGCCGGACCCTCCGCAGGAGCGTCGTCCGGCGGACCCAACGGCGGAGAGGCCGTGCCGGAGGGCTGGCAGCGCCTCAAGGACCCGTTGGGCTTCTCGGTCGTCGTCCCCGAGGGCTGGCGGCGCATCGCGGCCAAGAACGGCCAGGCGGACTACTCGCCCGACGGCGGCAAGCACCTGCTGCGCATCGGGGTCAACGAGGAGCCCGAGCACGACGATCCGTACGACCTCGCCCTCCAGCTGGAGCGCGAGCTGCGCCGGTTGCCGAACTACGAGCGGACCGAGCTCGAACGGAACACCTTCCAGGGGCGCGAGAAGGCCGCGCTGTGGGAGTTCAGTTGGACCGAGCGGCAGGCGTTCCCCGGTGACCGCCACGGCGTGGACCAGCTGTACCAGACCGCGGACGGCACGGAGTACGCGCTGTACCTGTCGGGGCCGGCGGCCACGTGGGCGAAGACCCGGGGCGACTTCGACACGATGCTGGAGGGCTGGCGGGCGCCCGACGCGGAGTGAGCCCGGCGCGGGGCGGCGCACGGACGGCGCGCTCGCGGCGGTCGTGCGGCGGGCGTACGGCCGGTCCCCGGTCCGCCACTGTCACGGCTCTGCATCCGCTGTCCGCCGTGGGTAGCATCCGCCTGCACGAGGTCACGAGGATGGTGAACATGACGAACGACGGAGGACGGGCACCCGAGCCCACCAGCTACGTACTCAAGCCGCCGAACGCGTCGCAGGTGCCGGCGCAGGCGACCGGGACCCCCGCCCCTCCGCAGGCACCGGCCGCGCAGCCCGCCCCGGTGCCGCCGCCCGACGGGCCTTCGCCGACGCTGTCGACGGACCACCGCGCCGCGCCCGACGCCGCTCCGTCCGCTCCGTCCGCTCCGTCCGCTCCGTCTGAGAGTGCCGCCCGTACGCCCCGCGCGTCGGACGCCTCCGGCTCCGGACGGCTGATCGGCGGGCGCTACCGCCTGCTGAGCCGGCTCGGCCAGGGCGGCATGGGCACGGTGTGGCAGGCCCGCGACGAGGTCGTGGACCGGCAGGTCGCCGTCAAGGAGCCCCGGCTGCCCGACCACTTGAGCCAGCTCGAACGCGAGACGGCCCATCTGCGGATGCAGCGCGAGGCGCGCGCCGCCGCCCGGATCGACCACCCCAGCGTCGTCACCATCCACGACGTCGTGGTCGAGGGCGGGCAGCCGTGGATCGTGATGGAGCTGGTCCAGGGCCAATCGCTGGCCACCCGCTTGAAGGACGGCACGCTCGACGTCAGCGAGGCCGCCCGGGTCGGGGCCGACGTGCTCGGCGCGCTGGCCGCCGCCCACGCGGCCGGGGTGCTCCACCGCGACGTCAAGCCGGACAACATCCTGCTGGGCCGCGCCGACCGGGTCGTACTGACCGACTTCGGCATCGCGCACGTCGAGGGGGAGCAGCGGCTCACGGAGACGGGCGGGTTCGTCGGCACGGCGGAGTTCATCGCCCCGGAGCGGGCGCTCGGCCAGGCCCCCGGCCCGGAGGCGGACCTGTGGTCCCTGGGCGTGGTGCTGTACGCGGCGGTCGAGGGCGTCTCGCCGTACCTGCGCAGCAACATCCACGCGACGCTCCAGGCGGTCGTCTCCGCCGAACCGCCGCCGCCGTCGCGCGGTGCCGGTGCGTTCGGCACGCTCGTGATGCGCCTGTTGCGCAAGGAGCCCACGATGCGGCCGGACGTGGCGGAGGTCCGGCAGACGCTGGAGTCCCTGGCCCGGCCGCAGACGTCGATGCACGAGCTGACGCAGGTCGGCCGCGCCGGCGGGCAGGGTCCGCGGGGGCGCGGCAGCCGCTGGGTGCCGCCGGTGCTGCACGGCAACAAGAAGGCGCGGTACGGCATCGGCGGCGGGGTGCTGGCGCTGGCCGCGGCGCTCACGCTGGTCTTCGTGAACCCGTTCGCGAAGGAGGGGCTGCCCGAGGGCTGGGAGGTGCGCAACGACCGCGAGGTGGTCTCCGCGAGCGTCGCCGTGCCCTCCGACTACCGCCGCGAGCAGGACGACGACGGCTTCACCGTCACCTACCGCGACCCCAGCGGCGTGTTCTCCGTCTTCGTGGAGGAGGTCGACACCACCGCCTTCGACGACGAACTCGCCCCCACCAAGGAGGCGTGGCAGCGGCACTACGAGAGGGGCGGGGTGGACGGCCGGGAGATCGAGAGCGTGGACGTCACGATCGAGGACACCCGGCACCAGGGCACGCCCGCCTTCGACACGGTCGTCGAGCACGTGCCGTACAACGCCACGGCGAAGGAGTCCGAGACCCGCGACCGCTGGATGGAGCGCCTGGTCTCCACCGGTGCGGAGGGCAAGGAGGTCTACTGGCGGCTGCGGGTCGCCGGGCCCGCCGACGGGTGGGCGGCCGAGGAGGGCGAACGGATCTTCGACACCATGGTGGAGAACCTGAAGATCGAGGACCTCTAGGGGGCGGACTGCGGTGGACGGCGTAGGACCGGGCCGTGCCGGTCGGCGCCGTGCGGGTGCGTCCGCGCCGTCGCCACACCATCTCCACACCGGCCCGCCGTCCTCGTCGGCGCCCGCCCGCCCGCGACGACGCCCCTGATCAGGGCTTATCCGGCCAGTGAACGCTGGCGTGGTCCAGGGTTCGGCCAAATGCTGTTACCGACGGGTACCCAAAGGGTCGGTCGGGGCATACGCTCGGTCACATGACGGACTCGAAGGCCCCGACCACCCTCGACGGCGACGAAGGCAAGGACGCCGACCGCGCCACCCCCGGCAGCAACCCCACGGCCCCCGCACCGCCCGGTGTGCGCACCGCGGCCGACGTGGTGACGCCCGAGGTGGTGGCCCAGCTGACCCGCGGGGTCGTCGGTTCCGGCCGTACGGCCAACCACACGCCCTTCACCGGCGCCAAGCTGGCCGACCTGCCCGAGTCCACGCCCGACGACGTCGCCGAGGCGTTCGCCCGGGCCCGTACCGCCCAACCCGTCTGGGCCGCCACCCCGGTGCGCACCCGCGCCGCCGTCCTGCTGCGCTTCCACGACCTGATGCTCCAGCGGCAGGCCGAGGTCCTCGACCTCATCCAGCTGGAGACTGGCAAGGCCCGGATGCACGCCCACGAGGAGATCCAGGCCGTCGCCGTCGCCGCCCGGCACTACGGCCGCCGCGCCGCCGCCTATCTGCGCCCCAAGCGGCACGCCGGCGTCGTCCCCGTGCTGACGAAGACCACCGAGCTGCGCCAGCCGCGCGGCGTCGTCGGCCAGATCGCCCCCTGGAACTACCCGCTGGAGCTGTCCGTCGGCGACGCGCTGCCCGCTTTCGTCGCCGGCAACGCCGTCGTGATGAAGCCCGACACGGAGACCGCGCTGACCGCCCTGTGGGCGCGTGACCTGCTGATCGAGGCCGGACTTCCGCCGGAGGTCTTCCAGGTCGTCCTCGGCGAGGGCCCGGTCGTGGGCCCCGCGGTCGTCCAGCACGCCGACTACGTCTCGTTCACCGGTTCCACCCGCACCGGCCGCGAGGTGGCCCAGGCCGCCGCCGCCCGGCTCGTCGGCGTCTCCCTGGAACTGGGCGGCAAGAACGCCATGCTCGTGCTGCACGACGCCGACGTGGAGAACGCCGCGGCGGGCGCGGTCCGCGCCTGCTTCTCCTCCGCGGGACAGCTCTGCATCTCCATCGAGCGGCTGTACGTCCACGAGTCGATCGCCGACGACTTCGTGGAGCGGTTCGCGGCGCGCACCCGGGCGATGCGCCTCGGCACCTCCCTCGCGTACGGGGCCGACATGGGCTCCCTGGTGGGCGAGCGGCAGTTGGAGACCGTCACCCGGCACGTCGAGGAGGCCGTGGCCAAGGGCGCGACCGTCGTCACCGGCGGCGTCGCCCGCCCCGACGTCGGCCCCCTCTTCTTCGAGCCGACGATCCTCGAAGGGGTCGAGCCGCCGATGGCGGTGTGCACCGAGGAGACCTTCGGTCCCGTCGTGTCGATCTACCGCTTCACCGACGAGGACGACGCCGTCGAGCGCGCCAACGCGACGTCGTACGGGCTGAACGCGAGCGTCTGGACCCGCGACGGCAAGCGGGGCCACGCGATCGCGGCCCGGCTGCGCACCGGGACGGTCAACATCAACGAGGGGTACGCCCCGGCGTACGGCAGCGTCCAGTCCCCGATGGGCGGCATGAAGGACTCCGGCCTGGGCCGGCGCCACGGCTCGGAGGGGATCCTCAAGTTCACCGAGGCGCAGACGGTGTCCCAGCAGCGGCTGGTGCCGATGGGGCCGGCGTTCGGGATGGACGACGAGAAGTACGCGGAGCTGATGAGCCGTTCGCTGCGGTTGATGAAGACCCTCCGGCTGCGCTGACCTCCCGACGGAACGGACCGTCCGCTCCGCAGCTCGCCCCAGCCGCCCCTTTTCGTACGGAGGAGAGCCATGCCCGAGGTACCCCCTGCCCGAAAACACCCCGGGGAGCCGGCAGCGGACGAGCACGACGGGACCGACGCCACGAACGAGGAGCAGCACGACGGCGACGGTGACTTCGACTTCGACTACGACGTCATCGTCATCGGGTCCGGTTTCGGCGGCTCCGTCTCGGCCCTGCGGCTCACCGAGAAGGGCTACCGCGTCGGCGTCCTCGAAGCCGGCCGCCGCTTCACCCGCGCCACCCTGCCCAAGAACTCCTGGGACCTGAAGAACTTCCTGTGGGCCCCGGCGCTCGGCCTCTACGGCATCCAGCGCATCCACCTGCTCGGCAACGTGATGGTGCTGGCGGGCGCCGGCGTGGGCGGCGGCTCCCTCAACTACGCCAACACCCTCTACGTACCCCCCGCCGCCTTCTTCCAGGACCCGCAGTGGAAGGACGTCACCGACTGGCAGGGCGAACTCGCCCCGTACTACGACCAGGCGCGGCGCATGCTCGGCGTCCGGCTCAACCCGACGACGACCCCGTCCGACGTGCACCTGAAGGCGACCGCCGAGGCGATGGGCATCGGCGACACCTTCCACCTGGCGCCCGTCGGCGTCTTCTTCGGCGACGGCGCCGACGGCTGCGGCGTCACGGCGGCCCCCGGGGCCGGCGCCCCCGACCCGTACTTCGGCGGCGCCGGCCCCGAACGCCGCGCCTGCGTCCAGTGCGGCGAGTGCATGACCGGCTGCCGCCACGGCGCCAAGAACACCCTGAACGAGAACTACCTCCACCTCGCCGAACGCGCGGGCGCCGTCGTCCATCCGATGACGACCGCGGTCACCCTCACCGAGGACTCCCGCGGCGGCTACGCCGTCGGCACCCTGCCCACCGACGACCGCAGGAAGGGCAGGGGGCGTGTGCTGCGCGCCCGGCGGGTGGTGGTCGCCGCCGGCACGTACGGCACCCAGAGCCTGCTGCACCGGATGAGGGACACCGGGCTGCTGCCCCGGATCTCGCCCCGCCTCGGCGAACTGACCCGGACGAACTCCGAGGCCCTGGTGGGGGCGCAGACCGAGGACCGGCGCTACCGCAAGCGCCACGGCGCGCCCCGGGTGGACTTCACGCGCGGGGTGGCCATCACCTCCTCCATCCACCCCGACGCCGACACCCACATCGAGCCGGTGCGCTACGGCAGGGGCTCCAACGCCATGGGGCTGCTGACGACCCTCCAGGTCCCGTACCGCACCACCGCCCGCGGCCGGGTCACCGGCTGGCTCGGCGGCATGGTCCGCCATCCGGTGCTCGCGCTGCGCACCCTCTCGCAGCGCCGCTGGTCGGAGAAGACCCTGATCCAACTCGTCATGCAGTCGCTGGACAACTCCCTGACCACGTACCGCAAGCCGGCGGGCATCGGGAAGGGCCTGCTGACCGCCCGCCAGGGCCACGGCGCGCCCAACCCGACCCAGATCCCGGCGGCGACGCGGGCGGCGACCGCGCTGGCCGAGGAGATCAACGGCTTCGCCGGCTCGAACGTCGGGGAGCTGATGGGCACCCCGCTGACGGCCCACTTCCTGGGCGGCTGCCCGATCGGCGCGGGCCCGGAGTCGGGCGTCATCGACCCGTACCACCGGCTGTACGGGCACCCGGGCATCTCGGTCGTCGACGGCTCGGCCGTCACCGCGAACCTCGGCGTCAACCCGTCCCTGACGATCACCGCGCAGGCGGAGCGGGCGATGGCGCTGTGGCCGAACCGGGGCGAGGCGGACGCGCGGCCCGCGCCGGGGGAGCCGTACCGGCGGCTGGCAGCGGTGGCGCCCCGCTCGCCGGCGGTGCCCGCCGACGCTTTCGGCGCGCTGCGGCTGCCGGACCTCGGGATGCCGGCGATGCCGCCCGCGGGGTCCGTACGCCCCCCGGAAGACGGGACCGGAACGGGAAGCGGAGCCGAGGGCGCCGGACGCACGCGGCCGGAAATCGACGCCTGACCCCCGGTGACCCCCGAGCGGGCCCTGAGCGCGGTGCGGCCCGGCCCGGAAGGGCGGCCCGGAAAGGAGGAGGCCGCTGCACCCCCCTCCGAGTGCAGCGGCCCCCACGACCCGCGCGTGGTGCGAGCACACGGACGTGGCTGTTGGTGCGCGGTGGATGACCTCTACGACCCCTGTCCCGCCGAAACGGTTGCAGTTGAACTGACAAAAACTTTATGTGGTCTGGGTCACTGGACTCCGGGTCGCCGGACTTCCGGCTCCGTGCGTCGCTGCCCGCCGGCGGCGCACGACAAGGGCCCCGCGGGGTGCGCGCACCGCGGGGCCCTTGGTGGTCAGCACCGACGTCAGGGCGTCGTCGGTGCCGAGGCGCGGCACCGGGGGGTTGCGCCGCGACGGAAATGGTCTGGAGGGGCCGGTCGATCCGGTGCCCCGCCCGGCCTGGACCGTGCCGGACGTGGAGGCATCGTGGGGGTGCGGCGGTGCGCCGCGCAACCGGGGGGACCGGATTGCGGCCGGTTCCGGGCGTCCCCGGAACCGGCCGCGGGGGTGACCGGGCTGCTGTCCCCTGCCGTCCGGTCACGCGCGCTGGTGCGAGGTCCCACGACGTACTGAGTACGTCACACGCTCCAGCGAGCCACGCGTGGATTTCCCTTTCGGGCCGCCCCTGGCTGGCACGGACACCGGTACCAACGAAGCCCCGTCGCCGACGGTCACGCGCCGTACGGGTGAGAGCGGACCCGAACTCAGATGCGGCCCCGGCACAGCTCCAGCAGCGTCATCGCGAGCGCCGTGCCGGGCTTGCCGAGGGCGTCGCGGAAGTGACCGAGGACCTCCATCTCGCGGGAGAGGTTCACCCGGCGGCCACCGGAGGCGATCCGGGCGTCCTGGATCACCGCGGAGACCGCCATCCGTTCCTGGACGAGGCCGATGATGCGGTCGTCGAGGGCGTCGATGCGCTGCCGGGCGGAGTCGATCAGCTCCGCGGCCTCGGGGGTGCGGGCGCCCGTGGTCTCCGTCACTTCGGTGGTGGTGCTCGTGGTCATGGTGTGGCTCCTCGGGGTTCGTCGCGAATCGGTCGCGACGTCGCGGTCTCCCTGGAGCACCCGGGCCGGTCACTGCGGTCCGGAAACGACGGGCGCCCCGGGCCGAAGCCGGCCCGGGGCGCCTGGGACGTCGTGTGTCAGCGGATCACACAGCACGACCGTGGCAGCCGGACGGGCCGGTTGCCATAGGTAAAGACGGAGGTCGTGTGGTGACGCATGGGGGACAGTATGGCCCCGGTCTCCGGCCGGGGACAACGCGGGGGCCGGTAGAATCGGCTACACCGACCCCCGCCCAGCCCCCGCCGGAAGGCCGCCAGTGTCATCAGCGTCCCCCGCTGCCGTGCCCACCGTCGCCGATGTCGTTCTCGTCGTCGACTTCGGTGCGCAGTACGCCCAGCTCATCGCCCGCCGCGTCCGTGAGGCACGGGTCTACAGCGAGATCGTCCCGTCCACGATGCCCGTGGCCGAGATGCTGGCCAAGAACCCCAAGGCGATCATCCTCTCCGGCGGGCCCTCGTCCGTGTACGCGGACCAGGCGCCCACCCTCGACCGCGCGCTCTTCGAGGCCGGGGTCCCCGTCTTCGGCATGTGCTACGGCTTCCAGCTGATGGCCACCACCCTCGGCGGCACCGTCGACAACACCGGCGCGCGCGAGTACGGCCGCACCGGCCTGCACGTCTCCAAGACCGGCTCGACGCTCTTCGAGGGCACCCCGGCCGAGCAGGAGGTGTGGATGTCGCACGGCGACGCCTGCTCCGCCGCGCCCGAGGGCTTCACCGTCACCGCCTCCACGGACCTGGTGCCCGTCGCCGCCTTCGAGAACGACGAGAAGCGGCTGTACGGCGTCCAGCACCACCCCGAGGTGATGCACTCCACCTACGGCCAGCAGGTCCTGGAGCACTTCCTCTACCGGGGCGCCGGCATCCAGCCCACCTGGACCACCGGCAACGTCATCGAGGAGCAGGTCGCGGCCATCCGCGAGCAGGTCGGCACCAAGCGCGTCATCTGCGCGCTCTCCGGCGGCGTGGACTCCGCCGTGGCCGCCGCCCTGGTGCAGAAGGCCATCGGCTCCCAGCTGACCTGCGTGTACGTCGACCACGGGCTGATGCGCAAGGGCGAGACCGAGCAGGTCGAGAAGGACTTCGTCGCGGCCACCGGCGTGCAGCTGAAGGTCGTCGACGCCCAGGAGCGCTTCCTGTCCGCCCTCGCCGGGGTCTCCGACCCCGAGCAGAAGCGGAAGATCATCGGCCGGGAGTTCATCCGCGTCTTCGAGAACGCGCAGGCCGAGATCGTCGCCGAGGGCGCGGCCGACGGCGAGGAGGTCGCCTTCCTCGTCCAGGGCACGCTCTACCCGGACGTCGTCGAGTCCGGCGGCGGCACCGGCACCGCGAACATCAAGTCCCACCACAACGTGGGCGGGCTCCCGGAGGACCTGGAGTTCCAGCTCGTCGAGCCGCTGCGCCAGCTGTTCAAGGACGAGGTCCGGATGGTCGGCCAGGAGCTGGGCCTGCCGGACGAGATCGTCCAGCGGCAGCCCTTCCCCGGCCCCGGCCTCGGCATCCGCATCGTCGGCGAGGTCACCCGCGACCGGCTCGACCTGCTGCGCGAGGCCGACGCCATCGCCCGCGAGGAGCTGACGGCGGCCGGTCTCGACCGGGACATCTGGCAGTGCCCGGTGGTGCTGCTCGCCGACGTCCGCAGCGTCGGCGTCCAGGGCGACGGCCGCACGTACGGCCACCCGATCGTGCTCCGGCCCGTCTCCTCCGAGGACGCGATGACGGCGGACTGGACGCGGATGCCGTACGACGTGCTCGCCCGGATCTCGACGCGGATCACGAACGAGGTCGCCGACGTCAACCGGGTCGTGCTGGACGTCACCAGCAAGCCGCCGGGCACCATCGAATGGGAGTGAGCCTTCGGGCCCACTGAGACGTACGCGCGTGCGCGGCTCCGGCAGGGGCCGCGCACGTCTCTGTTCACCCGCGGGGACGCGCGCTAACTTCCGCGCATGACGCAGACGCCCGCCCGTACTCCGCCCCCGTCCCCGCACGCTTCGTCCGCCCCGCTGCCCGCCCCCGTGCCCGTGCCCGTCGAACGGCTCGCCTTCGCCCTCCCGCCGAGCCACGACCGTCCCGAGGACGAACGCGCCCACCGCAAGGAACGCCTCGCCGGAGCACTCCGGATCTTCGCGCGCCTGGGGTACGAGGACGGGGTGTCCGGCCATGTCACCGCACGGGACCCGGTGTACCGGGACTGCTTCTGGACCAACCCGTTCGGCATGCCCTTCGCCCTGGTCACGGCGGACGACCTGCTGCTGGTCAACGAACGGGGGCAGGTCGTCGAGGGCGGCCACCACGTCAACCAGGCCGCGTTCACCGTGCACGCCCAGGTCCACCTCGCCCGCCCGGACGTGGTCGCCGTCGCCCACACCCACACCGTCCACGGGCGCGCCCTCGCCGCCCTCGGCGAACTCGTCGAGCCCCTCACCCAGGAGGCGTGCGCCTTCTACGAGGACCACGCCCTGGTCGACGCGTACACCGGGGTCGCCGTGGACGCACTGGAGGGCCGCCGCGTCGCCGACGCGCTCGGCCCGCACAAAGGACTCGTGCTGCGCAACCACGGACTGCTGACCGTCGGCACCTCCGTGGACGCGGCGGCCTGGTGGTTCATCACCATGGAGCGCTGCGCCCGGGTGCAGCTCACCGCCCGGGCCGCCGGCAAGCCCACCCCCATCCAGCACCGGGACGCGGTGGCCACTCGTGACCAGCTCGGCACCGACCTCGTCGCCTGGATCAGCTACCAACCCCTGTGGCGCCGCTGGGGCGCTCCCGAAGGTCCGCACTGACGTCCCTCCCCGGTGAATCGGCCACCCGGGGAAAAACCCCGTACCACCATCGATCCGTACGGCGCCGCCGTACGTATGGGTCAACAGAGACCGGTCCAACAGGGATACGTATAGGTCGACAGCGAGTCCGACGGCTCGGACGCGCCCATCAAAGGCAGGACCAGCGATGACACACACGTTTCACACGCCGACGTCCGGATACGGCGGGCCGGGCGGCGTCCGCGGAGCGAAGGACCAGGCCGCACGGTACGCCCTGCTGCCGCTGCGGATCTTCCTCGGCGTCACCTTCGTCTACGCCGGGCTCGACAAGCTCACCGACAGCAAGTTCTTCGCCGCCAGCGGAGCCGGCTCCGTCGGCGACCTGATGCGCGGCGTGCGCGACACCTCGGCCGTGCCCTGGCTGGTGGACCTGGCGCTCAAGAACCCCGAGGGCTTCGGCTACGCCATCGCCCTCGGGGAACTCGCCGTCGGCATCGGCACCCTCATCGGCCTGCTGGCCCGGATCGCCGCGCTCGGCGGAGCGCTGATCTCGCTGAGCCTGTGGCTGACCGTCAGCTGGCAGGTCGAGCCGTACTACTACGGAAACGACCTGGTCTATCTGATGGCCTGGCTGCCGCTGCTGCTCGCCGGAGCCTCGGTGCTGTCGGTGGACGCGCTGATCGCGGACCGGCGGCGGCGCATCACGTAGTGCACGGTGCCCACCGTGCCGGCCAGGGCCAGCCCGCCGAAGACCACCGGGAAGACCACGAACCAGGGGGTGTGCCAGACGTCGGCCGCGTCGCCCGCGAACAGCACCGCCGCGGCCAGCACCGACTGACCCGCCAGCGCCTTCCCCAGCCGGAAGGGGTGCAGATACGTACGGCGCGGCCGGTCGCCGCCCGGCCCGCCCCCCGGGGGTCGACCGTCGACCGTCGCGTCGAACGCCACGTCAGCGCGGTGCACGGGTCACCTCCACCTGTCCGATGCCCACCTGGAGGTGGAGCTCCACGCTCCCGGACTCCTTGGCCCCCTTCGGCGCCGCCAGGGTCTGTGACCGCTGCTGGCCCGGGGAGACGTCGATGTCGTTCCTCGGGTCGTCGGGGAAGGTGATGTCACCCACGCCGGCCTCGGCGTTCAGCTTCACCGGGGCGTCCGCGGGGAGCACGATCCTCAGCTTCCCCAGGCCGACCTGGCCCGTCGTCGACAGGGTCTGACCGGGCGGCACGACCAGGGCGGACAGATCGAGCGTGCCGACGCCCGAGCCCAACTCGTACCGCGGCTGGAGGGCGGTCGAGGACGCGGGCTTCCAGGACGTCTCCCGCCAGTTCGTGCTGATGTCCTTGGGCAGGGCGGCGGAGGCCGCCAGCAGCAGGGCGGTGACGACGGTCAGCAGGACCGTGCCGAAGCCGGTGCGCCCCAGGAAGGAGCTGAGGGCCAGACCGAGGCCGAGGACGGCCAGCGCGGCCGTGAAGCCGAACTGCAAGCTCGTCCCCAGCGGATGGTGGTCCCAGCTCAGCGCGATGCCGAGCACGCAGGCCACGATCGCGAGATTGGCGACCGCGCCGCCGATCGACTGGGGGCCTCGGGAGATCCGGGGGCTCCACTTGCGGGTCCCCCCGCCCCACAGCGGTTTGCGCGTCCGGGCGTCGGCCTCCTCCTCCGGGCCCCACAGGTACGCCGTCGGCGTGCCCGGCGGCGCCACCCCGGCCTTGGCGACCGGGTCCCGCCACCAGGACGGGCTCTCCGGCACGGGCGGCGCCTTCGTCTCCGGCGGGGCGTCCGACACCGCGTGCGCCGTCGCCGCGTCGAGCGGGGCGCCGTCGGGCGGGGCCGTACGGCGCCGGGACCACACGGCGACCCCGACGGCGGCCACCGCCAGCTGGGCGGCGAAGGCGAGCGTCCCCCGGCTGTTCAGCATCGTGAGGAACAGGCCGCAGCCGATGAGGGCGAGGAACACGGCCGTCAGCGCGGCCCCGTCGACCCGCCCGCCCAGCAGCCGACGGCCCTCGCTCTCCTCCTCGCCCAGCATCGGGACCAGCAGCCACGCGAACCCGTAGAAGATCAGACCGATGCCGCCGGTCACCGCGAGCACGCCGATCACGACCCGGAAGATGACCGGATCCACGTCGCAGTACCGCCCGAGACCGCCGCAGACACCGCCGATGACCTTGTGGTCCGGGTCGCGGCGCAGCTGGCGGAGGCCGCCGGGCTGCTCGGCCGGGGGCACCGCGGCAGCCGTGTCGTCCTGCGCCCCGGGAGGGGCGGCGCTGGTCTGCTGGTTCATACGTCCATGGTGACGGCCGCGGGCCGCCGGCGGGAGCGGGGGCGACCCTGGCCCGTCCCTGATATCCGGACCCCGACGACCCCCGACGGCTCAGGGCGTCCCCCCGCCCCACCTCAGGGTCGTTCTCCGGGGCGCCCCTGATACCGGTCCCGGGCCCTTCCGTGTGACGATCGACGCATGCCCGTCGCCCCGCCCCGCACGCCCCCCGCGTCCTCCCGCGCCACCGCGCCCGAAGACGTGCCGCTGCGCCGGCTCTACCGCAGCGCCGACGGGCGGCTGTTGGGCGGCGTGGCCCGCGGGCTGGCCGGACACCTCGGCGTGCCGGTGGTCTGGGTGCGGCTGGTCTTCCTCGCCCTGCTCATGGCGGACGGCCTCGGGATACTGCTGTACGCGGCGTTCTGGGTCGTCGTCCCGCTCGGCGTCGGCGGGCGCACCGTCGAGCCGCGCTCCCTCTTCGAGGTCGCCGACGACGGCCGGCGCCGGCTCCGCAAACCGGACCGGGGGCAGGTGTTCGCGCTGATGGCCCTCGCCGTCGGCTGTCTGATCTTCATCGGCGACCTGAACAACACCAGCCGCGCCAACCGCTACGTCTGGCCGACGCTGCTGATCGGCGCCGGCGTGGTGCTGGTGTGGCGACAGGCGGACAACGCCCGGCGCGCGAGCTGGACGGCCGCGGCCTCCCGCCGCCGCCGGCTGTTCCAGGTCGTCCGGGCGCTGGCCGGGGTGGCGCTCGTCGGCATGGGCCTGACCGTCTTCATGGTCGTCCGCGGCTCCGCGGCCCAGCTGGGGAACGTCCTGACGGCCGCCGTCGCCGTCGTCGCCGGGATCGCCCTGCTGGCCGGCCCCTGGCTGGTGCGGATGACGCAGGACCTCTCCGAGGAGCGGACCATGCGCATCCGGGCCCAGGAGCGGGCGGAGGTCGCCGCCCACGTCCACGACTCCGTACTGCACACGCTCACCCTGATACAGCGCAGGGCCGAGGACCCCGGCGAGGTCCGCCGGCTCGCCCGCGCCCAGGAGCGCGAGCTGCGGAACTGGCTGTACAAGCCGGAGGGCACCGGCAAGGAGGAGGCCGAGGAGCCCGAGACCCTGGCGGAGGCCGTCAAGCGGGCCGCGGCCGAGGTCGAGGACAAGCACGGCGTCCCGCTGGAGGTCGTCGTCGTCGGCGACTGCCCCCTCGACGACAAGCTGTCCGCGTGCATGCAGGCCGCGCGCGAGGCGATGGTCAATGCGGCCAAGTACGGTGGCGAGGGCGGCGCCGTCCAGGTCTTCGCGGAGGTCGAGGGGCGTACGGTGTTCGTCTCCGTACGGGACCGGGGACCGGGCTTCGACCTGGACTCCGTGCCGGACGACAGAATGGGCGTCAGGGAATCGATCATCGGCCGGATGCAGCGCAACGGCGGGACGGCCCGGCTCACCTCGGCGCCCGGGGAGGGCACCGAAGTGGAGCTGAGCATGGAGAGGGCGGACGGATGACGCACCCCAAGACAGGCGCGACGGACGCGACGGGCCCCGGCGGGGCGACGGACGGGGGCGCGGGCCGCCGGGTGCGGGTCGTCCTCGTCGACGACCACCGCATGTTCCGCACCGGCGTCCAGGCCGAGATCGGACAGACCGAGCGCACCGGCGTCGAGGTCGTCGGCGAGGCCGCGGACGTGGACCAGGCCGTCACCGTGATCACCGCCACCCGCCCCGAGGTCGTCCTGCTGGACGTGCACCTGCCGGGCGGCGGCGGCGTCGAGGTGCTGCGCCGTTGCGCGCCCCTCATGGCGGCGTCCGAGCACCCGGTGCGCTTCCTGGCGCTGTCGGTGTCCGACGCCGCCGAGGACGTCATCGGCGTGATCCGCGGCGGCGCCCGCGGCTACGTCACCAAGACGATCACCGGCACGGACCTGGTGGACTCGGTCTTCCGCGTCCAGGAGGGGGACGCCGTCTTCTCGCCGCGGCTCGCCGGCTTCGTCCTCGACGCCTTCGCCTCCACCGACGCCCCGCCCGTCGACGAGGACCTCGACCGGCTCACCCAGCGCGAGCGCGAGGTGCTGCGGCTGATCGCCCGCGGGTACGCGTACAAGGAGATCGCCAAGCAGCTCTTCATCTCCGTGAAGACGGTCGAGTCCCACGTCTCCGCGGTCCTGCGCAAGCTCCAGCTCTCCAACCGCCACGAACTGACCCGCTGGGCGACCGCACGCCGCCTCGTCTGACGCGGTCATCCAGCCGGGCGCGGTGCCGCCGC
Organism: Streptomyces sp. NPDC048057; assembly: GCF_040653095.1. Taxonomy (NCBI): domain Bacteria; kingdom Bacillati; phylum Actinomycetota; class Actinomycetes; order Kitasatosporales; family Streptomycetaceae; genus Streptomyces; species Streptomyces sp. NPDC048057. The sequence continues at coordinate 321,255 of NZ_JBEZNF010000001.1, forward strand.
GGGGGTGTGCGGTGTCGGCGTCTGCGGCCCGGTGGCGGGCCTGTCCAGAAGCAGCGCAGGCGCGGGACTCCTGGGTTCACGCCGGGCGGGCCGCGCCCGCGAAGGGCATCGCGTCGATCGACGCGATCCGCACCGGCGCGCCCGGCCGGGGCGCGTGGACCATCCGACCGCCCCCGACGTACAGCCCGACGTGGCTGATCCCGGGATAGAAGAAGACCAGGTCACCGGGGGCGAGTTCGGACCGCGACACCCGCTTGCCCGCGTTGATCTGCGTGTACGTCGTCCGCGGCAGCGAGATGCCCGCCGCCCGCCACGCCGCCTGGGTCAGCCCGGAGCAGTCGTACGAAGCGGGCCCCGTCGCGCCCCACACGTACGGCTTGCCGAGCGCCCCGTACGCGTACGCCACGGCCCGGCCCGCCCGCTGGCTCGTCGCCCCGGCCGCGGCCGGAGCCGCCGGTCGCGCCGCTGAAGGGTCGTCCCGCGGCGCGTCGTAGGCCGCGCGCTGCTCCGCCGTGAGCTTGGCCAACAGGCGCTCGGCGGCGGCCAGCTTGCGCTGCACCACGCTCTTGTGACCGGCCAGCTCGCCCTGGCGCGCCTTGAGTTCGGCGGCCCGGCGGTCCGCCGTCTCCTTGAGCTGGTCGATCCCGACGAGTTGCTGCCGCACCTGGGAGACCGCCGTCGCCTGCCGGTCGCCGACGCGCTGGGCGAGCGCGGCCCGCTCCAGGTACTCGTCGGGGTCGGAGGTCAGGGCGATGCGGAGCCCGGCGTCCATGGTGCCGGCGCGGTACTGGGCGGTGGCCATCGAGCCGAGGGCGTTGCGGGTCGCGTTGAGCCGGTCCGTCCTGCGGGCCGCCTCGTCGCGCAGCCGGTCGAGCTCCCGGCGCGCCCGGTCGGCCTGCTCCTTGGCGCCGTTGAACTCCTCGGTCGCGGCCTCCGCCTCCTGGTAGAGCTTGTCGACCCTGGCCTTGATCTGCGCGGGTGTGGGCGCGGTGTCGGCCGCTCCGGTGCCGTTGAACGCCGTGGCGGTCGCCGCGCCCGCGAGCGCCAGGGTGGTGGCGGTCCTGGCGGCGGGGCGCGCGGCGAACGGGTACCGCCGCTGCTGCCTGGGTTTGCGGTGCGCTGCCACGGCGGCGTCCACGTCCTTCCGGGGTCGGGCGATCGATCGGTTGAGCGGTTGGTTGACGGATGAGGTCTTGGACGCCCGGGTGCGTCCGGGGCAGGACGCTAGGCGGGAGGTAACGGACCGGAGGCGGAACGACCGGTTCTGTCCGAAGGTGGCCAACCTCTGGCACGTTCGGTGAACGGTCGGTCACCATGGGTGTGCGTCACGTGTGCCGGAGTGACCGATGCGGCGAATGAGGTCCACCTGACCTGAAGGGGGTGATATGGCGCTGGTTAGGCTCCGCTCATGGACGTACTCATCAATGTCTTCGTGGCGCTGCACGTCATCGGCATCGCCTCCCTGCTGGGCGGGTTCCTCACCCAGATGAAGGCGATAGGCGCGGGCACCGCCCGCTTCAACCCGGCGATGCTGCACGGCGCGCTGACGATGCTGATCACCGGCGTCGCCCTGGTCGGGCTCAACCAGGCCGACGACCAGGCGGTGAACAACGTCAAGATCGGCATCAAGATGGCCGTCCTGGTGGTGATCCTCGCGCTGGTGTACGTCAAGCGGGAGGACGAGCAGGTGGACAAGGCCGTCTTCGGCGCGGTCGGCGGCCTCACCACGGCGAACATCTTCATCGCCACCCTGTGGACGTGAGCGGACCCGAGCAGACCTGAGCCGCGCCCGATCGGCCCGGGGCACACCCCGGGACCTGAGACGCGCTGGTCACCCCGTGAATCGGAAGACCGCCCTCCGGTGACGCCGGACGGGCGGTGCGGCCCCTTTCGCCAGGGGGCCGCGGACTGTCAGTGCCGAGGCATAGACTCAGAGAGCGATGAGCAGCCTCTTTGACGAAGACTTCCTGGCGAACCTCCAGCCCTCCGCGGAGGAGCCCCCGCCGCCGCCCGAGGACCCGGAGGGCCACGCCCGGGAGGAGGTCCCGGACGACCTCTTCCAGGGCGCCTACGACGTGCCGCCCGCCCGCGACGCGTACTACCGCGACGGCGCCGCCCGCCCCGTCGTGGATCCCGACGCCCTGCTGGAGGGGTTGAACGAGCAGCAGCGCGCCGCCGTCGTCCACACCGGCTCCCCGCTGCTCATCGTCGCCGGTGCCGGCTCCGGCAAGACGCGGGTGCTCACCCACCGCATCGCCCACCTCCTCGGCACCCGCCGGGTCCACCCCGGCCAGATCCTCGCGATCACCTTCACCAACAAGGCCGCCGGCGAGATGAAGGAGCGCGTCGAGCAGCTCGTCGGCCCCCGGGCCAACGCGATGTGGGTCTCCACCTTCCACAGCGCCTGCGTCCGCATCCTGCGCCGCGAGTCCAAGAAGCTCGGCTTCACCTCGTCGTTCTCGATCTACGACGCAGCCGACTCCAAGCGGCTGATGGCCCTGGTCTGCCGCGACCTCGACCTGGACCCGAAGAAGTTCCCGCCGAAGTCCTTCAGCGCCCAGGTCTCGAACCTGAAGAACGAACTCGTCGACGAGGAGACGTTCGCGGACAGGCTTGGGGGCACCTCCCAGGCCGAAGGCTCTGGGGGAGGTTTCGAGAAGACGCTGGCCGAGGCGTACCGGATGTACCAGGCGCGGCTGCGCGAGGCCAACGCCCTGGACTTCGACGACATCATCATGACGACGGTCCACCTCCTCCAGGCGTTCCCCGACGTCGCCGAGCACTACCAGCGGCGCTTCCGCCACGTCCTCGTCGACGAGTACCAGGACACGAACCACGCCCAGTACACCCTGGTGCGCGAGCTGGTGGGCACCGGCCACGAGGACCTGGCCCCCGCCGAGCTGTGCGTCGTCGGCGACGCCGACCAGTCGATCTACGCCTTCCGCGGCGCCACGATCCGCAACATCCTCCAGTTCGAGGAGGACTACCCCGACGCCACCACGATCCTGCTGGAGCAGAACTACCGCTCCACGCAGACGATCCTCTCCGCCGCCAACGCCGTCATCGAGCGCAACGAGAGCCGTCGCCCCAAGAACCTGTGGACGAACGCCGGCGAGGGCGCCCGGATCACCGGCTACGTCGCCGACACCGAGCACGACGAAGCGCAGTTCGTCGCCGACGAGATCGACCGGCTCACCGACGCGGGCGACGCCAAGGCCGGCGACGTCGCCGTCTTCTACCGGACGAACGCCCAGTCCCGCGTCTTCGAGGAGATCTTCATCCGCGTCGGCCTGCCGTACAAGGTCGTCGGCGGCGTCCGCTTCTACGAGCGCAAGGAGGTCCGGGACGTCCTCGCCTATCTGCGGGTCCTCGCCAACCCCGAGGACAACGTCCCCCTGCGCCGCATCCTCAACGTCCCCAAGCGCGGCATCGGCGAGCGCGCTGAAGCGATGATCGACGCCCTCTCCCTCCGCGAGAAGATCACCTTCCCGCAGGCGCTGCGGCGCGTGGACGAGGCGTACGGCATGGCCGCCCGCTCGGCGAACGCGGTCAAGCGGTTCAACGCGCTGATGGAGGAGTTGCGCACGATCGTGGACTCCGGCGCCGGCCCGGCCGTCGTCCTCGAAGCCGTCCTGGAGCGCACCGGCTACCTCGCCGAACTCCAGGCGTCCACCGACCCCCAGGACGAGACCCGCATCGAGAACCTCCAGGAGCTGGCCGCCGTCGCCCTGGAGTTCGAGCAGGCCCGTACGGACGAGGAGGGCGCCGGCACGCTCGCCGAGTTCCTGGAGCAGGTCGCCCTCGTCGCCGACTCCGACCAGATCCCGGACGAGGACGAGGAGGGCGCGGGCGTCATCACCCTGATGACGCTGCACACCGCGAAGGGCCTGGAGTTCCCGGTGGTGTTCCTGACCGGCATGGAGGACGGCGTCTTCCCGCACATGCGCGCCCTCGGCCAGACGAAGGAGCTGGAGGAGGAGCGGCGCCTGGCGTACGTGGGCATCACGCGCGCCCGCGAGCGGCTGTACCTGACGCGTTCGTCGATGCGCAGCGCCTGGGGCCAGCCGTCGTACAACCCCCCGTCGCGCTTCCTGGAGGAGATCCCGGGCCAGCACCTGGAGTGGAAGCGCACCGGTCCGATGGGTGCGCCCGCCGGGGCGACGTCCGGGTCGGGGTCGCGTCTGCCGTCCATGCCGTCCATGCCGTCGATGGCGTCGGGCGGTTCGTCGCGGCGCGCCGCGCAGACCCGGTTCGCCACCGGGCGCGGGGCGTCCGAGAAGCCGGTGATCGCGCTGGCGATCGGCGACCGCGTCACGCACGACCAGTTCGGCCTCGGGACCGTCGTCGAGGTCAAGGGGACGGGCTCGGAAGCCCAGGCGACGATCGACTTCGGGGACGCCAAGCCCAAGCGCCTGCTGCTGCGTTACGCACCCGTCGAGAAGCTGTAGGAGGCATCCGCCGTGACGGCCGGGCGGCTGGGACGCCCGGCCTTCCGAGATGCGGGGGCGGTCGTCAGAGGGGGTTGAGGCCCTTGCTCTGCAGCCAGGTCAGCGGGTTGATGTGCGAGCCGCCGCCGGGGCGCACCTCGAAGTGGAGGTGCGGGCCGGTGGAGTTGCCGGAGTCGCCCGCGTAGCCGATGACGTCGCCGGCCTTCACCTTGCCGGAGCGGATCTTGGCGCTCGCGAGGTGGCAGTACCAGGTCTCGGTGCCGTCGGGGGCGGTGACGATGACCATGTTCCCGTACGCCGGGTTGATCTGCGTGCGGACGGTGCCGTCGGTCGCGGCCATCACCTCGGCGCCGTACGGCACGGGGAAGTCGATGCCCGTGTGCAGCGCCATCCAGTTGACGCCGGACTCGCCGTAGTAGGTGCTCAGACCCTTCTGCGCCACGGGGAGGGCGAACTTGGGTCGCAGCGCCTCCTTGCGCTTGGCCTCTTCCGCGCGCTTCTGCCGCTCCGCCTCCTGGCGGGCCTTCAGGTCGATGCGCTCCTGGGTGCGGGAGGCGCGGTCGCCGAAGTCGCGGGCGTCGGCGCTGAGCGCGGCGAGCTGGGTGTCCATCTTGCTGTTCGCCGCCACGTTCTCGACGGGCGTGGTGTCGGCGGCGGCCAGCGTGGTGGTGTCGTCCTTCTTCTGCTCGGCGCCGCCGAGGCCGCCGACGGACGCGGCGGCGATGCCGGCCACGCCCATGACGCAGGCGGAGGGCACGGCGACGGTGAGCAGTGCGGAGCGCTTGGCGGGCGTACGGCGTCGGCCGCGGCTGCCGCCGCCGGAGCTGCGGCGGGCCGTGCGCGTCGCGCCGGTGTCGTGCGTCCGGGCGGGCTCGGTGCCGATGCCCTCGTCGAGGGCGTACGGAGAGTCGGCGTACGAGGCGTCGAGGCGGTCCGCGGCGTCGGCTGCGCTGGTGGGGTCGGTGACGTCGATGACGGCCGTGGCGTTCACGGCGTCCGCGGTGTCGACGCCGCCGAGGGCGGACGGGTCGGCGCCGAACTGCGGCGCGAGCTCCTCCATCGCCTCGGGCGCGAACTCCGGTGCGGCGCCGGGGAACTCCTGCTCCGGCGCGTACTGCGGCGGTACGAGCGGGAGGGGCTCGGCCTCGCCGGCGCCGTTCCAGGCGGTGGCGTCGTAGCTGCCGGAGTCGAAGGTCGGGCCCGTCCAGGTGCCGGTGGTGTCGTAGGTGAAGGCGGCTGCGGCGTTCTCGAACTGGCCGGTCTGCCCTGACTGGTTCCACGCGGCGGCGTCCCACTGGCCGGTGGTGTCGTACCCGTCCGCGGCGCCGTGCTGGGCCGACGCGTAGGGGTCGTAGCCGCCATAACCCGTGGCGGTCGGGGTGGCCGAAGTGGTGTGATGGGAACCGGTGTCCCATGCGGAGGCGTCGTACTGACCGCTGTGGCCTGCGTCGTAGTCGGCGGCCGGGGTCGGATTCGCTGTTCCGGGGAGTGCACCGAAGAGCGGGTCGGTGTCAAAGCTGCCCGTGGGGTAGGTGTCGTGGCCGTACCCGGCGTGGGCGTGCTGGTCGTTCACCAACTTCTCTCTCGCCTCGGCAACAGGACCGCTGGATTCTGGGGCCGGAAGAGCGGGCGGGACCCAGAGGGGAACCAGTGGCGGCGACTGTACCCGGCAGTACGCGACGTCGACAATCTTCCGCTGGTTTTGCGCGGTCAGGAAACGGGCATTCGAGCGCCTTTCGGTGGGCCGGGGGGACAGCTTTGGCCGTACGTTCGAAATTCGTTCGATGGATCGTCACCTGGCGTGAGCCTTTGGGGCGAACCGGCGAGGGGAAACGGGCCGAACCGAGGAGGTCAGGCGACCGAGATGACGTCGGTGCCGGGCGTCGTGTCGGGCCTTGGGCTGGTCGTCGGGTCGGTCGGTGTGCCGTCCTCGCGGCCGGCGTCGTCGGGGCGTGTCGTCCCGTGCTCCTGCTGACCGCCGTCGACCTCCGGGCCCTGGAGCGCCTGACGGACGCAGGCGGCGACGGCGGGATGGACCAGCAGGGCGAGATGGCCGATGCCGCTGACCCGGACGTTCTCCACGACGAGGTCGGGGTGGTCCAGCCGGGCCGTCTCCACCGGGGCCATCAGCTGGTCCAACTCGCTCCAGACGGAGACGAAACGGGTGCGGCAGCCCGGCGTCGGCTCGCCCAACTCGGCGATCACGGGGGAGTCCGGTCGCATCTGCCGCACGATCGGGTGCGCGCTGGCCAGGGCCGCGACGGTGGTGCCGGAGTGCGGCGTCCCGAGCGTCACGAGGGTCCGCACCCGGCGGTCGCCGCCGAGGCGCTGGACGTAGTACCGCGCTATCAGGCCGCCGAGGCTGTGTCCGACGATGTCGACGTCGTCCCGGCCGGTCCGGGCGGCGATCTCCTCGACGTGCCTCCCCAGCAGATCGGCGGCGGCCCGGATGTCGCAGGTCAGGGGGGAGTAGTTCAGGCACTCCAGATGGCTCCAGCCGTGCCGGGAGAGGAAGCGGCGGAGCAGGACGAAGACGGAGCGGTTGTCCACGAAGCCGTGCAGCATGATCACGGGTCGGGGGCCGGTCGCCACGGTTGCCTTCGGCTCGTCGCTGCCGCTCCGGGCGGCGGGCGCTTTGGGCGCGGCGTGCTCGGCGGTGAGCCCCGAGGGGTACAGCAGCAGGTGTCCGGCGAGGATCGCCAGCTCGAAGGCGGTGGCCCGCAGCGGAACGGGCAGGGTCACGGACGGTAGCCGCAGGTCGCGCGGCAGGTCACAGAGGTCGCGCAGCTGGTCGACGGAGAGTCCTCGGGTGAGCAGCGGCCCGAGATGCCCGAGGCTTCGGGGGAAGCAGGGCAGGACCTGCATGGCCCACCTCCGTCCGGCACCGGGAGGCGACGCTGTCTCCCGTGCGCCCTTGTGGAGCCGCGCAGGCGCGGGCCCGCGGCCCGGCGCTGCTGCGGCTCCTCGGACGCCACGGGCCCCGAACCGGGCCCGGCATGACCCGGTCGGGCGGCAACGCCCTTTTTGCGTGTCCCACCATGTGATTTCCCCCTCCCGGTCCACCGCGAAACGGTGCCGTGCGGGATGCTGTAGATAACGCTCGTTCACTCGGCGGCGGAGTCTGTGTCTGGAGGCAGCGATGGGTGTGACCGGTCCGATCCGCGTAGTGGTGGCGAAGCCGGGTCTCGACGGCCACGACCGGGGCGCGAAGGTGATCGCGCGGGCGCTGCGGGACGCGGGCATGGAGGTGATCTACACGGGCCTCCACCAGACCCCGGAACAGATCGTCGCCACCGCGATCCAGGAGGACGCGCACGCGATCGGCCTCTCCATCCTCTCCGGCGCGCACAACACCCTGTTCGCGAAGGTCATCGAGCTGTTGAAGGAGCGGGACGCGGAGGACATCGTGGTCTTCGGCGGCGGGATCATCCCGGAGGAGGACATCGCACCGCTGAAGGGGCTCGGGGTGGCGGAGATCTTCACCCCGGGCGCGACGACGACGGCGATCGTCGACTGGGTCCGCGCGAACGTCCGCGAGCCCGCCGGCACCTGAGCCCCCTGGGCCCCGCGCTTCCGAGCCGCCTCCTGCCCGGCTGCACCGCGCCGCGCCCTGCGGGCAGGCTCGACCGGGTGAGGCTCACGCGCTCGCCCAGCTCGGCCCGCCTGAACTCCAGCGCCACGTGACGTACCCGCCGTGGCCCTGCGGCAACGCTGATCCCTGCGGGTGCGTGGTGGCTTGGCGCGCAGTTCCCCGCGCCCGCTGGGTGGAGGGGCGGAACTGCGCGAGCGACCAAGCACGTCCTGTGGACGAACGAGGGTCTTGAGGGGCGCGGGGAACTGCGCGAACAGCCGCAGTGCACCCGCAGGGACCGGTGCTCCCAAGGGGCTACGGCGGGTACGCCAGGTGGCGCCGGGGTCATGGCCTCGGAGCTGAGTGAGCAGCCGCAGGCGGGGCGCAGGGAGTAGCCCGTCCGCAGGGGGCGTGGGGGTCACGTGGTGTCAGGGGTGAGTTCTTCGTGCATGGACGCGCGGAGGCGCAGCGTGGAGACGAGGCGTTGGAACGCCTCGGACCAGTACGCCGAGGCCCCCGGCGACGCATTCGCGGGGTCCTCGCCGTGCGACGTCAGCAGCGCCAACCGCCCCGCCTCCGCCGGATCCAGGCACCGCTCCGCCAGGCCCATGACGCCGCTGAAGCTCCACGGGTAGCTACCGGCCTCGCGGGCTATCTCCAGGGCGTCGACCACCGCGTGGCCCAGGGGCTCCGCCCAGGGGACCGTGCAGACTCCGAGGAGCTGGAAGGCGTCCGAGAGGCCGTGGGCGGAGATGAAGTCGGCGACCCAGAGGGCTCGTTCGCCCTCGGGGAGGGTCGCCAGCAGCTTCGCCCGCTCGGCCAGGGAGGCCGTGCCGGGGCCCACCTCGGGGGGCGCGCCGGGGGCGCCGAGGAGGGCGCGGGCCCAGTTCGCGTCGCGTTGGCGGACCGCGGCCCGGCACCACGCCGCGTGCAGCTCACCGGCCCAGTCGTCCGCCGCGGGGAGCGCGACGACTTCCTTGGGCGTGCGGCCACCGAGCGCGCGGGACCACACGGCGAGCGGTGCCGCCTCCACGAGCTGGCCCAGCCACCAGGACCGCTTGCCCCGGCCGGTGGGCGGCGTGGGCGCAACGCCGTCGCGCTGCATCGCCGCGTCGCACTCCTCGGGTGCCGCCACCATGATCGCCGGCTCCCCGCTGCCCGCCCGCGCGAGGCGTACGCAGGCCGCCGCCCGCTTCGCCATGCGGCCCGCGAGGGCGGAGCGGGGCAGCGCGGACAGCAGCTCCGCGGCCGTCGCCCGGACGTTGCGACTGCGGTCCGCGAGCGCACGCTCCAAGAACGGCTCGTCCGCGTCCGACAGGCCCGTGCGCAAGGAGTCCAGGAACATCAGCCGGTCCTCGGCGCGTTCCGTCGCCCAGGTCCCGGAGAGCAGGGAGAGGGCGCGGGCCGGGTCGTCCTCTCGTACGGCGCCGAGCAGGGCGACGCGCTCGGCGAACAGCCCCTCGTCCCACAGCCGGTGCACCGCCGCCTCGTCCGCCGGGTCCGGCAGCAGCACGCCGCTGCCGGCCGAGCCCCGCAGGGCGAACTTCCACTCCGGATTGAACCGGGCCAGCCACAGCCCGCGCGCCCCGGCGAAGGCGAGCGCCTGCGGCCTGAGGTCCGTCCGGGCGCGGGCCGCGTCCAAAAGGGCGGGCAACTGCGCGGACGGCGCCTGATAGCCCCGTTCATTGGCGGTGGCGAGCCACTGCGGCAACAGCTCCGTCAGATCCGGCGTCGCGCCCCGCCGGCCCGACGACGACGGCGCGCTGCGGTCGGCCAGCAGCAGCGCGAGCCGGCGGCGCGCGGCGGCGGGCAGCCGGGGGCGGTCGTCCTCGGGCGCGGGCTCCGGTCGCGCTGCCGCCCGCGCCGGCAGCAGCCCGGCCCGACGGCGAACCGTGTGCAGGGCCGCGGCGTCCAACAGCGCGGCGGGCGCTTCCTTGCCCGGCGCCGTGAACTCCGCGGGCGGCGTACGGCGGTCGGTCCCGAGCAGGGCGGAGGTGACCAGCTCCTGCCAGCGGGCGGCCTCGTCGGCTTGCTCGGAGCCGGTGTGCCCGGAGCTGGTGTGCCCGGCGTCGGCGTGGTCGGCATCGGTGTGGGTCATCGCGTCCTCCCCTGGAGACGGACCGTCAGGCGCTGGGGGTCCCCCACGCCCTCTGGGCGTAGGGCCTGTCTTTCGGATCTTGCTGGGCTCGCGTGCCCTGGTGCCGCTCCCCCTGGGCCTTCGGCCCGGGGAAGGTGCCCCCACGCCGCGTTGTCGTCGGTCGCCAATGGCCCCCTGTGCCCTGCGGGCACGGGTGGGGTACCCCCACGCGAAGCGGTGGGGGAGTACCCCCGTCCTCCGCCTTGCGATCCACGACACCAGACCCCTCCCCCTACGCCCGGAGGGCGCCCCCACTGATCCAGCCTGATCCGTAAGACAGGCCCCAGGGGGCGGGCGGTCATATCAGGGGCACCGTCTCCGCTCCGGTCGCGGCCGACCACGCGGCGAGCGGCGTCACCCCGGCCTGGCCGCACTCGGCGAAGACGGTGACCGGCCCGCCGCCGGAGAGGGCCACGAGCTTCCACAGCCCCGGCCGGGTCAGCGCGACCGGCGTCAGCGGCAGCGCGGAATGCCCCCTCGCGTCGGCCAACTGCCAACCGTCGCCGTCCGGGGTCGACACCGGCACCGGCACGACGTCCGTGAGCGTCACCGGCCAGGAGCCCAGCCACGGATCCCCGGCCAGGGCGCGTCCGTACGCATCGAGGGCCGCGGCGACCGGGCCGCCCCGCGGCGGCCCCTCGACCGGCGCCGGCGCCCACGAACCCTCCCGCAGCTCCGCCCGCAACTGGCCCGCGCCCCCGTACGGCACCAGCTCCGCCTCGACGGCCGCGCCCACCGGCAGCGCCAACTGCGGGGCACGCCCCGCGGCCCCGTACGACAACAGCAGCGCGAAGCGCCCCGACCCCTGCCCGTACACCCACGCACGGCGGGTGGTGACCTTGCCGTCGAACGAGTCGTACTGCGCGAGGACCAGCCACCGGTCCCGTACGGGAGCGCCGTCGGCGGGGGCGGTGAGGCCCACGCGGGTGCGCACCGTGGCGGCCAACGGGGCCGGCAGCAGCTCCCGCCCCAGCCAGGCCGAGTCCAGCAGATGGAGCAGGGCGCACTCCTCCAGCAGCCGCACCGGCCACCCCGGCCCCGTCCCGGGAATCGCCCCCAACTCCCGCACCCGCGCGGCCAGGCCCGGCGCCTGGGCGTCGACCATGCGGGCCGCGGTCTCCTCCCACAGGCCGTACCCCGCCTGCTCGGCGGAGGCGAGGCCGCCGCGCAGCAGATCCGCGAGGCGCTGCTCCAACTCCAGCGCCCCGGAAGTGATCCGAGCGGCCCGGCGCTCCGCCCTGCGCCGGGCCGCATCGGGCGCGGCCGTCCCCTCGGGCCGACCCCGGCCCTCCGGCGACCGCTCCTGCTCCGCACGCCCGCGCCGCCCCGCGAGCCACTCCTCGGCCCACTCGGGCGCGGTGCCGTCACGCACCGCGTCCGTCTCGGACGCCCAGAGCAGCAGCAGCCCCAGCGCGTGCTTGCAGGGGAACTTGCGACTGGGGCAACTGCACGCGTAAGCCGGCCCCGTCGTGTCGACCACGGTCTGATACGGCTTCGAGCCGCTGCCCTTGCACAGGCCCCACACGGCGCCCCCGCCGCTGCTGCCCGCCGCCGACCACGGCCCGGCCGCGGCGAGCCGGCCGCCCGCCTTGCGTGACGCAGCGTCAGGAGCCAGCGCGAGCACCTGCTCCGCCGTCCAACGTACCCCCGGTCCAGTCATGCATCCGACCGTACGGCCCACCACTGACAACGGCCCCAACACCGGACCTGAGCTGGGGAAACGGTCGATTGTCAGTGGGGTGGTGCAGGCTGGGAACCACGTCGGACCGCATCGGTCGCAACGACCTGGAGGGGGATGCTGCACCGTGCCCGAAACCACCACACATGACGCTCCCGTCAGCGCTGTCGACACCGTCAGTGACGGCGTCGAAGTGCTCCGTCCCCACGCGGAGGACGCCTTCGCCCACGAGCTCGCCGCGCTCGCCGCGGCGGACGACCGCCCCCGCCCGGCCGGCTGGCGCCTGTCCCCGTGGGCCGTGTCCCGCTATCTCCTCGGCGGGACCCACGACGACGGCACCGTGATCACCCCCAAGTACGTGGGGCCGCGCCGCATCGTCGAGGTCGCCGTCACCACCCTCGCCACCGACCGCGCCCTGCTGCTGCTCGGCGTGCCCGGCACCGCGAAGACCTGGGTGTCCGAGCACCTCGCCGCCGCCGTCAGCGGCGACTCGACCCTGCTCGTCCAGGGCACCGCGGGCACCCCCGAGGAAGCCATCCGCTACGGATGGAACTACGCACGGCTGCTGGCCCACGGCCCGAGCCGGGACGCGCTCGTGCCGAGCCCCGTGATGCGCGCCATGTCGGAGGGGATGACGGCGCGGGTGGAGGAGCTGACCCGGATCCCCGCCGACGTCCAGGACACCCTGATCACGATCCTGTCCGAGAAGACCCTGCCGATCCCCGAGCTGGGCGAGGAGGTCCAGGCCGTCCGCGGCTTCAACCTCATCGCCACCGCCAACGACCGCGACCGCGGGGTCAACGACCTCTCCAGCGCGCTGCGCCGCCGGTTCAACACCGTCGTCCTGCCGCTGCCCGCGACCGCCGACGACGAAGTGGACATCGTTTCCCGCCGCGTCGACCAGATCGGCCGCTCCCTGGAGCTGCCCGCCGCCCCCGAAGGGCTGGAGGAGATCCGCCGCGTCGTCACCGTCTTCCGCGAACTGCGCGGCGGCGTCTCGCTCGACGGCCGCACCAAGCTCAAGTCCCCCTCCGGCACGCTCTCCACGGCCGAGGCGATCTCCGTGGTCACCGGTGGCCTCGCCCTCGCCGCGCACTTCGGGGACGGGGTGCTGCGCCCCGCCGACGTCGCGGCCGGCATCCTCGGCGCGGTCGTCCGCGACCCGGCAGCGGACCGGGTCGTCTGGCAGGAGTACCTGGAGACGGTCGTCCGCGAGCGCGACGGGTGGAAGGACTTCTACCGCGCCTGCCGCGAGGTGAGCGCATGAGCACCGCTCCGCCCGCAGGGCCCCTGTTCCTCGGAGTGCGGCACCACGGACCGGGCTCAGCCCGTGCCGTACGCGCCGCGCTGGAGGCAAGGCGCCCGAGTGTCGTGCTCGTCGAAGGGCCGCCCGAGGGGGACGCCCTGCTGCACCTGGCCGCCGACGACGGGATGCGACCGCCCGTCGCCCTGCTCGCCCATGCGGTGGACGACCCGGGGCGGGCCGCGTTCTGGCCCTTCGCGGAGTTCTCCCCCGAGTGGGTGGCGGTCCGCTGGGCGCTCGCCGAGGGGGTGCCGGTGCGGTTCATCGACCTCCCCGCGGCCCATTCGCTCGCCCTCGCGGCCGAGGACGAAGCCACGGAGGGCAGCGGTGCGGGTGAGGACGGGCCGGTGTCGGATGTGGTTCCGGGGGGATCCGCATCCCGCACCGGCGCGTCCCGCCCCGCGGCGGCCGTCGATCCGGAGTGGGACGTCGCCCCGACGCAGGCCGTGGCCACGGCTCCGGCGCTCGATCCCACGGGCGGCACCGAGCCCGGTGCGCCGGCCGTCAGTAGTGCCGACCCCGAGTGGGACGCGGTCCCGGCAGCCGTCGTCGACCCCGGATGGGACGTCGTGCCCGGGCAGGGCGCCGCCCCGGCCCGGGCGCGGGTCGGGGATCCGGGGTGGGACACCGCACCGCGCGGCTCCGCGGCCGGCACGCCCGCGCCCGCACCCGTGGAGCCCGTCGCCGATCCGGCGCGGATGCGGGTCGACCCGATCGCCGTGCTCGCCGAGGCCGCGGGGTACGACGACCCCGAGCGCTGGTGGGAGGACGCCGTCGAACTGCGCGGCGCGGCCGACCCGTTCGCCGCCTTCGCCGCGCTCGCCGAGGCCATGACGGCGCTGCGCGAGGCGTACGGGCACGGGGGCCACGAGCGGGACCTGGCCCGCGAGGCCCACATGCGACTGCAACTGCGCGCCGCCCGCAAGGAGTTCCGCGACGACGTGGTCGTGGTCTGCGGCGCCTGGCACGTGCCGGCGCTGGGGGAGCGGACCACGCTCGCCGCCGACCGGGCGCAGTTGAAGGGGCTGCCCAAACTCAAGGTCGAGACGACCTGGGTGCCCTGGACGCACCGGAGGCTGGCCCGCCGCAGCGGGTACGGCGCCGGCATCGACTCGCCCGGCTGGTACGGACACCTCTTCACGGCGCCGGACCGGCCGGTGGAGCGGTGGCTGACCAAGGTCGCGGGACTGCTCCGGGACGAGGACGTGCCCGTGTCACCGGCTCACGTCATCGAGGCCGTACGGCTGGCGGAGGCGCTGGCCGTGATGCGCGGGCGCCCGCTCGCCGGACTGACGGAGACCACCGACGCCGTCAGGTCCGTGATGTGCGACGGCTCCGACGTCCAGCTCGCCCTGGTCAGGGACCGGCTCGTGGTGGGTGACGTGCTGGGGGAGGTGCCGGACGCGGCCCCCGCCGTCCCGCTCCAGCGTGACCTGAACCGCCGTCAGCGCAGCCTGCGTCTGAAGCCGGAGGCCCTGGAGCGCGAGCTGGAGCTGGACCTGCGCAAGGACACCGACGCCGAGAAGAGCCGCCTGCTGCACCGGCTGCGGCTGCTCGGCGTCGGCTGGGGCGAGCCCGTCACCGGCCGCGGCAGCACCGGCACCTTCCGCGAGACCTGGCGGCTGCGCTGGGAGCCCGAGCTGTACGTGAGGGTCGCCGAAGCCGGCGTCTGGGGCACCACCGTGCCCTCCGCCGCCACGGCCAAGGCCGAACACGGAGCCCTCACCGCCACCGCGCTCGTCGAGGTCACCGAGCTGGCCGAGGACTGCCTCCTCGCCGGGCTGGCCGACGCCCTGCCCGTGGTGATGCGCACCCTCGCCGACCGGGCCGCGCTCGACACGGACGTCAGCCACCTCGCCCAGGCCCTGCCCGCCCTCGCCCGCTCGCTGCGGTACGGGGACGTGCGGTCCACCGACACGGCCGCCCTCACGGAGGTCGCATCCGGGCTGGCCGAGCGGATCTGCGTCGGGCTGCCCCCCGCGTGCACGGGG
The DNA here is from genome assembly GCF_040653095.1 of Streptomyces sp. NPDC048057. NCBI lineage: Bacteria > Bacillati > Actinomycetota > Actinomycetes > Kitasatosporales > Streptomycetaceae > Streptomyces > Streptomyces sp. NPDC048057. The sequence continues at coordinate 336,383 of NZ_JBEZNF010000001.1, forward strand.
CTGGACGCGGACGGCGCCGCCGTCATGCGCGTGCACCTGGACGCCGTGCACAGCGCGATGGGCCTGCTGCCGACGGCCGAAGAGCTGGCCGACCGCTGGGGCGCCGTGCTGCACCGGCTGGCCGCCCGGGACACCGTCGCCGGCGTCGTCCGCGGCCGGGCCGCCCGCCTGCTGCTCGACGACGGGCGCCTCGCCGAGGACGAGACCGCCGCCCTGATGAGCCTCGCCCTGTCGCCCGGCACCCCGCCCGCCGACGCCGCCGCCTGGATCGAGGGCTTCGTCGGCGGCGCGTCCGGTGGCGGCATGCTGCTGCTCCACGACGAACGGCTGCTCGGCCTCGTGGACGCCTGGCTCACGGGCGTGCCCACCGACGCGTTCACGGACGTCCTGCCGCTGCTGCGCCGGACCTTCTCCGCGTACGAGCCGGGCGTCCGCCGCGCCCTGGGCGAGCTGCTGCGCCGCGGACCGGCGGCGGGACCGGGCGCGGGGGCGGCCGGCGGTGCGGTGGCCGCAGCCGGCAGGCCGGGCTTCGGTCCGGGGCTGGACCGCGCCCGCGCCGACGCCGTGGTGCCGCTGGTGCGGCTGCTGCTGGCGGCGTCCACCGAAGGAACGGCCCCGCCGGGCGACGCGGACCGTACGGATCGACTCACGGGGGTGCGGGCATGACCACCGACGCGACCACGAGCGCCATGACGACCACGACGACCACGACGACCACGAGCGCCACGACGACGCCGACGAGCGATGCCGACGAGCGGCTGCGGCGCTGGCGGCTGGTCCTCGGCGGTGACTCCGCCGACGGCACCGGCCACGCCCTGGCCGGCCGCGACGCCGCGATGGACGGCACCCTGACCGCCCTGTACGGCAACGGAGAGGGTCAGGCCGGCGGAGCCAGGGGCGCCAAGGGCAGCGGAGGCCGGAGCCGATCGGCCGGGCTCGGCGCCTCCGCGCCCTCCGTCGCCCGCTGGCTCGGCGACATCCGCACCTACTTCCCCGGCTCCGTCGTGCAGGTCATGCAGCGCGACGCGATCGAGCGCCTCGGCCTGTCCACGCTCCTCCTGGAGCCGGAGATGCTGGAAGCGGTCGAGGCCGACGTGCACCTCGTCGGCGCCCTCCTCTCCCTCAACAAGGCCATGCCCGAGACGACGAAGGAGACCGCCCGCGCAGTCGTCCGCAAGGTCGTCGACGACCTGGAGAAGCGGCTGGCCACCCGCACCAGGTCCACGCTGACGGGCGCGCTCGACCGCTCAGCGAAGGTCTCCCGCCCCCGCCACCGCGACATCGACTGGGACCGCACGATCCGGGCCAACCTGAAGAACTACCTCCCCGAACACCGCACCGTCGTCCCCGAACGCCTCGTCGGACACGGCCGCGCGTCCCGGTCGGTGAAGAAGGAGGTGGTGCTCTGCATCGACCAGTCGGGCTCCATGGCCGCGTCCATCGTCTACGCGGCCGTCTTCGGCGCCGTGCTCGCCTCGATGCGGTCCGTCGCGACCCGGCTCGTCGTCTTCGACACCGCCGTCGTCGACCTCACCGACCAGCTCGACGACCCCGTCGACGTCCTCTTCGGCACCCAGCTCGGCGGCGGCACCGACATCAACCGCGCCCTCGCCTACTGCCAGGAGCGCATCACCCGCCCGGCGGACACCGTCGTCGTCCTGATCAGCGACCTGTACGAGGGCGGGATACGGGACGGGATGCTGAAGCGGGTCGCGGCGATGAAGGCGTCCGGCGTGCAGTTCATGGCGCTGCTCGCGCTCTCCGACGAGGGCACGCCCGCGTACGACCGCGACCACGCGGCGGCGCTCGCCGCACTCGGCGCACCGGCCTTCGCCTGCACGCCGGACCTGTTCCCCGAGGTCATGGCGGCGGCGATCGAGAAGCGGCCGATACCGGTACCGGACCCGTCGAGGCCCTGAGCGGCCCCGCCCGCCCGCGTCGCCAGCGGCAGCACCGCCCCGCAGACCAGCGGAACCACCCCCTCCGCCCCAAGGCCGGCACGGCCGCCGCGACCCTTGTAGAGGCCACCGGCACGGCCGTCGGCCGGGTCGATCTGTGACCGTTCTCACCACTCATGTGTGAGCTGCGATTTAGGGAGCCACCGTTCACGGGGATAACCTGCGAGACGGACATGCCGCGTGCCGGACACCGTGTACGCCTTCCTTGTGACGATCGCAGTCACGTTGCCCTCCGCGGCACGCCCACGCAGACAACGAACCGCGATCATTAGAAAAGGGACGGACCCGCGTGGACCTGTTCGAGTACCAGGCGAGGGACCTCTTCGCCAAGCACGGTGTACCGGTGCTGGCCGGTGAAGTCATCGACACGCCTGACGCAGCGCGCGCGGCGACCGAGCGTATGGGCGGCAAGTCGGTCGTCAAGGCGCAGGTCAAGGTGGGCGGGCGCGGCAAGGCCGGCGGCGTCAAGCTGGCCACCACCCCGGATGACGCGGTCGACAAGGCCGGCCAGATCCTGGGCATGGACATCAAGGGCCACACGGTCCACAAGGTGATGATCGCGGAGACCGCTCCCGCCATCGCCGAGGAGTACTACGTCTCGTACCTCCTCGACCGCACCAACCGCACCTTCCTGGCCATGGCGTCCGTCGAGGGCGGCATGGACATCGAGGAGGTCGCGGCCACCAAGCCGGAGGCCCTCGCCAAGGTCCCGGTCGACGCCAGCGTCGGCGTCACCGCGGAGAAGGCCGCCGAGATCGTCGCCGCGGCGAAGTTCCCGGCCGAGGTCGCCGACCAGGTCGCCGAGATCCTGGTCACCCTCTGGAAGACCTTCGTCGCCGAGGACGCGCTCCTCGTCGAGGTCAACCCGCTGGCCAAGGTCGCCGACGGCCGGGTCATCGCGCTCGACGGCAAGGTGTCCCTGGACGCGAACGCCGACTTCCGTCAGCCGGAGCACGACGCCCTGGAGGACAAGGCCGCGGCCAACCCGCTGGAGGCCGCCGCCAAGGAGAAGGACCTCAACTACGTCAAGCTGGACGGCGAGGTCGGCATCATCGGCAACGGCGCCGGTCTGGTCATGTCCACCCTGGACGTGGTCGCCTACGCCGGCGAGGCGCACGGCGGCGTCAAGCCCGCCAACTTCCTCGACATCGGCGGCGGCGCGTCCGCCGAGGTGATGGCGAACGGCCTGGAGATCATCCTGGGCGACCCGGACGTCCGGTCCGTCTTCGTCAACGTCTTCGGCGGCATCACCGCCTGCGACGAGGTCGCCAACGGCATCGTCCGCGCCCTGGAGCTGCTGAAGTCCAAGGGCGAGGACGTCAACAAGCCGCTGGTCGTCCGTCTCGACGGCAACAACGCGGAGCTCGGTCGCAAGATCCTCTCCGACGCCAACCACCCGCTCGTTCAGCGGGTGGACACGATGGACGGCGCGGCCGACAAGGCTGCCGAGCTCGCCGCGGCCGCTGCGAAGTAAGGGACGAGGAACACCACCACCATGGCTATCTTCCTGACCAAGGACAGCAAGGTCATCGTCCAGGGCATGACCGGTGCCACGGGCATGAAGCACACCCGGCTGATGCTGGGCGACGGCACCAACGTCGTCGGCGGTGTGAACCCGCGCAAGGCCGGCACCAGCGTCGACTTCGACGGCACCTCCGTGCCCGTCTTCGGCTCGGTCGCCGAGGCGATGAAGGAGACCGGGGCCGACGTCTCCGTCCTCTTCGTGCCGCCGGCCTTCGCGAAGGCCGCCGTGATCGAGGCCATCGACGCCGAGATCCCGCTGGCCGTCGTGATCACCGAGGGCATCGCGGTGCACGACTCCGCCGCCTTCTGGGCGTACGCGGTCGCCAAGGGCAACAAGACCCGGATCATCGGCCCGAACTGCCCCGGCCTGATCACCCCCGGCCAGTCCAACGCCGGCATCATCCCGGGCGACATCACCAAGCCGGGCCGCATCGGCCTGGTGTCGAAGTCCGGCACGCTGACGTACCAGATGATGTACGAGCTGCGGGACATCGGCTTCTCCTCGGCCGTCGGCATCGGTGGCGACCCGGTCATCGGCACCACCCACATCGACGCGCTCGCGGCCTTCGAGGCCGACCCGGAGACCGAGCTCATCGTGATGATCGGTGAGATCGGCGGCGACGCCGAGGAGCGCGCGGCCGACTTCATCAAGGCGAACGTGACCAAGCCGGTCGTCGGCTACGTCGCGGGCTTCACCGCCCCCGAGGGCAAGACGATGGGCCACGCCGGTGCGATCGTGTCCGGTTCGTCCGGCACCGCGCAGGCGAAGAAGGAGGCCCTGGAGGCCGCCGGCGTCAAGGTCGGCAAGACCCCGACCGAGACGGCGAAGCTCGCGCGGGAGATCCTCTCCGCGTGACGCCCGATGCCTGACGGCCGAAGCCCGACGGGCTGACGGCTGACGCACGACGCGTGTGGGCCCGCACTCCAGCACGGAGCGCGGGCCCACACGCGTTCCCGCCCGCGCTCACTCGATCTGCGGCACCAGCTTGCCCGGGCCGCTGCCGGGCAGGTCGCGCAGCATGTCCCGCAGCGCCGTCTCCTGCGGGCCGAGCTGCGGGGGACCGGCGTGGCCGGGGACGCCGCCGACGCGCTGCGCGGGGGCGATCTCCGGTACGTACCGCGTCGGCGCGGTCGCCAGCGTCATCCCCGTGGCGCCCATGATCATCACGGTCACGGTCAGCGCGGCCCGCGTCCAGAACCAGGCCCGGCGCTCGCTGGTGGTCCGCACGGTCGCCGCCGGCGCCGGCCGCGGCGGCGGCCCGGCCGCCACGAGCACGCCCAACTGTTCCCGCAGCGCCTCCGGCGACGCCGCCAGGTGCGGCAGCCGTTCGGCGAGCACCTCGCGCGCGTGCAGCAGCCGGTTCGCCGCGGCCGGGGTGGTGGCCTCCGTCTCCGCCGCCGTCTCGGGCAGGTCCAGGCCGAGCCCGTCGTACAGCAGGACGGTGCGGCGGTACGCCGGCGGCAGCTCCAGCAGGGCGTCCAGCAGTTCGCGTCCGGCCTTGTCCAGCGGCGGGCTCTCGGGGTGCCGGTGCGCGGGCCGCAGCCGGTGCCAGGGCGAGAGCGCCAGCTCGTACGCGACGGCCCGCACCCAGCCGATCGGGTCGCGGTCCTGGGCGACCTTCGGCCAGTTCTGCCAGGCGATGTGGAAGGCGCGTTCGACGGCTTCGTGCGACAGCTGCTGCCGGCCCGTGAGCAGATAGACCTGGCGTACGAGGTCGGACGCGGCGTGCGCGTACAGGGCGTCGAAGGCTTCGGCGGGGGTGAGGCCGAGGGCCGGCGGAGATGACGGCGCAGGCGGGGCCGGGGGCAGGGGCGGAGGCGGGGGAGGGCTCGGCGCAACGGCTTCCTCGGCCCGTGGCACAGCCGCGTCCATCCCGTCCGTCCCGTCCGTCGCGCCTGTCCTGTCCGTCCCGTCCGCCCCCGCCGGTTCGACTGCCGTAGGTGCCATAGGTGCCGTAGCCGCCGTGGTCGCTGCGACCGGTGCTGTCGACGCCGTCGGCGCGGCCGGTTCGCTCGACGGGTCGGGCGTACTCGCTGCGTTCGACGGGAGGGGGCGCGCGAGCACCTTCGCGTACGCCTCCCGTCGGCGTCCGCGCGGGTCGCTGCGGCCGGTCTCCCATGCCCGGACGGTCGCTTTCGTGACGCCCACGGCGTTGGCCACCTGCTCCTCGCTCAGCGACAGCGCCTCGCGCAGCCTGCGCCGTTCCTTCGGGGTGGGCAGGGGAGTCTCCGGAGACGGGGCGGTGCTCTGGGTCATGGCGCGCCCCCGTGGCCGGGGCGCGGGCCCATCGGGCACGGGCCTTTCGGGCGCGGACTCACCAGTGCGGTGCACTTATCAGAAAAGTACATAAGCGTATATTGAGCGACACAACGGCCATTCGCCCGTTACGCCGCGAAAGCGCGTGTCGTTGGGAGCATGGCCGCGTGACCCAGACGACGGAACACGGCCCGGCCTCCACCGACTTCCCGCAGACCGTCCTCGTCCAGGGCGGGCACCGAGCCGCGCTGGTGAGGTGCCTCCTGCGCGGCGCCACCGCCGCGGGGCTCGGGCTCGGCGCGCTCACCGTCCTGGTGATGGTGCTGTGGATCAGCTCGCCCTACCCGGACAGCGGCCCCGACGGCGCCCTGCACGTCGCCGCCTCGCTGTGGCTGCTGGCGCACGGCACGGAACTCGTCCGCGTCGAGACGCTGTACGGAGCCCCCGCCCCGGTCGGGGTCGTCCCGCTGCTGCTCGCCGCACTGCCCGCCTGGCTCGCCCACCGGGCCGTGCGCGACGCCCTGACGCCGGACGACGCCGGGCTGCGACCGCGGCCGTCGACCCGGACCGCGGTGTGGGGGGTGGCCACCGGCTATCTGCTCGTCGCCGCGTGCGCGACCGTGTACGCGGGCGAGGGCACGCTCGTCCCCGATCCGCGGAGCGCACTGTTCCACCTGCCGCTGTTCACGTTCCTTGCGGCGGCGACCGGGGCGTGGACGGCGAACGGCCGCCTGATGGCTCCGCCGACCGGGTCGATGTCGGCCGGTTCGACGTCGACCGAGACGTCCGGAACGGCGTCAGCGGCGTCGAAGCGGTGGCCGTCGTGGGACGACGTACGGCTCTGGCTCACCGGCGCCCGGGCCGCGGTGGCCGCCCGCGCGGCGGCTGCCGGTGCGCTCGTCCTGCTCGGCGGCGGGGCGGTGCTGGTGGCGTCGTCGCTGGTCTGGCACGCGGACGCCACGCAGGACTCCTTCCTGCACCTCGCCGACGAGTGGTCCGGGCGGCTCGCCGTCCTCTTCCTCGGGATCGTGCTCGTGCCCAATGCGGCGGTGTGGGCCGCGTCGTACGGACTCGGCCCGGGCTTCGCGCTCGGCACGGAGGCGACGGCGACGCCGCTCGCGCTGTACGGGGACCCCGCGCTGCCGCACTTCCCGCTGGTCGCCATCGTCCCGGCGCAGGGCCCGGGCACCCCCCTGAACTGGTCCAGCGCGGCGGTGCCGGTGCTCGCGGGCCTGGCCGTGGGCTGGTTCGGCGCCGGCGAGCGGGGCGCGACGGTGCGCCGGACGGCCGCGAACGCCCTGCTGGGCGCGGCGGGCTGCGGCGCCCTCGCCGCGGTCCTGGCCGCGTTCGCGAGCGGCCCGCTGGGCACCCACCGCCTCGCCGAGTTCGGCCCCGCGTGGTGGCTGATGGGCGGGGCAGCGCTGGTGTGGACGGGGGCGCTGGGGGTGCCGATGGCGCTGGGGGTGCGGGCGTGGCGGGGCCGCGGCTTCGAGGCGGAGCCCGCGGAGGCACTGAAGGCACCGCCCGTGCGGACGCCCGTGACCGCGCCACCCGTGAAGACGCCCCCCGTCACGGCCCAACCGAAGCCACTGACCAGGGGCTTGAGCAAACTGAAGAGCATGAAGCGCGCCCAGCCCGGGCCGAAGGCGCCGGCGCCCGCCGCGGAACAGCCGAAGCCGCCGCTGAGCCCGCTGGACGCGCTGGAGGGCCGGGACCCGCTGGAGGTCCTGGACGCGCAGGACGGCCCGTACGACTTCCTCCCCCTGGACTCCTGGGCGGACCGCCCGACCCCGTCCCCGCTGCCTCCGGCGGACCCGTCGCGCCCGTGGGCCGCGCCGCCGAGCCCGTGGCCGAACGACCCCGACGGGAAGCGCTAGCGCGGTCGAAGAATTTCCCCAGGCCAGAGGCGTGCCAGCCCTGTTAATGTCCCTCCACCCATAATCGAACAGGGAGGGGCGCACCTTGCGCACGAAGAGAACCATCACGGCCGCGCTGATACCGACGTTGACGCTGGGGGGCCTGTACGTCGGTACGAACGCGGCCGTGGCCGCACCGAGCGCGACGACGGTGGCGACGGCCGTGGCGGCGACGGCCGTCGGACCGTGGAGCACTCCCGCGCCGTTCACCGCCGCCGACGGCAACGCCCGCGTCCTGGACGTCACGACCGCGTCCGACGGATCGGCCGTCGCCGTCTGGCACCGCAACACCGGCACCCCCGACTCCTGGGAGCTGTGGGCGGCCACCCGCCCCGCGAAGAGCACCGAGTGGGCGCCGGCCCGCCGGGTGGCCACCGGCTCGCCCGTGGGCGGCGAACTCCTCGCCTCCGACGACGGCTCGGTGACCCTGTCCTGGCTCCAGAAGACGGGGTCCGATTGGTCTCTCACCATGTCCACCCTGTCCGGCACGGCCTCCGGGCCGGGCACGTGGACGCCCGCCACCCAGATCGCCCGGGCCGGCTGGGCGACCAACATGACGCTCGCCGGCAGCCCGAGCGGCAAGCTCGTGGCCCTGTGGACGGACGAGGTCGTCAGCCATCCGAACGGGGCGACGGACTCCAAGCTGTACGTGTCCGAGCGCCAGGGCAGCGGCGGCGCGTGGTCGACCCCGCTCGTCCTGGCGGAGGACCGCGCGAGCGCCCCGGCGGCGCTCGTCGAGCCCGACGGCACGGTCACCCTCGCGTGGGACGTGTACGGCTCGCCCGACGCCGGGGAGAACGGCGTGCACGTGCTCACCAGGGCCGCCGGCGCGACCGGTTGGGGCACCCCGACCGTCGTGGGCGGCTCGGTGAAGGAGAACCCGTCGCTCCGTTCCGTCCTGAGTCGGGGGGCGAACGGCGCCGCGGTCCTGGGCTGGTCCAGCAACGTCCTCGACGGGAACAACGTCTCCAAGGACCGCCACCAGTTCGCGTACCGGCCGGCCGGCAGCGCCGCGTGGGGAGCGGCCGAGGACGTCCCCCAGAACACGGAGCGCGTCAGCGACCCGCTGATCGGCGCCGCCGGCGAGGTCACCTACGTCTGGTCCGCGATCGCCTGGGGCGCCGGCGACCCGAAGACCGGGTCGACCAGGACCGCGACCCGCGCGGCTGACGGCACCTGGGGCCCGACCGTCACGCTCTCCACCAACCAGACGTCCAACGGCTGGCACGCCAGCGTCGGCGCGGACGGCACGGTCCACGCGTACTGGAGCGAGTGGACGGACGTCGCGAACGTCTCCGACGTGTTCACCGCGGCCAGGGTCGGGGGAGCGTGGTCGAAGCCCACCGAGATCGGGCAGTCCGGCACGTACGAGAGCGGCATCGGCTCCACCGGGCGGGGCGGCGAGTCCACCCTCGTGTGGGACCGGCGGAACAGCAGCACGGCCTGGCAGCTGTGGAGCGCCGGCACCGGGCTGACGACGCCGTCCAAGCCAGCGGCGGAGCACCGGGACCACGTGGGCGACGACGGGTTCCCCGACCTGTTCGCGCGCTCCTCGACGGGTGCGGTGACGATCTACAAGGGCAATGCGGCGCAGACCGTGAGCGCCAAGGTCAGCGCGGGCACCTGGCCCACCGGCAGCACCCTCGTCCCCTTCGGCGACCTCAACGGCGACGGCGCCAACGACGTCCTCGTCCGGGACGCCTCGGGCGCCCTGCACCGCTACGGCGCACCGCGCGGCACCGTGGTCACGCCGCAGTCACCGGCCACCAGGATCGGCACCGGGTGGAGCGGCTTCGACGCCCTGACGTACTCCGGCGACCTGACCGGCGACGGCATCCCGGACCTGGTGGCCCGCCACGCCGCCACCGGGGACCTCCGCCTCTACAGCGGCACCAGGACCGGCGGCATCACCGCGGCGGGCCGGATCGGTACGAACTGGAAGTCGCTGACGATCGTCGGCGCGGGCGACCTCAACGGCGACCAGCGCGCCGACCTCCTGGCCCGCACCCCCACCGGTGACCTCTACCGCTACTTCGGCACCGGCCAGGGCACGCTCCAGGGGGGCGTGAAGATCGGCACGGGATGGGGCGGCTTCAAGGACATCGTCGGCCTCGGCGACCTGACGGGCGACGGCAAGGACGACGTCGTCGGCCGGACGGCGGCGGGTGACTTGATGCGGTACGCCGGGAACGGGACGGGCGGGGTCACCCGCGGCGTGAAGATCGGGACGGGCTGGAAGTCCTTCACGTCGATCCACTGACGCGGCCTGACGTAAAGCGCCCGGTGTGTGGGTGCCCCAGCGGGGGCACCCACACACCGGGCGACGAAGGGTGCTGGGCGTCAGTCCTTCACGCCGTAGACCTCGCGCAGGGGCTCCGGGAGCTTGCTGTTGCAGGAGACCTGGCCCGCCTTCGTCAGGGCGTCGCGTTCGCAGGTGTAGAAGTCCTGGTAGACGAGCTGGACCGCGTACGTGGAGGCGACGACCAGGAGGGCCAGGGACGCCATCACCAGGCCGGTGATCGCGGAGGTCCGCTGGGTGCGGCTGGCCGTCTGGGGGGCGGGGGACGGGGACGCCGACGGGGTCGAGGACGTCGGGTCCGGGCGCTTCGGCTTGGCGCGCAGGGAGCTGATCGCCCAGTACATCGCGAGCGCGCCCAGCAGCAGCGCGATCTCCGTGAAGTCGAAGAGGACGAAGAAGAACGCCCACATGCCCGCCAGCAGCGCGTACCGCGCGCGGCGCTGGGCCGGGTCCGTGGGGTCCCAGCGCAGGCCGGGGCCCTGGGAGGAGCCGTTGTTGTCGGAGGATCCGCCGGCACGGCCGCCGAAGCCGCCGCCGGACGAGCGGCCGGGCTGGCGGCTGCTCCACTGGCTGCCCCAGCCCGTACGGCCGCTGCCGGAGGAGTCGGAAGAGCCGGAGGAATCCGAGGAGCCCGGTCCGTCGGAGCCGTTCGATCCGTCGGCGCCTGGTGAGCCGTTCGCCTCGTCCGGGCGGCGCGGCTGCCAGGGCTGGTCGGGCCGGCCCTCGGGCGGCGGCGCGAAGGGGTTGTTGTCGTCGGTGGACTGGCGCTCCCGCGGCAACAGGAGGTCCGTACGGCGGCGTCGGTCCCGCATCTGGTGAACGTCTTCCCCTCAGACCCGGTGCACCTGGGGTCTTGTGTCGTCGTCTCGTGCCCGTCGGGGGACGGGTGGTTGTCCCCTGACGCTACCTCCCGGCCGCGCCCCCGTCCCCCGGGGGCCTTCCTTGGTGCCGGTATCGTTGCTGACGGTCGGCCCTTTCGTAGAGTTCCCCGTATCGAGGGACGCGATTCGTTCGTACGACCACACAAAACCGTGCGCACCCGCACGCCGTACCCGAAAGAGATCCGCCGTGGCCCCCGCTTCCGCCCGACCCGACGACGCGCAGGCCCGCCGGCCAGCCAGGATCGTCGTCCTCGTCTCCGGATCCGGTACGAACCTCCAAGCCCTCCTCGACGCGATCGAGGCCGACCCGGACGGCTTCGGCGCACGCGTCGTCGCCGTCGGGGCGGATCGTTACGGCGCGGGCGGTCTGGAGCGCGCCGAGCGCGCCGGGCTGCCGACGTTCGTCTGCCGGGTGAAGGACCACCCCACCCGCGATGCGTGGGACCGCGCGCTGGCCGAGGCCACCGCCGCGTACGAACCCGACCTCGTCCTGTCGGCCGGGTTCATGAAGATCGTGGGCAAGGAGTTCCTCGCCCGCTTCGGCGGGCGCTGCGTCAACACGCACCCCGCCCTGCTGCCCAGTTTCCCCGGTGCCCACGGAGTGCGCGACGCGCTCGCGTACGGCGCCCGGGTCACCGGGTGCACCGTCCACTTCGTCGACGACGGGGTCGACACCGGGCCGATCATCGCGCAGGGCGTGGTGGAGGTCCGGGAGCAGGACGACGAAGCCGCTCTGCACGAGCGGATCAAGGAAGTCGAGCGAGTGCTGCTCGTCGAGGTCGTCGGGCGGTTGGCCCGTGACGGCTACCGCATCGAGGGACGAAAGGTTGTTTTCCCGTGAGTGTTGAGGCTGCCGCGAGCGGCAAGCGCGCCATCAGGCGGGCGCTGGTCAGCGTGTACGACAAGACGGGCCTCGAAGACCTCGCCCGCGGTCTGCACGGGGCGGGCGTGCAGCTCGTCTCCACCGGGTCCACCGCCGCGAAGATCGCCGCCGCGGGCGTGCCCGTGGTCAAGGTCGAGGACCTGACGGGCTTCCCCGAGTGCCTGGACGGCCGGGTCAAGACGCTGCACCCGCGCGTCCACGCCGGCATCCTCGCCGACCTGCGGCTCGACGCGCACCGCGAGCAGCTCGCAGAGCTGGGCGTGGAGCCGTTCGACCTGGTCGTCGTCAATCTGTACCCGTTCCGTGCGACCGTCGCGTCCGGCGCCAGCCCGGACGAGTGCGTCGAGCAGATCGACATCGGCGGCCCCTCCATGGTCCGCGCCGCCGCGAAGAACCACCCGTCGGTCGCGGTGGTCACCAGCCCCGAGCGGTACGCCGACGTGCTCGCGGCCGTCGAGGACGGCGGCTTCGACCTGGCCGCGCGCCGCCGGCTCGCCGCCGCGGCCTTCGCGCACACCGCCGCGTACGACGTCGACGTGGCGTCCTGGTTCGCCGCGCAGGCTCCCACTGACGGTGCGGCAGGCGAAGGGGAAGGGCACTTCCCGGACTTCCTGGGCGCGACGTACGAGCGCGCCGGCGTGCTGCGCTACGGCGAGAACCCGCACCAGGGCGCCGCGCTGTACGTCAACGGCAAGGGCGGGCTGCCGGCGGCCGAGCAGTTGCACGGCAAGGAGATGTCGTACAACAACTACACGGACACCGAGGCGGCCTGGCGCGCCGCGCACGACCACGCCGAGCCGTGCGTCGCGATCATCAAGCACGCCAACCCGTGCGGCATCGCGATCGGCGCGGACGTCGCCGAGGCGCACCGCAAGGCGCACGCCTGCGACCCGCTGTCGGCCTTCGGCGGCGTCATCGCGGTGAACCGCCCGGTGTCGGTCGCCATGGCCGAGCAGGTCGCGGAGATCTTCACCGAGGTCATCGTGGCCCCGGCGTACGAGGACGGCGCGGTCGAGGTGCTGGCGAAGAAGAAGAACATCCGGGTGCTGCGCTGCCCGGACGCGCCCGCGTCGCCCGTCGAGGTGAAGCTCATCGAGGGCGGTGCGCTGCTCCAGGCCACCGACCGGCTCCAGGCCGAGGGCGACGACCCGGCGAACTGGACCCTGGCGACCGGCGAGCCGCTGTCGGAGGCGGAGCTGGCCGAGCTGGCGTTCGCCTGGCGCGCCTGTCGCGCGGTGAAGTCGAACGCGATCCTGCTCGCCAAGGACGGCGCCTCCGTCGGCGTCGGCATGGGGCAGGTCAACCGGGTCGACTCGGCGAAGCTCGCGGTCGAGCGGGCGGGCGCGGAGCGGGCGCAGGGCTCGTACGCGGCGTCCGACGCGTTCTTCCCCTTCCCGGACGGCGCGCAGATCCTGATCGACGCCGGGGTGCGGGCGATCGTCCAGCCGGGCGGTTCGGTCCGGGACGAACTGGTCGTCGAGGCGGCGCAGAAGGCGGGCGCGACGATGTACTTCACGGGGACGCGCCACTTCTTCCACTGATCGGCCGCGGTACGCACGCGAAGGCCGCGCCACCCGGAGAGGGCGGCGCGGCCTTCGCGCGTGCAGCCGGTCGCTCAGTCGGACTTGATGACCACCGTCGAGCAGATCTTGTCGGCGAACGTCTGCTTCTTGTCGTCCCACAGGGGCCACAGGTAGCCCAGGTAGCAGGGCAGGCCGTCGATGATGTGGGCGAGGCGGCGGACGAAGGCCATGCCGAAGCCGACGAACTGGCCGTCGCTTTCGCGCAGCAGCTTGATGCCGAGGACCTTCTTGCCCGGGGACTGGCCGGTGGTGCCCTCGCGGTGGGCGATCCACAGGGAGGCGCCGATCATCCAGGCGAGCGTCACCAGGAGGGGGATGGGCGACATGCGCGTGGCGAGGCTGACCACCATGTACGGCGCGGCCGTTATCAGACCGTCGATCAGGAACGCGCCGACGCGCAGGCCCCAGTGCGCCAGCTCGGGCATCCCGCCGCCGTAGCCGGGCTGCTGGTAGGCGTCGTACGGCTGGACGGGCGGGGCCTGGGGATATCCGTACTGGCTCTGCTGGGGCTGGGGCGGCCCCTGCTGCGGATAGCCGTAACCCGGCTGCCCCTGGGGCTGCCCGTAGCCTCCGGGCTGCTGTCCGTAGCCCGGCTGCTGGGGCTGTCCGTACCCGCCCGGCTGCTGCCCCTGGGGCTGGCCGTAGGGGTTGTTCGGGTCGCCGAAGCTCATGGGGAGGTTCCTCCGTGGGAAGTGCGGGGACTCCGCGGTCCAGCGGGAGGACGGGAGAACAGGCTTCGCGGTGTTCCCCCCGTGTTTCGCCGCGGCGCTGTCCTGTTCCCCCACATCGTGCTGGCGTCGCGGACGCTTTGTCCAGTCGGCGCGTTCAGGTGTTGTGCAAGTGCAACCTGCGGTTTCAGGACTTTCCGACGCGCTCGACGAGGTCCGCGGGGAGCGGGTACGGGCGCTCGGCGGGCAACAGCGCCTCGGCTGCGGCCCGGTCGCCGGCGACCACGGCCGCGCGCACCTCGTGGGCGAGCGGCGTCACGTCCCGGACGGCGGTGATCCAGTCGTCCACGTAGTGCTCCACCGCCTCGCCCGACAGCCCGATCTGGATCGCGCGGTGCGGCAGCGGGTTCAGCCCGAGGTCGCGCTCGGGGTCCCACTGGACGCGGACCGGGCTGGACTTGAGGGCCGTGCGCCACTCCGCCTCGGTGGCGAAGCGCGTGCGGTCGTAGTGGCTGAGGCAGGCGCGGGACAGCGCCCACTCGAAGCCCGCGCGGGTGATGTCGAGGGCGAGGACCCGCTCCTGGTCGGGCTTGGTGCCCCAGCCGCAGCGGTACATCATCCACAGGAAGGACGGCTTGATCCAGGTCATCCGGGTGCGCTTGAACGGATCGACGAAGGTGCCGGCCTTCAGCGCGGGGGCCGCGATCCGCGTCGCGTACGCCTGGTAGACCGTGATGGTCTCCTCGGTGAAGACCGCACGGACCTGGTGCGAGGGGACGACCGCGGCGGCGTCGGGGACGGCGTCGGTCATGCGGACGTCTCCCCGGCCCACACCTGCGGCTTCGCCAGCGCCGGGTCCTCGACGGCGCGCGCCCCGCAGACGTACGTCAAAAAGCGCAGCTCCTCCCAGGAGAAGAACGGCTCGCCCCAGGTGTCCGCCCACAGCCGCACCCGGTCCCCGCCGTCCCGCGGCGCGGTCAGGTCCCAGAACGCCCAGCCCCGCGACTCCAGTTCGGGGTCGAAGCGCGACAGCCAGTCCTGGATCTCCCAGGGCCCGCTGCCGGTCCGCTCCACGTACCCGGCGAGGCCGTCGGCAGCGAACGGCTCGGTGCCCCCGCCGTCCCGGCACACGCCCACGAACCACGCCGGAAGGGTGTCGACCGACACCACTTCCTCGTCGAAGTCCTCCTGCACGGCGAGGTCGTACACCGCCGCCAGGACCTCGCGCAGCCGGTGCGCGTACGCCTCGGGCGAGCCCGCCACCGTCACTTCGACGTAAGAAAGCAAGGGCACATCGGGGTCGATTTCAGGCCGCTCGGAAACGCGTTCCCGCTCCTGCTCGACACCCTCGATTTCGTGCAGCATCTCCACTACTTTCAGTCATCAAAATCCTGAACGATCTTACCAGAGCCCGGAATGATGACCTTTCTCATTTTTTCGATGACTTCGTTCGGGAGGCCGTAGAGGTCCGTCCCCCTCGTCGGGTCGGAAATCTCCGGATAGGACTTCTTCAGTTCCTTCCATTCCGCCTTGGTGAAGCCCAGGTCCGACGGCTGCTCCTGGGGGACGGCGTCCCGTCGGACGTATTCCAAGAAGCTCTTCGGGACTTCGAAGGAGACGATCTGTCCCGGTTCGCCCTCACGGAATTCCGTGGTGTGCCGGATGTCGTCGCTCATGTTGACGTAGAGCGAGTTCTTTCCGCTGATCCGGACGTTGCCGTTGTCGTCGATGTGGATCCGGTGGCTGAGCGGATGACGCGTCTGCTTCCGGTACACCGTGATGGTGCATTCGTCCGGCGCCAGCCCCAGATGATCGGACCAGGTGAGCGGATTGTGCACGTACGTCGAAGGGTTGGGTGCCGGGAAGAGGCCCAACGGATCGGGGCTGAGATAGCGCGCCGTCTCCGGGTCGTAGGTCCGGAAGACGTTGTAGTGCAGCCCCGTTTCGGGGTCGAAGTACTGGCCCGGGAAACGCAGCGGCGTGTACGCGGTCGCATCGCGGTTCCACAGGGTCGTGCCCCAGAGCGTGGAGCGCTTGCGCCAGGAGATCTCGCCCTGTTCGTCGACGAGTTCGGTCGGGGTGCCGACCAGGTCCGTGACGATGGAGAAGAAGCGGCTGGCGATCTCCTCCCGGGAGGCCGAGAGGATGCGTTCCGTCTGGGCGACGGGGTGCAGCCCGCGGTGGTCCCACGTCAGCGTGACGGGGTGCTCCGCCCCCTCGTGCGCCGCGGTGGTCTGCTCGCAGAGGGTCGAGCCCTCCCAGGTGAAGGTGGTCTCCTCCACGACCTCCCCGCCCGGGGAGAGCCGCTGCTTGGCGGAGCGCCGGCCCAGCGGGTCGTACCGGTAGCGCCAGACCGCCCCGTCCGGGGTCACCGCGCCCACCAGCCGGTCGTCGGCGTCCCAGGTGTAGCGCCAGGTCTCCGGCTTGCGGGACAGCCGGGTCTTCTGCCGCAGCACCACCCGGCCCTGGGCGTCGTGCTCGTAGCGGAGCCCGCCGGCGTCGGTGAGCCGGCTGCCGGTGTACGAGCGCGGGCCGGTGGCCACGTCGGCGTCCGGGTGCGAGGCCGGCCACGACGCGGCGGTCTGGTTGCCCGCGGCGTCGTAGGCGTAACTCTCCGACCAGTTGTCCGCCTCGACCGCGGTGACGCGGGCGCCGGCGTCCA
Source organism: Streptomyces sp. NPDC048057 (assembly GCF_040653095.1). Taxonomy (NCBI): domain Bacteria; kingdom Bacillati; phylum Actinomycetota; class Actinomycetes; order Kitasatosporales; family Streptomycetaceae; genus Streptomyces; species Streptomyces sp. NPDC048057. Next base: position 353,014 of record NZ_JBEZNF010000001.1, read on the forward strand.
GGGTGTAGCTGCGCCGGCCGCCGATCGAGTCGTCCACGTCGGTGAGGTGGCCGTCGGCACGGTAGCCGTAGCCCCGGCGCTGCACGGTGGTGCCGTCCTGCCCGACCAGGTGCTGCTCGGTGAGCCGGCCCAGTTCGTCGAAGCCGTGCGTGAGGGTGAGGGACGAGCCGATCGTCCGTGTCAGCTCGCGGCCGGCGGCGTCGTGCTGGAAGGTGAGGGTGCGGCCCGAGGTGGTCAGCCGGGTGAGGTTGTTCGCCGCGTCGTGCGCCCACTCGCTGACGGCTCCGCTGGGCGTCGTGCGGCGCACGGGCCGGCCCCACTCGTCGTACGCGAAGCTCAGCGTGCGGCCGTCGACCGTCTCGGAGCGCAGCAGCCCGAGGGCGTCGCGGATCCGGTCGAGCGTCCCGTCAGGGCCGGTGGCCCGCGCCAGCTCGTCGAAGACGTCGTACGCGAACTCCGTCACCGCGCCGGCCGCGTCCTTGCGGACGAGCTGGCCGAGCGCGTTGTACGCGTAGTGGGTCGTCTCGTCGAGCGCGTTGGTGCGGGACGTCAACTGGCCGGCGGCGTCGTAGCCGTAGCGCAGGGTCCGGCCGTCGAAGTCCGTCTCGGACATCAGCCGGCCGACCGGGTCGTACGCGTACGTCCAGGTCAGCCCGCGCGGGTCGGTGACCTGGGTGAGCCGGAGTTCGGTGTCGTGGGCGAACTCGTAGCGGGCGCCGTCCGGGCCCGTCCGCGCGGACAGCCGGTCGAAGGCGCCGTACTCGTACGAGGACCGCCCGCCGGCGGGGTCCGTGCGGCCGAGCACGTTGCCCTCGCCGTCGTACGTCCACGTCTGCTCGCTGCCGTCGGGCTCCGCGCGGCGCAGCAGCCGGCCCTCGGTGCTCCACGTCAGCCGGGTGACCCGGCCGAGCGGGTCGGTGATCGCGACGGGGCGGCCGAAGGCGTCGTACGCGTACCCGGTGACGGCGCCCAGCGGATCGGTGGACTCGACGACGAGACCGGCGTCGTCGCAGCGCAGCGACGTCGTCCTGCCGAGGGGGTCGGTCGTCGACGCCAGGCGGCCCCGGCCGTCGTAGCCGAAGCGGGTCGTGAGGCCGGTGGGGCCGGTCACGGACGTGCGGTTGCCCCGGTCGTCGTACTCCTGGCGGACGGTCCTGCCGTCCGGCTGGGTCACGAGGACGGGCAGGCCGGCGCCGTCGTGCTCGACGGTCGTCGCGCGGCCGTCGGGGCGGGTCACCGAGGTGACGGAGCCGTCCGCGTCGTACGTGACGCCGATCGTGCGGCCCAGTGGGTCGGTGCTGCTCAGCAGCCGGTCGTAGCGGTCCCGCTCGAAGAGGCTCGTCGCGCCGTTCGCATCGGTCTCCGCCACGACCTGGAGCAGGTCGTTGAGGTGGAAGGCCGTGGTCGCGCCGGTGGAGTCGGTGTAGCGGGTGACGCGGGCGCCGGTTGTGGGGTCGGTCTCGTACGCGAAGGAGGAGGACAGGGTGCCGTCCGGGCCGACGGTCCGCACGACGCGCCCGGCCGGGTCGTACGCGTACTGGAACGTGGAGTCGTTGCGGTCGGTCCAGGACGTGATGCGCGCGTCGGCGTCGTAGGCGAACCGGAGCGGCAGGCCGGAGGAGTTGGTGACGGCGTCGAGGTTGCTGTCGCCGTCGTAGCCGTAGGTGAGGACGGTGACGGGGCCGTCGGGGGTGCGTAGCGACAGTTCGGTGACGCGGCCGTCGACCACGGTCGTGCGGACCTGGTAGCCGCCGTCGTGGACGACCCTGGTGGGGCTGCCGTCGGGGCGGCGCTGGAAGGTGACGCCGTTGCCGTTGCGGTCCTCGATCTCCCGCAGCCAGAAGGCGGAGGACTCGCCGTACGGGCTGCCGGTGAAGGTGCGGACGGTGCCCGTCGCCGCGTCGGTGACCAGGTACGACGTCTCCGCGTCCTGCTGCCCGCCATGCACCAGAGGTAGCCGCGGGCCCTCCAGGGGGAGCACGCCGTCCGGGTCGCCGGGGGCGGGCAGTCGCGGGTAGACGAGGACGGATCCGTCCTCGCGGGCCCAGATCGCGCCGCGGCCGGCGGCGTCGAGTTCGACGCGCTCGTCCAGGGTGGAGGCCCAACTGCGGCCGAACCAGTGCCCGTAGCGGTACCCCGACAGATGGGTGCGGCGCACCGCCAGCGACAGGACGCCGGGCAGCACCAGATCGGTCTGCGGCAGCGTCATCTCGCCGGTGGCGATGTCGATCGGGTCGTTCCGGCAGGTCTTCTTGTCGAGGGGGACGGAGTGGCGCCGGGGGTCGTTCTTGACGTCGTCCAGCGAGGCGGGTTGGGTGCGGACGTCGTCGGGGTGTTTGCGGGCGGGGGCGCCGGTTTCGGCGCGTTTGTTGGTGAGGTCGTCGGTGTCGCGTTTGCCGCTGCCGGTGATCTTCTTGAGGCGGTCGTCGACGTCCTTGTCGGTGTTCTTGTGGGTCTTGGAGCTCTGTCCGAGGGCGTCGGGGAGCTTCTTGCCCACGTGGTCGCCGAGGTGCTTGTGGCCCTTGATGAGTTTCTCGACGACGCCTTCGATGGTGCCGTCGAGGACGGCGGTGAGGGAGTCCTTGCCCTTGGCCCGTCCGTGGTGCCCCTTGGCCTTGTCGATCTTGCCTTTGGCGCGGCCGTCCATCGACACCTGGACGTTCGCCAGCCTGCTGCCGGTCGAGCCGTGCGCGTCGTGATCGATGCCCAGGGTGCCCCCGGAACCACCGCTGCCGCCGTTGCTGCCGGCGGAGTTGATCTGCGTGCTGCCGTCCGCGCCGGTCACGTCCATCGCGGTCTGGATCGCCAGATCGGTGACGATGTTCTCCAGCGCGGAGACGGCGGGCTGGGTGAGCGTGGCGGTGATCTCCGCGACCGCCGCCTCCGCCATCTCCTTGAGGATCTTCTTGAACGCGATCCGGGTGGCGACGATCTTCCCACCGGCGAGGAGGGTGGTGAGTCCCATGGTGAACGGGGCCGCCGCCAGGGCGATCCCGACCGTGGCACACAGGTCTGCCAACTCGGCGACCGCCGCGGCCTTGCGCGCGACGATGATGTCCGCGACCCGGTCGAGCGCCCCGGCGATGATGCGGGCCGCGCCCGCGAGGTCCTTGTTCTTTCCCTGGACCTTCTTCCAGTGCTTGTCGAGCGCCGTCAGGGACTCGCTCTGCCCGGTCGACAGCAGGCGTTGGATGTGTCCGTGGGCGGTGCCGGCGTCGTCGTCCGCGTCCGTCGCGAACTCCCGCAGGGCGTCCGCCATGTCGCGGTACGCGTCCTCGTCGACGTTCGGCCAGCCCACGCCCACGACGTCCAACATCGTGTCGACGCCCTCTGGAATCGTGTAACCCATCGTGCTCTCCCCCGTGCTGCTGAGTGCACCGCGACAACTGGAACTCAGGGTGCCGCGTGATCATGACATGGAAGGCCCGTTCCGGGAGGTTCGGCACCGAGAGTGAAGAGTGCGCCACGGCACGTGGGGAACCCGCAGGTCGCAGCCCTGTCGCCGGTTCGTCGCGCGGGCCGCGGGGGCGCAATTGGAACCAGGGCGGTGCCATCCGCGAGGATGGGGGTATGACTGCCCAGATTCTCGATGGCAAGGCCACCGCTGCCGCGATCAAGTCCGAACTGACCGCCCGCGTGGCGGCGCTCAAGGAGAAGGGCGTCGTCCCCGGGCTCGGCACGCTCCTCGTCGGCGACGACCCGGGCAGCCGTTGGTACGTCAACGGCAAGCACCGCGACTGCGCCCAGGTCGGCATCGCGTCCATCCAGCGCGAACTTCCCGACACCGCCACGCAGGAGGAGATCGAGGCGGTGGTCCGGGAGCTCAACGACAACCCCGAGTGCACCGGCTACATCGTCCAACTCCCGCTGCCCGACGGCATCGACGCCAACCGCGTCCTGGAGCTGATGGACCCCGCCAAGGACGCCGACGGACTGCACCCGATGAGCCTGGGCCGGCTGGTGCTGGGCGTGCCCGGCCCCCTGCCCTGCACCCCGTACGGCATCGTGCAGCTGCTGCGCCACCACGACGTGGAGATCAAGGGCGCGAACGTGGTCGTCGTCGGCCGCGGGATCACCATCGGGCGCCCGATGCCGCTGGTCCTCACCCGCAAGTCGGAGAACGCGACCGTGACGCAGTGCCACACGGGCACCCGCGACCTCTCCGCGCACCTGCGGCAGGCCGACATCATCGTGGCCGCGGCCGGCGTGCCGCACCTGATCAAGCCGGAGGACGTCAAGCCGGGCGCCGCGGTGCTGGACGTCGGCGTCAGCCGGGACGAGAAGGGCAAGATCGTCGGCGATGTGCACCCCGGGGTCGTCGAGGTGGCCGGCTGGGTCGCCCCGAACCCCGGCGGCGTTGGCCCGATGACCCGCGCCCAGCTCCTGGTGAACGTCGTCGAGGCGGCGGAGCGCGCGGCGGAAGCGGCAGCGGAGGGCTGAGTTGGCCATGGGCGTACGGACGAATGGCGACCGGGAGACCGGTCGGGCGGCGGAAGGGCCGCTGTCGGCGGGCCGCGCCGACGGCGTGCCCGACGAGGACGCGGCGGTTCCCCCCGAGCAGGAGGGCGCGGAGGGCGCCGCGGAAGACGGCGCGGGCGACGAGTCCAGTGCGGGCGACGAGTCCGGCGCGGGTGACGAGTCCGGCACGGGCGCTGGGAAGGGCTTCACCCGTCGGCCGCCGAAGATGACGACCGACACCGCCCGCCCGGAGGGCGGCGGCCGGGCCGCACCGGGCGACGCGCCCGCCCCCGCCCGGCAGTGGCCGCTGCTGACCGTGACGGGCCTGGTCGCGCTCGGCCTGGTGATCGTGGGCACGGACCCGTTCTCCGGGGCGTTCCGGCTCGGCACGCTGATCGTCGGCGCCGCGCTGATCACGGCCGCCGTGATGCGGCGGGTCCTGCCGTCCGTCGGCATGCTCGCCGTACGGTCGCGGTTCACGGACATGATCACGTACGGGCTGCTGGGTACGGTCATCTGCTTGCTGGCGGCGATGGCGCAGCCGAACCCCTGGCTGGACATACCGTTCCTGGAGGACGTGGTCCACTTCCTGGTCGGCCGCGAGACGAGGTGACGGCGGTTCCCGAGGCGCCCGTTCCCCCCTGGGGGCGGGCGCCTTCCGCATGTCCGGGCGGCGTTCGGGTGCTGGAAACGACCCAGGGGGACGGCTGGGACGCCCGCCTCGGACGGGGTGATTCCGGTGCCGTGCGCCGGGCGGTCCCCTGGTGGGAGACTGGACCGTCGGGGGGGAACACAGGGGGTAGGACATGCCGCAGTGGAAGGCGCTGCCGGACGGGCTCGACCCGGACTTCCGGGAGCTCACCGAGCACCTGCGCCGACTCGTCGACCACAGCGGTCTGGACCTCGCCGGACTCGCCGCGGAGACCGGCTTCGACCCGACGTCCTGGGAGCGCTACCTCGATGCGCGCCTCGTACCACCGCACAGCGCGGTCACCGCGCTGGCCCGGCTGACCGGCACGGGCGAGCAGGGCCTGACCGCGGTGCGCGAGCGCGCGGCGCAGGCGTCGCGGCGGGCGGAGGCGGGGCGGGACCGGGCGACGGAGCAGCTGCGGGTCGCCAAGGTGAAGGAAGGGCTGGCGAAGCGTGAGGGCGAACGCCCGGTGGAGCCCGGGCCCCCGGCGGAACCCGCGCGCTGGAACGCCGTCCTGCGCGACGGCGGCGGCCCGGCGACCCCGCCGCCGGCAACCGGCCGCGACCTCGGCGCCAAGCGCAGGATCGTGATGTTCCTGACCGGCGTCGCCGGTGCGCTCGCGGTGATCGTGGCGGCGGTCTTCCTCACGGACCTGGGCGGTACGACGGGCGGCGACGGTGACGGCGACCGCGCCGTGCCCGTCGCGAAGGCGCCGCTGCCCTCGCTCACCGCGAGCAGTTCCCCCTCCACCGCCGCCAACACCGACGGCGCCCGGCCCGCGGGCGTGAAGTGCACCGGTGACGACTGCACGGGTCGCAATCCGGAGGCCATGGGGTGCGGCGGCCGGTTCGCCCGGACCGTGTCGCAGGCGACCGTGGGGGAGGCCAGCATCGAGGTCCGCTACAGCGAGGTGTGCCGGGCGGCCTGGGCCCGCATCGCCGATGCGACCTCCGGGGACTCCGTACGGATCAGCGTCGGCGGCAAGGGTGCCCAGAAGGGCACCGTGACCAGCGGGACCGACGCGTACACGCCCATGACGGCGACGGAGAAGGGGACGGACGCGAAGGGCTGCGCCACGCTGGCGACGGGCACCACGGCCTGCACGGTCGTCACGCCGTGAGGAACGCAACGAGGGGCCGGAGGGGCGCGGTCGTGCGGGTCGGATAGCCTGACGGCTGGATGTCTCTTCACATCAAGATTCGTGAGAACTCCGTGAGAAGCGGAAGCGTGCGGACGGATGCGGATGGATGCGGAGAGGGATCCGACCCAGGGGCACGGACCCCCATCCGCCAGCTGTCTTACGGAGATCGCCATGACCCGCACCCCCGTGAACGTCACCGTGACCGGCGCGGCCGGCCAGATCGGTTACGCGCTGCTGTTCCGCATCGCCTCCGGCCACCTGCTCGGCCCCGACGTGCCGGTCAAGCTGCGCCTTCTTGAGATCACCCCCGCCCTCGGCGCCGCCCAGGGCACCGCCATGGAGCTGGACGACTGCGCGTTCCCGCTGCTGCGCGGCATCGACATCACCGACGACCCGAACGTCGCCTTCGACGGCGCGAACGTCGCCCTGCTCGTCGGCGCCCGCCCGCGCACCAAGGGCATGGAGCGCGGTGACCTGCTGGAGGCCAACGGCGGCATCTTCAAGCCCCAGGGCAAGGCGATCAACGACCACGCGGCGGACGACATCAAGGTGCTCGTCGTCGGCAACCCGGCGAACACGAACGCGCTGATCGCCCAGGCCGCGGCGCCGGACGTACCGGCCGACCGCTTCACGGCGATGACCCGCCTCGACCACAACCGCGCGATCTCCCAGCTCGCGGCGAAGACGGGTGCGGCCGTCTCCGACATCAAGCGCCTGACGATCTGGGGCAACCACTCCGCCACGCAGTACCCCGACGTCTTCCACGCGGAGATCGCGGGCAAGAACGCGGCGGAGGTCATCGACGACCAGGCGTGGCTCGCGGACACCTTCATCCCGACCGTCGCCAAGCGCGGCGCGGCCATCATCGAGGCCCGTGGCGCCTCCTCGGCGGCGTCGGCGGCGAACGCGGCGATCGACCACGTCCACACCTGGGTGAACGGCACCGCGGACGGCGACTGGACCTCCATGGGCATCCCGTCCGACGGCTCGTACGGCGTCCCGGAGGGCCTGATCTCCTCCTTCCCCGTCACGACGAAGGACGGCCGGTACGAGATCGTCCAGGGCCTGGACATCAACGAGTTCTCGCGCGCCCGCATCGACGCGTCGGTGCAGGAGCTGGCGGAGGAGCGCGAGGCGGTCCGCGCGCTCGGCCTCATCTGATCCAGCCGTAGCGGATTCCTTTTCACGGACCCCGGGTACCGCCATCGCGAATGGCGTCGTACTCGGGGTCCGTGAATTCGTAGCTGTGCCCACCGGGATGCCCGGCAAAGAGCACGCACGCTTCATGGGCGCCACCGGGAGCCCCGTTGTCCGCGGGGCAGTCACGGAGGAGCGTGACGGCGGAGGGATCTCTTCCGGTTTTCCACTGCGCCCAGACTTCGTTTTCCTCACTGTCGTCGAGTTCACGCACGAGGTCGAAATGCGGCCCTTTTTCATGCGATTCCAGCGCGCACCTCAGCCGGGTCACGATCTGGATGGGATGGGCCGGGGGATCGGGCCACATGTCCTGGGTGAGGACGACCAGTTGGAGGGGGAGGGTCGCGAGGTCGGCGCAGATGCGGCGGGGTGGTGTGCGGGGTGTGGGGGGTACGGGGTTCATGTCACCGCGCTCCGGCGGCGGGCGGTGGCGTGAGCGACACGGGCGTGAGGTCGTCGGGTGACGCGTCCCATTCCCGTCCGCCGTCCAGCGGTCTGAGTTGCACGAGTCGGCACATCTGGTCCATGACCCGCCCGACCTTTTGCGTGGCGGCGTCGAAGACCACGTCACCCGTTCTCGGTCGCGCATTCAGTGCGGTCAATTCGAACGCGCAGGCGGGGGTTGTGCTGTTTTCTGGCATGCCTGATAGCCGCGCCTCTCCTCGTAAATCGTCCGGGGCGGAATGGTTCGTTCTGCCTCACAAGGCTGGACTTCCGTGCATAACCTCGCCAGGAGGTCGGTGTTGACGACCGAGGTCGTAAACACCGTGGATCCACGGAGGGCGAAGCTATGGCCAAGGACATGGACACCCCGTCGATGGCGGAGCTGTACGGCGGCCGGTTACGGCGACTGCGGCAGGGGCGCGGTTGGACCCAGCGGGAGTTGGGGGCGATGATCCCGGTGGAACATTCGCGGATCGCGCAGATCGAGCGGGCAACGGGCGCGAAGCCGACGTTGCAGTTGTCGCGGGCGTTTGACCGCATCTTCGATACGGACCGGCTCTTCGAGGAGTTGTGGCCGTACGTCCACGCGGAGGCGTACCCGAACTGGTCGCGGGCGTACTTGCGGGCACAGGCGCGAGCCCTGGAGGTCCGGGCGTACACGGCCCACTCGGTGCACGGCCTGCTCCAGACCCAGGAATACGCCCGCGCGATGCTGAGCGTCGGACGAACTCTCAAAACGCCGGAGCAACTTGAAGAGCGAGTTGCGGCCCGACTGGCGCGACAGGAACGCGTGTTCGCGCAGCACGGACCGCATCTCTGGGTCGTCTTGGACGAAGCGGTGTTGCACAGGCCGATCGGGGGCCAGGACGTCATGAGAACCCAACTGGCGGCCCTGCTTGCAGCGGCCGAACGACCGAACATCACGCTCCAGGTGCTCCCTTACAGCGAGGGCGCGCACGAGGCGATGGGCGGCTCACTCGATGTTCTGGACATGCCGGACGGCACGGTCCTCGCGTATCGGGAGGGCTCAGACTTCGGCTGGTTGGTCGAAGAGCCTGAAGAGGTCAAGTACTACTCACTTTTGTACGATCGGCTCAGGGCTCAGGCCCTACCCCCATTCATGTCGCTCGACATGATCCGGTCGTACATGGAGGACAGCAGTGCGCGTGTCCCAGCTCAACCTCAGCGACGCCGCCTGGCGCAAGTCCAGCTACAGCAACCAGGAGGGTGGGAACTGCGTCGAAATCGTGGACGGACTCCCCGTCGTCCCGGTCCGGGACAGCAAGCTTGAGGACGGCCCGGTCCTGCTCCTGACGCACACGGCCTTCGCCGACCTGGTCGAGTACGCCAGGCGCACGGACGCGTAGTCGTCCACCGAACTCCGCGCCCCGCCGCCCCGTTGTCCTCGGGCGCGGCGGGGCTTTCGGTTGGGCAGGCTGCGCGACCTACGAGTTCTGCACCGCGGCGAACAGGCGTTGCGTGACCTGCTTGGTGAACCGCGGCCCGACGAGGTACCGGTGGCAGTCCGCCGCGGGCGCCTCGCAGGCCCGGCCGGCCTCGGTCATGTGCCAGCTGCCGCTGTTGACGCCGACGACGGCGCCCTTCCCCGTCGAGTTGTTGAAGTCCGCGACCCGGGGCCCGCCGCTGGAGCCGCCGCCCATGTCGCAACGGACACCCCACCGGTCCTCGGGCTTCGGCACTTCGCCCCAGCCCATGGTCTCCTTGGCCGTGCCCCAGCAGTGCGCCAGCCGCTTGCCCGTGAACTCCGGCCGTCCCTGGTTCGCTTCCTTGTAGGCGGAGGCGCGGGGGTAGCCGAACTGTTGGACCGGGAGGTTGCCCGGCTTGTCGTACCCGAGCCGCTGGGTGGACCCGGCGGCGTCGGCGGCGCGCTCGCCGGCCGCGTTGCGCCCGAGCGCGAGGAACGCCTGGTCGTATGGGGAGTTCTCGCCGCTCTTGACCCACTCGGGGTGCACGGACGCGAGCCGCACCGCGAAGGTGCCGTGCGGGGCCTTGGCGTCGCGGTAGCCGGGGACGAAGAGCTGGTTCGTGTTCCACCGGGCGTCGTCACCAAGGAGGTTGTGCCCGAGGGTGCAGTGCCCGGCGGTCACCACGGTGCTCCGGTTGGCGGCGGTCACCAAGGTGGCCGTACAACTGGAGTCCTCGCCGTCGCGGTCGGTGTAGAAGAGCCGTCCCACGGACTTGGAGAGCGCGGCGGACCCCTGCCAGGCGGCTCCGTCGGGCCCGCCGGCGGGCGGCCGGTTCGACGGCGGGTCGGAGAGGACGGCCGCCATCCGCGCGGGCGTCCAGTAGTCCCGTACCGCCTTCTCGTCGGCGGCGGTCGGGGCGACGGGGTGCACGACGGCCGACGCGGATTCCGTTGCGCTGCTCGGGGCCGTCGGAGCGGCCACGGCGGCGGGCGCGGAGAGCAAGGCGACGGCGGCCACGGCGGCGAGGGCCCCGCCGCGTCGGGCGGGGGAGGGGCGACGGTCGGAGTGGTCGGGCATGGATCCTCTTTCTCTGGCGCGTCCGGCTCTTCCTGCTCTTCCGGCTCGAAGAAGCCTGGCGCGACGATGTGAGGATCCGGTCAGGGAGATCTTTCTGTCGTGTGGTCCCCGGCAGCGCCGGAAGGGGCCAGCCCGTTCATGTCGCTCAACGCAGTTCCACTGGGCAGGCGTACGACGGTCGGAGTCGATGGGGCGAGCAGGCGACCAGGGTCACGGACAGGAAGCGCTGTCCGGTCAGCCACCAGCCGCCGACGACATCCGCGCCGTCCGCGACCTGCTCGGCGATCGCCGGGATCCGGTCATCGATCGTGAACGGGTCCGGCTGCGTGGCGAACGTTGCAGCGTGCGGGCGTACTTGGGCAGCGAACCACTCCGCGGCCTCGCGGGGCCCGTCGTAGGTACCCCGTACGAGCGAGGCGGGTTTCAGGAGCCAGTGCGCCACCTCCAGGGGCGGTAGGGGGTTCGTGGCGAAGGTGGGGTGTACGGCTCGGCGCGGGCCGTCCTGGTGGAGGTCGAAACCGCTGCCGAGCCAGGTGTAGCCGTGGTGGTGTCGTTGCAAGGCGCTGTCCTTGAGCCGTGCGGGTCAGCGACGACCGCAGCCGTCGCCGTCCCCGCAGCCGCCGCTCTCGTTGCCGCCCTTGCCGTCGTCGTCCTCGGGGTCGACAAACGTGATCCAGGTGTTCGCTGCTGCGTGATCGCGCATGGCATCCTCCAGCGCACTTCGTGGTGCGGAGCACTTGTCCGCGTAGATCTCGAAGCTATGGAGGTGAATGAGGTGAAATCCATGCGATTGCTCGGGATTGTTAGATGCCGCCGCCTGATGTGCTCAGTTGCTCAGGAGCCTTGGATGCAGCCCCGGGCGCGGATGATCAGCCGATGCGCCTGGCTCCCGTAGACGGCGCAGTCGGCGAACCATTCCCATGCCCGCTCGTAGGTGCGGATGCTCTCCTCGTCGTCGAGCCAGAGTTCGGTGCCGGTCGTCTCGACGATCACGAGGCGGCGGTCGTAGATGCAGAAGCCGTGCGTCGGCGCACGGCGCAGCTCGGCGCCGAGAGGAAGAATTCCGAGAGAGACGGTGTCGAGGCCGATCAGGCTCGTCAGCCGGTCGAGTTGTGCGGCCATGACCGACTTCGAGCAGGTGAGGACGTGCAAGGCACCTTCCCACACGAGGAAGTGGAACCTCTTGCCCGGTTCGTACAGCGCCTGTTGCCTCCGTAGCCGCGCGCGAACGGCCTCTTCTGCGTCCTTGGTCGTGCCGCGGAACTCCGAGTTCACGGTGAAGACGTTCCGGGCGTAGTCGGCCGTCTGGAGCAACCCCGGCACGCGCGCGACCTCCAGCGATCGCGTGAAGTCGGTGCTGTTGGTGACCTGAATGCCCAGTTCCTGGCGAGCGCGATGTCCCCCCGCGAGCTGGCGCCGCCACGATCGGTAGCGGGTTTCGAGGCTGGCGACCTGGCGCACCAGATCGTCCGCCAGGTCCGGCCGCCCCACCGCCACCGCCCAAGCCCGTAGGTCGACCGGAGACGGTGTCTGCTTCCCGTTCTCCAGCCGGCTGACTTTGGAGCGCTGCCAGCCCAGGCATTCGGCGATCCGTTTGCCGTCGTGCCCGGCCTCGATGCGCAGCTCACGAAGTCGCGCACCGAGGGCGGTCCTGGCTCGCTGGAAGTCAGTACTCACACGGTGGAACGTACCCGTTCACGGTACTCGTGGGTGCGGATCGCGTAGTGCCAGGCGGCATCTCGGGCCTGACACGCTGCGAGTACGTCGGGGGCGTCTTCGATGACCTCGACACCGAGGGTTGTGCCCTCAGCGTCGAAGTGGAACTTCATCATCACGCGCGAGTCGAACAGCCAGAAGTCGAACTCTGGCAATCCCAGACGTATCGCCTCCGCGCGTGCGAGGTTCCGCATGTCCTCTCCGGCCGCCACATTGCCCGGAGCGGTGTCCAGCAGGTACCGCTGGCCGTCCGTCGGCGGATCGTCGACGATGCGTACCCGCTCGAAGCGCTTGCCGAGTGCGGTCTGGGCCCGCACATTGAGGTGCCAACGGTTGTCGGGTTCGTGGTCGATGCCCGCACCGCTCAGCCACCGCTGCCACTTCTCGCTCCGGCGGTCGGTTGCGTAGCCCCGTCGGGTCTCCAGCCGCCAGGCGGTGTGCTCGAACTCCTCGAAGAGGTGGGATGCCTCAGCGAAGGGCGTCACCTTGCTCATGTCACTCCTTGGGCGCGAACTGGGTCAGCAGCGCCCGGGGTACGACCACGAAGGTCTCCGAGTCCTTCACGTCGCGCAGTTGTGCGAGGTGGTTCGCGTCGAGGAGTCGGTCTCCTTGGACGACGATGTCCCCGGTCTCGATCACCTCGTACAGCGTCGGGCAGTCCCCCTCTTCGGAGGTCGTGCCGAGAAACTTGAGGGTCATGGCCTCTCCTTCCGTTTTGTGGATCACCAGAATGTGGCAGATCGCACACGCTCGGTGCTCGGTTGCGGCAGATTGCTCCTGCCGCGACTGTTGCGCGGTTCGATTGCTCGGCCGAGAAGGGAAGACATCCTCCATGACGACGGATCAGCGGAACGATGACTGGGACGAACTGCTCCAGCAGGGGACGGGACCCACTCAGGAAGCCTTCCTCGACCTGGTGCGGCAGACCCGCAACTCTCGTCACTACTGCGACAACCTCGTGTGGGGCATGCTCCAGACGCCCGATTACGCCCGTGCTGTGCTCCGTCTCGTGGTCGACGTCCATCAGATCCCGGACGACGTCGAAGAGGGTGTCGCCGCGCGGACGGCGCGGGCGCAGTACCTGGGGCTGGCAGGGCGGGAGTATCACGTACTGCTCGGTGAGCAGGCACTGCGCACGAACATGGGCGGCGTCAACGTCATGCGTGCGCAGCTACGGCGGATCCTGGAGGCCATGGACACTCCGGGACTGACACTCGGGGTCATTCCGGCGCGGGCGCCCATGGCCGCCTATCCGTCGAACTCGTTCACCATTCTGGACGGGGCACGGGTGGAGATCGAGCCGTACTCGGCGAGCGCCAGTATCACCGAACCATCTGAAGTCGCCCTCTATGAACGGGTGTTCAAGATGTTGCAGAAGTCGACTCGTTACGGGGTGGATGCTCGCGAGTTGATCGAGGCAGAGCTCACGGCTCTGGGCTGAGGGGCACGCCCGACCCTGTGACACCTCCTCCGGCGGGCTTGCCGCCCTGCGCCCGGCACACCACCGGGCTCATGAGAGTGCTCTCACAACCGCCCAAGCGCCCGCCCGCCGCGAGTAGCGTCCCCGTTCGAGGTGACCACGAGGCAGGGCGGGAGGAACACGGCCGGTGCGCCGGAGGCATGTCCGGACGCGTGTATTGGCCACATGGGAATCACGCCGAAAGGTCCAGACCTATTGACTGGCTGGTCTAGTCCTTTTAATGTCTCGTTCACCTCTGCGGATCCGACCCCCGGGACCTGACTGTCCAGGGGTCAACGCGCCCACCCCCCATAGAAGTTGTGCGTGGCCAGAACACCCTGCGTCCCTGGCGGGCGCGGGCCCCCCACCAGGAGGATCCGAAAGTGCTGTCCCCCAGACGAACGAGGGCGACGCTGTTCGCCGCCGGCGCCGCCGCCATCGGTGCGCTGCTGGCGACGACGCTCTCGTCAGGCGTGTCCCAGGCCGCCTCGCAAGAGCAGTGCCGGCCCGAAGGGCTGTACACGACGCCCGGCGTCGACGTGCCGTACTGCTCGGTGTACGACACCGAGGGCCGCGAGAAGATGGGCGCGGACCACCAGCGCCGCATCATCGGCTACTTCGCCAACTGGCGCACCGGCAAGGACGGCCGTCCGGCCTACCTCGCCAACAACATCCCGTGGGACAAGATCACCCACATCAACTACGCCTTCGCGGGCATCGACTCGGCCAACAAGATCACCATCGGTGCCGACGGGCCGGACAACGCGAACACCGGGATGACCTGGCCGGGCGTCGCCGGGGCCGAGATGGACCCGGCCCTGCCGTACAAGGGCCACTTCAACCTGCTGACGAAGTTCAAGAAGGCCCACCCGAACGTCAAGACGCTGATCTCGGTCGGCGGTTGGACGGACAGCGGCGGCTTCTACAAGACGACGACGAACGCCGACGGCTCCGTCAACCAGGCCGGCATCAACACCTTCGCCGACTCCTCCGTCGAGTTCATCCGCAAGTACGGCTTCAACGGCGTCGACATCGACTACGAGTACCCGACGTCGATGAAGGACGCGGGCAACCCGGCCGACTGGCCGGAGGCCAACGCACGCCGCGCCGGGCTCAACAAGAGCTACAACGTGCTGATGAAGACCCTGCGCGAGAAGCTCGACCGGGCCAGCGCCGCCGACGGCAAGCACTACCTGCTGACCGTCGCCGCGCCGTCCTCCGGGTACCTGCTGCGCGGCATGGAGACGTTCCAGACCACGAAGTACCTGGACTACCTCAACATCATGTCGTACGACCTGCACGGCACCTGGAACGAGCACGTCGGGCCGAACGCCGCGCTGTACGACGACGGCAAGGACTCCGAGCTGGCGGGTGCGGGCGTCTACACGACCGCGCAGTACGGCGGCATCGGCTACCTGAACACCGACTGGGCGGCCCACTACTTCCGCGCCTCGATGCCGGCCGGCCGCATCAACATCGGCGTGCCGACGTACACCCGCGGCTGGAAGAACGTCCAGGGCGGCACCGACGGACTGTGGGGCAAGGCGTCCGCGACGACCTGCCCGCCCGGCTCCGGACTGACCAAGTGCGGTGACGGCGCCGTCGGCATCGACAACGTCTGGCACGACAAGGACACCAACGGCAAGGAGTCCCCGGCGGGCTTCAACCCGATGTGGCACGCGAAGAACCTGGAGAAGGGTGTCGTCCCCGACTACCTGCCCAAGTTCGGCCTGCCCGCGGACACCAAGCTGACCGGCAAGTACGTGCGCAAGTACGACTCCACGATGGTTGCCCCGTGGCTGTGGAACGCGGAGAAGAAGGTCTTCATCTCCACCGAGGACGAGCAGTCCATGGGCGCCAAGGCCGACTACGTGGTCAACAAGGGCCTCGGCGGCACCATGATCTGGGAGCTGGCGGGCGACTACGACTACAACGCCGCCAAGGGCCAGTACGAGCCCGGCTCCTCGCTGGTCTCGCTGATGTACGACAAGTACAAGGCGGCTGCGCCGTACGGGGTGAAGAAGTCCAACGCGACCCTGCCCACCGACGCGATCAACGTCGACGTCGAGTTCGGACAGTTCCCGCTGGGTGACTCGAACTACCCGATCAGCCCCAAGCTGAAGATCACCAACAACACCAAGGCGACCCTGCCGGGCGGCACGGAGTTCCAGTTCGACTACGGGACCTCCGCGCCGGCCAACGCCAAGGACCAGTCCGGCTTCGGCACACAGATCATCAAGAGCGACCACACCGGCAACAACGTGGGCGGTCTGAAGGGTGACTTCCACCGGGTCTCGCTGAAGCTCCCGGCGTGGCAGTCGGTGGCGCCGGGCGCCTCCGTCGAGCTGGACTTCGTCTACTACCTGCCGACCTCGACGCCGTCCAACTGGACCGTCACCTTCGGCGGCAAGACGTACGCCATCGCGGCCGACCTGGCGCGCGGCACCAAGCTCGTCGAGCCGGGCGACGGCTCGGCCACCAACGGCGGCGCCAACGGTGGGGCCAATGGCGGCGCGAACGGCGGCGCCAATGGTGGGGCCAATGGCGGTGCGAACGGTGGAGCGAACGGCGGCGCCAACGGTGGTACCTGCACCGCGGCCCCGTGGAGCGCGACCAGCGAGTACGGCGCCGGCGCGACCGTCTCCCACAAGGGCAAGGCGTGGAAGTCGAAGTGGTGGACGAAGGGCGAGGAGCCCGGGACCACCGGCGAGTGGGGCGTCTGGCAGGACCAGGGTCCCTGCTGAGGCCGATCGACGGACACACCGGTGCCACCCGCTCACACCGGGTGGCACCGGACACCGGGTGGCACCGGGCATCTGAACCGGATGTCTGAACCGGACAACTGAAGAGAACGGCTCTCCCTGACAGCCCGGCGGCGCAGTCCCTGACCCTGCGCCGCCGGGTTCTTCCATGCCGGACGGCACGGGGGAGGGCTACGGAGCGGCCTTCAGGGACACGTCGGCGTGCACCAGGTCGTGGTCCGAGTTCGGGGTGAGCTGCACGCCCTGCTTCGCGGGGGAGGCACCGCGCAGGAAGACGTAGTCGAACTTGAGCCGCCAGTCGGTGGTCGGCGTGCAGTTGCCGCTGGACGAAGGGCGGCACCCCGGGTCCGCGTCCGCCGCCACCTTCCACATGCCCTTGAGTTCGGCGGACCCCGGCACGGCGTTGAAGTCGCCGAGCACGATCGCGCGGTCGTGCCGGGCGACCTCCGCCGCCAGCACGCGGACCTGGCCCGCCCGGACCGACTCCTGGCGCCGCTGGGCGAGGTGCGTGTTGAAGACCCGTACGGGCTGACCGTCCACCGCGGTGGTGACCGCCATGTACCCGCGGTCCTCGGAGCCGCCGTCGGGGTACTCCACGCTCACGCGGTCCGTCATCGGCGCCGCCGAGAGGATCGCCTGGCCGAAGGCGCCCTGGTTCCACGGCGTGCCGCCGCAGCGGCCCCGGTTGCGCAGCACCGACCCGTACTCGACGTGGTACTCCAGCCCGTGCCGGCGCTTCAGGTACTCCCGGACCCGCTCCACGTCCCGGACGCACGCCTCCTGCATGCCGATGACCTGGGGCGCGAGCGCGGCGATGTCCGCGGCCCGGCCGATGTTGCCCTCGTCGCACGGATTGCAGATGTTCCAGGTCACGACCCGGTTCGGCACGACGTCCCGCACGTCTTCGGCGGGCAGCGGCGCAGTGGAGCGGGCACCGACCGGCTCACCGGGGCCGATGAGAACGATGCAGGTCACGACCGCGGCCCCCGCGAGCAACCACGTGCCCCTTCCGAACACCCGCTCCTCCTCACCACGACAACGACAGCACGACACGAGGTTATGGGGTCGAGGTCACGGCGGGGCGTCGTACGTCGGGAGCAGCCCCGCCACCGCGGCCCGCTGCGCCTGCTGCCGGAAGGCGCGCGGCGCGATCCCGTACGCGGTCCTGAAGGCCCGGCTGAAGACCTCCGCGTTGCTGAAGCCGCGGTGTGCAGCGATGGCGTGGATCGGCTGGTGCCGCAGCGCCGGGCGCGCCAGGTCGGCGCGGCACCGCTCCAGCCGGCGGCGCCGGATCGAGGCCGCCACGCCCTCTCCGCGCGGCTCGAACAGCGCGTACAGCGAACGCAGGGAGATCCCGTGGTGCGCGGCGACCGTCCGGGGCGAGAGGTCCACGTCCCCGAGGCTGCCGTCGATGAACGCGTCGATGCGCTCCCGCAGCACCTCCGCCCGGGTGCGGGCCGGCAGCGCGTCGACGGCGTCGAGGTGCTGGGCCAGGTACGCGGTGGCCAACTCGACCGCCATCCCGCCCAGGCGCTGCAACTCCGGGCCGGTGCAGGCGTCGGCCTCCTCGGCGAGGGTGGAGACGAAGCGGGTCAGGACCGCGCCCATGCCCCGGCGGGCGTCCAGCGGGGTGGCGATCAGCCCGTCCAACCCGTCCTGCGGCAGCACCAGGGTCTGCCGCGGGATGTTCAGAATGAGCACCTCGGCGCCGCGGTGCCGAGGCCCCGTGCCGGCGACCAGCGGGTGGGACGAGTCGAAGAGGACCGCCTCACCGGCCCCGAACTCAGCTTCGTTGCGCCGCTGGGTCACCCACATCGAGCCCTTCTGCATCAGCGCGAGGCAGTAGTAGCCGGGGTCGCTGCGCCGGATCAGTGTGGGTGTGCGCCACGACCGGAGCGTGGTGTGGGAGAACCAGGAGGCCGTCAACCCGCCCAAGTGCAGGGTGTCGGCCCGGGCCCGGAAGGTCGCGGCGTCCTCGATCGCGAGGCGGGTGGGGGCGACGGTGCTGGCGATGACGTCGTGCCACCTGTCGCCCCGGTCGGCGACGGGCATGCTGTCCGTGGAGATCCGCGACCACATCCGGAACGCCCCCTGCGCTTCGAACCCTTGAGCCCTTGGGGCCCGGGTCGTGACCCGGGTCCCGACCCGTGTCGAGACTGCATCGAGCCCGTTGATCGTAAACCGGGCGGGGCGGATGTTCGAGGAATCACCGGATGCGGCCTGCCGGGCTGGACTGCACGAAGTGACGGGCAATCGTGCGTACCGCGACAAGTCGACCCGGCGGGACGGCCATAGGTTTGGACCATCGAACACGCGTCGGTACGAAGGGGGAACGAACGATGGACGCATTCGAAACGCAGGAGCCTGAGCCGGATCGCCCGTGGGAACCGCAGTCGACACGGGATTCGGTACGGGATTCGGTACGGGGCACGGCACGGGATTCGGCGCGGGCGAGGTGACGACCGGACCCGTCCCGGGACCGCACCCGACCCCGGGACCGCACCCGACCCCGGGACCGCCGTGCTTCCCCGACCCCGGCTGGGGCCGAGGAAGCCGTACGGGGAGATAGAAGTCCAGCGGACGTAAGACAGGCCCTAGGACGTCAGGACCGCGCGCAGTTGGTCCAGGCCCCAGTCCAGGTCCTCCTTGCTGATCACCAGCGGCGGGGCGATGCGGATCGTCGAGCCGTGGGTGTCCTTGACCAGGACGCCCCGGGCCATCAGCTTCTCGGAAATCGCGCGGCCGGTGCCGTGCGCGGGCGAGATGTCGACGCCCGCCCACAGCCCGCGCCCGCGCACCGCCTCCACCGCGCCGCCGCCGGCCAAGAGGCCCAGCTCGCGGTGGAGGTGCTCGCCCAGCTCCGTGGCGCGCTGCTGGTACTCGCCGGTGCGCAGCATCGCGATCACCTCCAGGGCCACCGCGCACGCCAGCGGATTGCCGCCGAAGGTCGACCCGTGCTCGCCGGGCCGGTACACCCCGAGGACCTCGCTCGACGACACCACCGCGGACACCGGCACCACGCCGCCGCCGAGCGCCTTGCCCAGCACGTACACATCGGGCACCACGCCCTCGTGCTCGCACGCGAACGTCTTGCCCGTACGCCCGAGGCCCGACTGGATCTCGTCCGCGACGAAGAGCACGTTCCGCTCGCGGGTGAGCCGCCGCACGCCCGGGAGGTACCCCGGCGGCGGCACCAGCACACCCGCCTCGCCCTGGATCGGCTCCAGCAGCACCGCGACCGTGTTCTCCGTGAGCGCCGCCTCCATCGCGGTCAGGTCGCCATACGGCACGATCTCGAACCCGGGGGTGTACGGGCCGAAGTCCGCGCGCGCCTCCGGATCCGTGGAGAAGCTGATCACGGTGGTGGTGCGGCCGTGGAAGTTGTTCGCCGCGACGACGATCTTCGCCATGTTGTCCGGGACGCCCTTCACCCGGTAGCCCCATTTGCGCGCGGTCTTCACGGCGGTCTCCACCGCCTCCGCGCCCGTGTTCATCGGCAGCACCATCTCCATGCCGCACAGCTCGGCGAGCCGGGTGCAGAAGTCCGCGAACCGGTCGTGGTGGAAGGCGCGCGAGGTGAGCGTGACCCGCTCCAGCTGCGCCTGCGCCGCGTCCAGGAGGCGGCGGTTGCCGTGGCCGAAGTTGAGCGCCGAGTAGCCGGCGAGCATGTCGAGGTAGCGGCGCCCCTCGACGTCGGTCATCCACGCGCCCTCGGCGGTGGCGACGACGATCGGCAGCGGGTGGTAGTTGTGCGCGCTGTGCGCCTCGGCGGCGGCGATGGCGCTCTCCGATGCAGTCACGGGATCTCCGTTTCGCTGGTGCCTGACGTCCGGGACGGGATCGCCGCCCCTGTTTCTATCGTCGCTCGCATGGTGGACGAAGAAACCTTCGTACCCGACGCGCGTATTAGGTCATGTCGTGTGGATCTTGCTGGGTGAGGGGGAGGGGTCTGGTGTCGTGGATCGCAAGGCGGAGGATGGGGGGGGCTCCCCACGGCTACGCGTGGGGGCGCCCCCACCCGGGCCGCCAGGCCCAGGGGGAGAGTCGACGCGGTGGGGGTACCACCGTGCCCGCAGGGCACAGGGGGCCGTCGGTGACCGACGAGAACGCGGCGTGGGGGTACCTCCCGGGCCGAAGGCCCAGGGGGAGCGGTGCCAGGGCACGCGAGCCCGGCAAGATCCACACGACATGACCTAAGGTGAAGATGCGCGCGGCGACTGGCGTACGGGGAGGTCACCCCGAGGGAGCCGGGCGCGCAGGAGCCACGAGGTGCCGCCCGCCTGGGTACCCCGGACCACTCGTGAGCCCGGAGGACGCCATGACTCTCCCCCTGCCCCACCCCGCATTGAACGCCGTGGACCCGGAACTCGCCGCACTCGTCGGCGAGGAGGAACTGCTCCAGGCCAGCACGCTGCGGATGATCCCCAGCGAGAACTACGTGTCCCGGGCCGTGCTGGAGGCGTCCGGCACGGTCTTGCAGAACAAGTACAGCGAGGGCTACGCCGGCCGTCGCTACTACGAGGGCCAGCAGGTCATCGACCAGGTCGAACGGCTGGCGGTGGCCCGCGCCAAGGCCCTCTTCGGCGTGGAGCACGCGAACGTCCAGCCGTACTCCGGCTCCCCGGCGAACCTCGCGGTGTACCTCGCCTTCGCCGAGCCCGGCGACACCGTCATGGGCATGGCCCTGCCGATGGGCGGGCACCTCACCCACGGCTGGGGCGTCTCGGCCACCGGCAAGTGGTTCCGCGGCGTCCAGTACGGAGTGCGCCACGACACCGGCCTCATCGACTTCGACGAGGTGCGCGACCTCGCGCTCAAGGAGCGGCCGAAGCTCATCTTCTGCGGCGGCACCGCCCTGCCGCGGACCATCGACTTCGCCGCGTTCGCGGAGATCGCGCGGGAGGCGGGCGCGGTGCTCGTCGCGGACGTCGCCCACATCGCGGGTCTGATCGCGGGCGGCGCGCACCCCTCGCCGGTGCCGCACGCCGACGTGATCTCCACGACCACGCACAAGACCCTGCGCGGCCCGCGCGGCGCGATGCTGATGTCCCGAGAGGAGTACGCGAAGCCGATCGACAAGGCGGTCTTCCCCGGATTGCAGGGCGGGCCGCACAACCAGACCACGGCCGGCATCGCGGTCGCGCTCCACGAGGCGGCGCAGCCCGCCTTCCGCGACTACGCCCACGCGGTCGTCGCGAACGCCCGCGCCCTGGCCGACGCGCTGCTGGAGCGCGGTTTCGACCTGGTGTCGGGCGGCACCGACAACCACCTGATCCTGATCGACCTGACCAGCAAGGACGTCCCCGGCAAGATCGCGGCGAAGGCCCTGGACCGGGCGGGCATCGTGGTGAACTACAACACCGTCCCGTACGACCCGCGCAAGCCCTTCGACCCGTCCGGCGTGCGCATCGGAACGCCGTCCCTGACCTCGCGCGGCCTGGGCGTGGAGCACATGGGGCAGGTGGCGGAGTGGATCGACCAGGGGGTGGCCGCGGGGCGCTCGGGCGACGAGGCGTCGCTGTCGCGCATCCGCGATGAGGTCGCGGCGCTCATGTCCACCCACCCGGCCCCCGGCCTCCCGGCCTGACCCGCCCCCTGACCCCTTGCCGCGGCGAGCGTCGTCCCCTCGCGGGAGCGTCGCCGTCCGCGGTCCGTCCATGACCCGTCTGCGGCTGTTCACGTGGTCCTTCCCCTCTGACCAGCAGGGGCCAGCCCCCGCCCACCTCTGCCGTGTGCGGGCGGGGCACCTCCCCTGATGTCCGGAGGGAGGTGGGGACCCCGGCGCCCCGGGTTGCTCACCGTCGCCTGCTCGTACAAGCAGCTGTGGCGCTGGTGCGACCTTGAGCGGCGCTGGGGTCGCCACCTCACCGGGCCCGTGGGGCTCAGGAGGTGGAACTCCGGAAACGGCGCCCTCCGGACCGCACCAGCAGGGCTATCGCCGCACCCACCACCAGGCCCGGTAGTGACCACCACCAGTTCTCCCCGGGGCCCGGCGAGGACGCGGTGGCGGAGGTGACGGGGGAGAGCGCGGGGGTCGCTGATGTCGCTGACACGTCCGGCGTCGCTCCTGCTGCCGAGGCCGAACCGCCGCCGAAGCTCAGCCCCAGCGTGCCCAGCAGCTTCCGCAGCTCCGGGCCGTCGGTCGGCTGCCGCCAGACGCCCTCAGAGGCGAGCCAACTGTCGGCGGACTGCGGCGACCCCGACGCGGTCGTGGCATCGGGATGGTCAGCCTGACTGTGGATCCACACGTCCTCGGGGGCCTCGCCGAAGTAGACCAGGTCCGTCTGCCAGGCCCGCACATCGTGCAGGAACCAGGTCATCCGGACCGAATGCGGCGGTGGCTGGTCCGGATTCAGCCAGGCCGGGGGCTTCGCGCTGCCCTGGAGCGGCGGCCCCGCCTGCATCAGCCGGTGAAGATCCTGGTACGCCTTGCTTTCCACCCGCAGGGCCGTGGCCTTGCCCTGCGGATACTCGATGATCATGACGCTGGTCGGGCCGCCCGCCGCCGCCACCGGGGCGAACATCAGCCCCAGCGCCAGCACGGCCAGCAGCGCGGCGATCTGCCGCGCCCATCGCAGTCGTCCCATGGATTCCCCCAGACACTGCGCCGGAGCGGCTCTCCGCTCTGGCTGTCGACTCTGATACACCGCCCACCGCCGACGCGTTCCACCCTCCGCAAGGAAATCCCGGAAGTTTCCACCGCTCGTCGGCGCGAGGTCAGAAGGGGCCCAAGGCGCAGGTAGGGCCGGTCCAACGCGCCGTCGGGGAAGGACACGAAGGCCGCCACACGCCCTAGGGGCGTGTCTTACGGATCTTGCTGGGCTCGCGTGCCCTGGCACCATTCCCCCTGGGCCTTCGGCCCGGGAGGTACCCCCACTCCGCGTTGTCGTCGGTCGCCAATACTCCGCATTGACTCCCTCCTCCGCCTTGAGATCCACGGCACCAGACCCCGCTCCCTGATCCAGCCTGATCCGTAAGACACGCCCTAGCGCAGTGACTCCGCGATCCCCACCGCCCGCGTCAGCGCGTCCACGCCCTCCAAGCGCAGCGTCGTCCGTTCGTCGGGGGACATCCAGAGCAGTGTCGGGCCCGCCGTCCGTCGCTGTTCCTCCCAGCGGGCGCTCTCGTCGTCGAGGAGGACGAAGCGCAGCAGATGCGGTCGGGCGAACCAGAGGCCGGTGCCGCCGTCACCGGTGCCGTCGGCCACCTGCACCCGCTGTGGTTGTTCCGCGCTCGTCTTGGTGAAGCCCGGGTCGAGCCGGGCCGGGAACTGGTCGAGTCGGGTCACCCGGCCGTCGTCCGCGCTCCAGCAGAGCGTCAGCATCGAGCGGCCGTCGCGGCCCGCGGTCACCGAGAACGCGTCAGGCTCGCCCAGCTCTCCCGGCACCAGCGACTCGAACCCGGCCTTCCGCTCGGCTTCGGCACGCGTCAGCGGCTTTCCGCACCCGGGGGCCCCCGCGGTCCGGCCGGCGTCCGGCGGCCGGGTCACCGGGTCGTGCCGCACCTCGATCCCGCCGAAGTCGAAGTGGTCCGCCCACTCCACGACCGAGGCCCGCACCGGGGGCGTCAGCGCCAGCGCGACCAGGGCCCCGGACAACGTGACCGCCAGTGAGCGCCGGTGCCGGCGCAGCCATCCGCGCAGCCTCTCGGTCCGGCCGGGCGGAACGGGGTCGGGGACGCGGTCGGGCACCTGCTCGGCGAGGAGGCTCGACAGCACCCGCTCCGCCATCGTCTCCCCGTCCACGTCGGGGAGCGGGATGGCCCGGCCCAGCGCCCGCAGCTCGGCCTCCAGCCGCAGCTCCAGCGCGCTCGGCTCTCCGAGGGAACCCTCCCCGGGCCCGCCGGCCGGCCGACCCGGGGAGCCGCCCCCGGGCGCGTCCCCGGAACGGCTCCCGGGCACCCCGTGGGGACCGCGTCCCGGCTCCTGCTCCGGCACCCCGCTCACCTCCCGCCCCGTTCCGCCGCTCCTATCAACCGGCCCAGCTTCGCCAGCGCCCGGCTCAGCCGGGACTTCACCGTCCCCCGCGGCCAGCCCAGCGCCTGCGCCGTCTCGGCCTCGTCCATCTCCAGCAGATACCGGTACGTCACGACCTGCCGATGCTCCTCGCTGAGCTTGCCGAGCGCCGCCGCCAACTCGGCCCGCCGCTCCTCCGACTCCGCGGCCACCGCAGGGTCCGCCGACTCCGGTATCGCCGGACGGGGGTCCAGCTGGGCCTCCCGGCCGGCCAGCGCCCGCCGGCGGTCGGCCGAGCGCAGAGCGTTCCTCGTCTCGTTGACCACGATCCGCAGCAGCCACGGACGGAACTCCGCGCCGGCCCGGAAGCCGTCCAACGACTGATACGCCTTGAGGAACGCGCTCTGCACCACGTCCTCCGCATCGGCCCCCGCGCCGAAGGCGACCGCCGCGCGCAGCGCGACCTGCGTATGAGCGCGGACCAGCTCCGCATACGCCTCCGGCTCTCCGGCGCGCACGCGGGCGATCACCGAGGCCGCGTCCACTCCGGGCGCGCCCCCGCCCCCGCTCGCGGGCCCCCGGACTCCGGACGCGGACCGGTCGTCGGTATCGACGGCGGCCCGTCCCCCCTCCGTTACGGTCACACCTTTCATACACCGGCGGCCGGAGATCGGTTCCACACCTGAGAGAATGAAAGACATGGCTTCCGTCCGACCCCGCGCCCTCTCCGGGATCCAGCCCACCGCAGGCTCGTTCCACCTCGGGAACTACCTCGGAGCGATCCGCCAGTACGTGGCGCTGCAAGAGACCCACGACGCCTTCTACATGGTCGTCGACCTGCACGCGATCACGGTCCCGCAGGACCCGGCTGAGCTGCGGGCCAACACCCGCCTCGCCGCCGCGCAGCTGCTCGCCGCCGGGCTCGACCCCGAGCGCTGCACGCTCTTCGTGCAGAGCCACGTCCCGGAGCACGCGCAGCTCGGCTGGGTGATGAACTGCCTCACCGGCTTCGGCGAGGCGTCGCGGATGACGCAGTTCAAGGACAAGTCCGCCAAGCAGGGCGCCGACCGGACCACCGTCGGGCTGTTCACGTACCCGATCCTCCAGGTCGCGGACATCCTCCTCTACCAGGCGGACTCCGTCCCCGTCGGCGAGGACCAGCGCCAGCACATCGAGCTGACCCGGGACCTCGCCGAGCGCTTCAACAGCCGTTACGGCGACACGTTCACCCTCCCCGCGGCCCACATCGTCAAGGAGGTCGCCAAGATCTACGACCTCCAGGACCCGACGGCCAAGATGAGCAAGTCCGCGTCCACGCCGAAGGGGCTCGTCAACCTCCTCGACGAGCCGAAGGTCACCGCGAAGAAGATCAAGAGCGCGGTCACGGACACGGACACCGTCATTCGCTTCGACCCCGTCGAGAAGGCCGGCGTCAGCAATCTGCTGACGATCTACGCCACCCTCACGGGCACGTCGGTCGCCGACCTGGAGCGGGAGTACGAGGGCCGGATGTACGGTGCGCTGAAGACGGACCTCGCCGAGGTCGTGGTGGACTTCGTCACGCCGTTCCGGGACCGCACGCAGGCGTACCTGGACGACCCGGAGACGCTGGACTCGATCCTCGCCAAGGGTGCGGAGAAGGCGCGCGCGGTGGCCGCCGAGACGCTGGCCGCGGCGTACGACCGGATGGGCTTCCTGCCCGCGAAGCACTGACGGCACTGACGGCACTGGCGGCACTGACAGTGCTGGCGGCACTGGCGGTACCGAGAGCACGTGCAGTACCGACAGCGCTGACGGGCACCGCGAGGTGCCCAGCGGCCCGAACACCGGGCTCGAACACCCTGCCCGAACGGAGTCAGACCGCGGCGGGCGCCGCACCACCCGAGTGCCGGTGCCCGCCCCCGGCCTGAGCAGGGGCGGGGCAAACAACAGGGGCCATCCGGCCCATCAAGGGTGTGTCCTGCGTCTCTGGTCACATCCACGGCGCAGCAGCCACACTGGCGGCTGGACAGCCACACACGACGCGATGACGGGAGAACGACGTGGGGACCGTAACGCTCGGCGTTTCGATCGCGGTCCCGGAGCCGTACGGCAGCCTGCTCCAGGAGCGGCGTGCGGGCTTCGGAGACCCCGTCGCGCACTGCATTCCCACCCATGTCACGCTGCTGCCGCCCACCGAGGTGGACCGGGCGCTGCTGCCCGCCATCGAGGCGCACCTGGCGGTGGTCGCGGCGGCCGGGCGGGCGTTCCCGATGCGCCTCGCCGGCACCGGAACGTTCCGCCCCCTTTCGCCCGTCGTCTTCGTTCAGGTCGTCGAGGGCGCCGCGGCCTGCTCCTGGCTCCAGAAGCGGGTGCGGGACGCGTCGGGGCCGCTGGTGCGCGAGCTCCAGTTCTCGTACCACCCGCACGTCACGGTCGCCCACGCGATCTCCGACGAGGCGATGGACAGGGCGTACGAGGAGCTGGCGGACTTCGCCGCGTCCTGGAGCTGCGGTTCGTTCTCGCTCTACGAGCAGGGGGAGGACGGGGTCTGGCGCGAGCTGCGGGAGTACGCCTTCGGGGGCGCCGTCGGCTCCGTACCGGCCCAGGGCTCGCCCGTCGATGAGCCCGTCGAGCCGGCCGAGCCCGTCGAGCCCGCCGAACCCGCGTCCTCCACCCCGTAGCCGCCGCGGCTCACAGCGGCAGCCGGCGGAACAGCGGGCGCGGCACGTGCCGCAACACCGACATCACGTGCCGCAGGGCCCCCGGCACCCACACCGTCTCCGCCCGGCGCCGCAGCCCCTGCTCCACCGCGAGGGCGACGGCCTCGGGGGTGGTGGCCAGCGGCGCCTCCGGCAGTCCGGCCGTCATCTTGGTGCGGACGAAGCCGGGGCGTACGACCATCACCTGCACGCCCGTGCCGTGCAGCGCGTCGCCGAGGCCCTGGGCGAAGGCGTCGAGGCCGGCCTTGCTCGACCCGTAGATGAAGTTGGTGCGGCGGGCCCGCTCGCCCGCGACGGAGGAGAGCACCACGAGGGAGCCGTGCCCCTGGTGCTGGAGGGCGCCGGCGCACACCAGGCCGGCCGACACGGCCCCGGTGTAGTTGGTCTGCGCGACCCGTACGGCCGCTGCGGGGTCGCCCTCGTCGTTCGCCTGGTCGCCGAGGACGCCGAAGGCGAGCAGCACCAGGTCGACGTCGCCCTCCGCGAACACCTTGCCCAGCGCCGCCTCGTGCCCGGCCGGGTCCAGCGCGTCGAAGGCGACGACGTGTACGTCAACACCACCACCACCACCGAGCGCGCGCAGCTCTTCGGCGGCGGCGTCCAGGTCGGGGGAGGGGCGGCCGGCGAGCCAGACGGTGCGGGTGCGGCGGGCGATCAGCCGGCGGGCGACGGCGAGTCCGATCTCCGACGTGCCGCCGAGGACGAGCAGGGACTGCGGGATGCCGAAGGCGTCCTTCATGAACGGCGCTCCTCAAGGGGGGAGGGTCACAGACCGAGACGACGGGAGAGGTCGGAGGTGAAGACCCCGCGCGGGTCCACGCGGGCCCGCAGCGCTCGGAACTCGGGCAGCCGCGGATACATCTGCGTCAGCAGCTCGGGCCGCAGCCGGGAGTCCTTGGCGAGGTACACCCGGCCGCCGGCGCCCGCGACCTCCTCGTCCAACTCGTCCAGCAGGGCCCCGAGTCCGGACAGCCCGGCCGGGACGTCCAGCGCCAGCGTCCAGCCGGGCATCGGGAAGGACAGCCAGCCGGCGTCGCCGGGGCCGAAACGCTTGAGCACGGCGAGGAAGGTGGGGCAGCCGCGGCGCGCGATGCGCCGCACGACCCGGCGCAGCGTCTCCTCCTGGCCGTGCGCGACGACGAACTGGTACTGCACGAAGCCGTCGCGGCCGTAGATCCGGTTCCAGTGCGGGACCCCGTCCAGCGGGTGGAAGAACGACGTCAGCCGCTGCACCTGGCCGGTGCGCGAGCGGGGCGCCTTGCGGTACCAGAACTCGTTGAACAGGCCGACGGTCGTCCGGTTCAGCAGCCCGCGCGGGACGGCGTCGGGGGCGGCCGGCAGCCGTCCGGGGCGGAACGCGAGCGGCGCCCGGGCCAGTCGCGGGGGCAGCGCGGCGAGCGGGGCGTGGTCGCCGCGGGTGAGCACCGAACGGCCGGTGGCGCGCCCGCGCGCGAGCAGGTCGATCCAGGCGACGGAGTAGCCGTAGCGGTGGTCCGTGGCGCTGAGCTTGGCCATCGCGTCGTCGAGGTCGACGGCGCGTTCGGTGTCGACGAGCATGTACGCGGTCTCCACCCGTTGCAGCCGCAGCGCCGCGGCCAGCACCACGCCCGTCAGGCCCATGCCGCCGGCCGTCGCGTCGAACAACTCGTGGCCGGGGCCCACCGTCTGGACCGTGCCGTCGGCGGTGAGCAGGTCGAGCGCGCTGACGTGCCGGGTGAACGACCCGCTGACGTGGTGGTTCTTGCCGTGGATGTCGGCGCCGACCGCGCCCCCGACGGTGACGTGCCGGGTGCCGGGGGTCACCGGGACGAACCAGCCGAGCGGCAGCAGGACTTCCATCAGCCGGTGCAGGCTGACGCCGGCGTCGCAGACCACCGTGCCCGCCGTGGCGTCGACGGAGTGGATCCGGTCGAGCCCGGTCATGTCGAGGACGCAGCCGCCGGCGTTCTGCGCGGCGTCCCCGTACGCCCGACCGAGCCCGCGCGCGATCCCCCCGCGCGCACCCCACGCCCGCACCGCGGCGGCGGCCTGTTCGGGGGTGCGAGGGCGCCACAGGTACCCCGTGGTGGGGGCGGTACGGCCCCATCCGGTGACGGACACGAAAGGGTCGTCGACGTCGGTGGTGGGGGTGGTACGGGTGTCGGCAGCCATACTCGTGACCGTATCGCCGCTTATGCCCACATTTTTGCAGTACCTCACGGACTCGCCGGAATGGGTGATTAACGGAGTGTCATTTGAGACTGACGTGAACGTCCGCCCACGGCAGGCAGACGGGACTGTGACGACACGACCCACCAGAGCCCCGGTGGCTCATGAACCGGTGAAGGGACGGCGGATGACGAAGGCGCGGCGGATGACACGGACGGGTCGGGTCGGGCCGGACCGCGCGCTCCTGGCCGCGCTGCGCGACTGCGGGGAGCAGCCCGCGGTGGGCGCGGCGGCCCGCGCGCTCTCCCTCGCCGGGGAGCACGCGGCGCTCTGGCTCGCGACGGGCCTGACCGGCGCGGCGACGGACCCCGCGCGGCGCCCGGACTGGCTCCGCGCGACGGCGGTCGTCGCGGGCGCGCACCTGGCGAGCATGGCGGTCAAACGGGTGGTCCGCCGCCCCCGCCCGTCGGCCGCGGCCCCCTTGGTCCACACCGCGGGCGCCCACTCCTTCCCGAGCTCCCACGCCACCTCGGCGGCAGCGGCGACGATCGCCTTCGCCCCCCTGCTCCCCGGGGCCCCCGTCCCGGCCCTGGCCGCCGCGATCTGCGTCTCCCGCCTCGTCGTCGGGGTCCACTACCCCACGGACGTGGCGGCGGGCGCGCTCCTGGGCGCGGTGACGGCCCGCCTGACGGAACGGTTCGGGGGCGCGGCCAGCCGTGCACGGCCCGCGGTCGACCCGCGGCGAGGAGCCGCGGCCACCACGAGGAGGCTCCGGTGACCGACCCGCAGCGGACCACCCTCCTCACCCCGCCGACGCCGCGCGCAGCGCACCCCCTGTCGAGCGGCGCCCGGCACCTCCCCCTCGCCCTCCTCCGCACCGCCCGCCCCCGCCAATGGGTCAAGAACACCCTCGTCGTCGCCGCCCCCGCCGCCGCCGGCGAACTCGACTCCGTCTCCACCGTCCTGCGCCTCGTCGTCGTCTTCGCCCTCTTCACCACCGCCGCCAGCGCCGTCTACCTGATCAACGACGCCCGCGACGCCGACGCGGACCGGGCCCACCCGGTCAAGTGCCGCCGGCCCGTCGCGGCCGGGGACGTGCCCGTGCCCCTCGCGTACGCCACCGGCACGGCCCTCGCCGCCACCGCCGTGATCGGCGCCGCCGTGCTCTGCAACGCGATGACGAGCGCGCTGCTCACCGCGTACCTCTCCGTGCAACTCGCGTACTGCATCTGGTTGAAGCACGTCCTCGTCGTCGACATGGCCGTGGTGACCACCGGTTTCCTGATGCGCGCCATGATCGGCGGGGTCGCCCTCGGCATCCCGTTGTCGCGGTGGTTCCTGATCACCACCGGCTTCGGCGCGCTCTTCATGGTCGCGGCCAAGCGCTACTCGGAGGCCGTGCAGATGGCCGGCGCCGAGGCCGGCCGCGGGGCCACCCGTGCGCTGCTGAACGAGTACACGACCGGCTATCTGCGCTTCGTGTGGCAACTCGCCGCCGGCGTCGCCGTCCTCGGCTACTGCCTGTGGGCCCTGGAGAGCGGCGGGGTCGCGGACTCCGCGCTGCTGCCGTGGCGCCAGCTCTCGGTGATCGCGTTCATCCTCGCCGTGCTGCGGTACGCGGTCTTCGCCGACCGGGGTGCCGCCGGAGCCCCCGAGGACGTCGTCCTGCGCGATCGCGCCCTCGCCGTGATCGGGTTGGTCTGGGCCGCGATGTACGCGCTGGCAGTGGCCGATTTGTGACTCCGGAAAGAGATCGCCCACGAGGGAAATGGGGGTACGCGCACCCGTATGGACTGGTTGAGCAAGCTGCCCGTCGTCGGGCCGTGGGTGGCCCGGACGATGCGCACCCACGCCTGGCACTCGTACGAGACCCTGGAGCGGGTGCACTGGACCCGACTCGCCGCGGCGATCACGTTCATCAGCTTCCTCGCGATGTTCCCGCTGATCACGGTGGCCATCGCGATCGGCGCCGCGCTGCTGAGCCAGGACCAGCTCACCCGGCTGGAGGACCGGATCAGCGAGCAGGTGCCCGGGATCTCCGACCAGCTCGACATCGCCGGCCTGGTCGCCAACGCCGGCACGGTCGGCCTGGTCGCCGGTGCCCTGCTGCTGTTCACCGGCATCGGCTGGATCGGTGCCATGAGGGACTGCCTGCGCGCGGTGTGGCGGATCGACGACGAGGACCGGGGCAATCCGTTCGTGAAGAAGGCGGAGGACGCCGTCGTCCTCCTCGGCCTCGGCGGCACCGCGCTCGCCTCGCTCGCCGCGTCCACGCTGGGGTCCAGCGCGGTCGGGTGGACCGCGGAGCTGTTCGGCATCGAACGGAGCGGGGCGGGCGCCGTGCTGCTGCGGGTCGCGGCGATCGCGATCGCCGTCGTCGCGAACTTCCTGATGCTGCTCTACCTGCTGACCCTGCTGCCGGGGGTGCATCCGCCGCGCCGCCGCCTGGTGGTGGCCGGGCTGATCGGCGCGGTCGGCTTCGAACTCCTGAAGCTGCTGATCGGCGGCTACATCCGGGAGGTCGCGGGGCGCAGCGTGTACGGCGCCTTCGGCGTGCCCGTCGCCCTGCTGCTGTGGATGAACTTCACGGCGAAGCTGCTGCTGTTCTGCGCGGCCTGGACGGCGACGAAGGAGCCGGAGGAGGAGCCGTCCGGCGATGACGAGGACGCGTCGCCGGACGGTACGGGAGAGACGGGAGAGGCAGGAAGGGGTGAGGTGGAGTCGGACGCCGCGGGGCGCCCCGACCCCACGACGTCAGGTGCTCCGCCTCGGCCAGCGCCGGTTGACGACGAACACCGCACCCGCGAGGACCACCAGGACGCCGCCGGCGATCGCGAGCGCCGTCCCGACGCCCGATGACTCCTCGTCCGCCGCCGCCTTGGCCCGCTTCGTCTGCGCGGAGTGCTTGTCGGGGCCGGCGCCGACCGGGGTCGTCGATCGCGGCGGCACCAGCTCGCCGACCGGGGTGACCTTCCCGGCCGCCGCGAAGCCCCAGTCGAACAGCCGTGCCGTCTCCCGGTAGACGGCCTGGCTCTCGGTGGAGTCCGGGTTCATCACGGTGACGAGGAGGACCTTGCCGCCTCGCTCGGCGACCCCGGTGAAGGTGTAGCCGGCCTGCGAGGTGTAACCATTCTTCACGCCCGCGACGCCCGGGTACGGCGTCACCCCGCTCTCCCCGGTCAGCAGCCGGTTGGTGTTCGCGATCTCGAACGACTCCCGCTTGTCGCCGGAGAGCTTCCCCGGGAACTCCGCGTCCACCGTTGCCGCGTACTCCCGGAAGTCCTTCTTCTGGAGCCCGTTGCGGGCGATCAGCGTGAGGTCGTACGCCGACGAGACCTGGCCGCTGGCGTCGTAGCCGTCCGGCGAGACCACCTGGGTGTCCAGGGCCTGGAGCTCCTCGGCGTGCGCCTGCATCTCCTGGACGGTCTTGTCGATGCCGCCGTTCATCGCCGACAGCACGTGCACCGCGTCGTTGCCCGAGCGCAGGAAGACGCCGAGCCACAGGTCGTGCACCGAGTAGTTCAAGCCTTCCTTGACGCCGACGGAGCTGCTGCCCGGGCCGACGCCCTCCAGGTCCTCGTACGTGACGGTGTGGATGTCCGTCTTGGGGAGCTTGGGCAGCAGGGTGTCCGCGAAGAGCATCTTCAGGGTGGAGGCCGGCGGCAGTCGCCAGTGCGCGTTGTGCGAGGCCAGCACGGAACCGCTCTCCGCGTCCGCCACGATCCACGACCGCGCGCTGAGCGCCGTCGGCAGCGCGGGCGCGCCCGCGCCCGGCTGGACCTGGGTGCCCGGCCGGCCCAGCAGCTTGCCGCCGACGGTCGACATCGCCGCCGGGGGGAGCGGCTGCTTGGACACCGCCGCCGATCGGTCCTGGGGAGCCCCCGCCGGCTTGCCGTCGTGGGCGGTCGCGGACGCGGGGGCCACGGCGAGCAGGGGCAGCAGCGAGGCGGCGGCGACCGTCAGCACGGTCTTCTTCAGAGCGGGCACGGACGAGAAAGTACCCGTCCCACCGGTCCATATGGTTATCGGGTAGCTGACTCGCCCGGAAAGCCGCCGGTACAGCCCACCCGAGTGGCGGACCCGGCCGCGACCCCGGAGGCTGGAACCCGTCGGCCGTCGGGATACTGGAAACATGAAGCTCAGCCGCCCCGTGTCCTGGTTCCTGCTCGCCTTCGGGGTGTGGAGCTGGTTCATCTGGGTCACTTTCGTCAAAAACCTCTGGGCCGACGGGAGCGGGCTCGCGTTCGACGACGCCGGCGACCCCACCGGGTACTTCTGGGTCCACCTGCTGCTCGCCGTCACGTCCTTTCTTCTGGGGACGGCGGTCGGCGTCGTGGGGTTCCGCGGACTGCGCGCCCTGCGGCGCGAAACGCATGGTCAAACGCATGGCCCGACGGGCGGTTGAGGACGCCGCCCGATCTCGTGGGGCCCTTCGGGCACGCGCGGCGACCGTGGTGCGTTGGACACCCCGTGGGGGTGTCCCCCAGCCACGGGGCGCAGGCGCAGGGCCGCCGCCCCGGGGCATCAGCTGAGGACGGGGGAAGCAGTCCGTGATCGTGGTCGTCCTGCTCGCGGTGGTGGCGGTGGTGGCGCTGCTCGTCGCGGCGCACTGGTACGTATGGTTCCGGCTCGTCCGGTCCACGACCGCGAGCCGCACCGCGCGCCGCGTCGGAGCGGTCGTGGTGACCGTGCTGCCGCTGCTCTCCGTCGCCGCCCTGGCGTCCTCCCGTTCCGGGGCGCCGTTCTGGCTCGAAAAGATCCTCGCCTGGCCCGGCTATCTGTGGCTGGCCGTGCTGTTGTACCTGGTCCTGTTCCTGCTCGTGGGCGAGGTCGTACGGGCCGTGTGGCTGCGGATCGCCGCGCGGCGCGGGGCCGCGGAAGAGACGGAAGTGGAGACGGGGGTTGCCGAAGTGGCGGAGGCGGGAGCCCCCGTGCTGGCAACCGCGGCACCGGCCGTGGCCCCCGCACCGGGTTCGGACGCCGGTACGGGTGAGCCCCCGGCCGCTCCTGCGCCCCCGCCCGTGCCGCTCGCACCCGCGACCCGGCCCGTTCCCGCCCCCCTCGCCGTCTCCCGGCGCACCTTCGTCTCCCGCGTCGTCGGCGCGGGCGCAGCGGCCGCCGCCCTCGGCACCGTCGGCTACGGCGCGTACGGCGTCCTGAACGGCCCCAGTGTGAAGCGGGTCACGGTGCCGCTCGCCAAGCTCCCGCGCTCCGCGCACGGATTCCGCATCGCCGTCGTCAGCGACATCCACCTCGGCCCCATCCTGGGCCGCGGCCACACCCAGCGGATCGTGGACGCGATCAACTCCACCAGCCCCGACCTCGTCGCCGTCGTCGGTGACATGGTCGACGGCGACGTCGCCGACCTCGGCCCCGCCGCCGAGCCCCTGACGCAGCTGCGCGCCAGACACGGCTCCTTCTTCGTCACCGGGAACCACGAGTACTTCTCCGGCGCCCAGCAGTGGGTGGACCACGTCCGCGAGCTGGGCCTGCGCCCCCTGGAGAACGAACGCGTGGAGATCGCCGCCGGGTTCGACCTCGCCGGCGTCGACGACATCGAGGGCGAGAAGGAGGGCAAGGGCCCCGACTTCGCCAAGGCCCTCGGCGACCGCGACCGCACCCGGGCGTCCGTCCTCCTGGCCCACCAGCCCGTCGTCATCCACGACGCGGTGGACCACGGCGTGGACCTCCAGCTCTCCGGCCACACCCACGGCGGCCAGCTCTGGCCCGGCCCGTACCTCGCGGGGCTGGCGAACCCGACGGTGGCCGGCCTTGAGCGGTACGGAGACACCCAGCTGTACGTGACGCGCGGCGCCGGCGCCTGGGGCCCGCCGGTGCGGGTGGGCGCGGAGTCGGACATCACGGTGGTCCAGTTGGCGTCCCGGCGAGCCTGAGCGAGGGGGCATGCCGTCCGCACCCACCCGCGGAGCCCAGCGAGATCCGGAAGAAGGGCCCTGGTGAACGGGCCCGCGGCCGACCGCGCGCGCGAGTCCGTGCTGACGTCGCTGGTGGACGCCGCCCACGAGCTGGTGGACGCGTCCGCACAGGGCACGGAGGCCGTGCTGCGCACCGTCGCCCGGCTCGCCCGGCGCGTCATCGGCGCGGACCTCGCCTACGTCGGCCTCCGGGACGCGGACGACGGGGCGCTCACCGTCGTCGCGTCGGAGGGCGACGCCACCGCGCTCAACGTCGGCCTGCGGATCGCCGGCCCGGCCGGCCTCGGGCAGGCCGCCCTCGGCAAGGACGCGCCGTTCTCGACGGACGACTACCTGGCGGACGGGACGATCGACCACGCCGACGGAATCGACCGGGTGGTGCGGGCGGAGGGCATCAGGGCGGTGGCGGCGGTGCCGCTGCGCGGGCCCGACGGGGTGACGGGCGCGCTGTACGGGGCACACCGACGGGTGCACCGATTCACCGCCCAAGAGATCGACGCGCTGCGGACGCTGGCCAGGACCGCGGCGTCCGCGCTGGCCACCGCGCGACGGTTGGAGTCCGTCGACGACCGGCGCGCCGCGGCGGAGCGGGACGGCGCGCGGATGCGGCGCGCCCTCGACGAGCGCCGCCGTCTGGAGGTCGCGTACGACCGGCTCGTCTGCCTGGTGCGGGACGGTGCCGCGCTGGACGTCGTCGTCGAGACGGCCGCGACCGCGCTCGGCGGGGCGCTGGGCGTACGGGACGTGGGCGGCGGGCTGCTCGCCGCGCACGGGCAGCTGCCCGCCGGCGACGGCACCGCGGCGTTCGCCCGGCGCTGTGTGGAGGCGCTCGCGGCCGGGGAACCGGCGCCGCTCGACGGCGGCGCGTGGCTGGTGCCGGTCAGCGGCGGGGGAGAAGTCCTGGGGTCCCTGCTGTTCGCCCCCGAGGAGCCGTTGCCCGACGAGGTCGACGGGCGGGCCCTGCGGATGGTCGCCGGCGTCGTCGCGCTCGCCCTGCTGCTGGAGCGCGGCGCCGCGCTCGCCGAGGGTCGGATCAGGGACGACCTCTTCGACGCGCTGCTCGACCCCGGGACGACCCCGCCGGCCCGGCGGCAGTCGGTGAAGCGGGCCCGGCGGATGGGGGTGGACACCGCCGCCCCGTACGTCCTCGTCATCGCCCGCCCCCAAGGCGGGGCCACCCAGCGGGCGGCCGTCTGGGCGACGTCGTACGCCCGACGCCGGCACGGGCTGACGAGCGTGCGCGACGGGGACGTCGTCCTGCTGCTGCCCGACGCCGGTGCGGAGTCCGATTCCGCCGCCGCGTCCGCCGGCCGGAGCGTGCGCGACGAACTGTCGTCGGTGCTGGGCGTGCCGGTGACGGTCGGCGCCGCCGGGCCGCACGTGGGGTTGGCGGAGGTGGCGCGGTCGTACGAGGACGGCCGGCGCTGTCTGCGCGCCCTCGTCGAACTGGGCCGTACGGGAAGCGTGGCCGCGCCGCGGGACCTGGGCTTCCTGGGGGTGCTGCTGGCGGACGCGTTCAGCGCACCCGCGTACGTGGATGCGGTGCTCGGCCCGGTGCTGCGGCACGACGCCCGGCGGGGCACCGAGTTCGTCCGCACGCTGGAGGCGTACTTCGCCGCGGGGGCGAGCCCGCGGCACGCGGCGACGACGCTGCACGTCCACCCGAACACCGTCGCGCGGCGGCTGGAGCGGATCACCGAACTGCTCGGCCCCGACTGGCAGCACCCGGAACGCGCACTGGAGGTCCAACTGGCGTTGCGGCTGCACCGGACGCAGGAAGCGCTGCTCGATGGCGGCGCCCGCCCGGGTCAGGCGGAGGGCCGCAGCGACTGAGCTGGGCCGGCGTCTGCTTGCGCTGAGAGGTCGCGGGCTCCCGCCGCCAAGGCGTAGGCGACGGACGCCAGCGTCATGTGCCGGTGCCAGCCGGGGAAGGACCGGCCCTCGAAGTCCCGCAGCCCCACGCGCGCTCCCCACGGACCTCCGTCGTCGGGGACGCGGAGCGCGGACGCGGTCAGCCGTACCAGCAGCGGGGCCGGGGTGTCGGTCGCGTCGGTGAGCCAGAGCCGTACGGGAGGGTGGCGCGGGTCGTCCCACTCGCCCAACAGCAGGAGCGGGCGCGGCCGGTCGGGGAGCCGCACCGGGGTCGCGGCCAGCCACGAGGTGCGACGGCCACGGCTCGGGTCGGGCCGTTCCACGGGACGGCGCGGCCCCGGCGCCGACCGGAGGACCTGCTCGGCCCGGGCGGGCCGGCCACCCGCGCCGGCCCCCTCGCGGTCGGCGGCCACGAGCCGCGTACGGACGTCGATCCGGGCGACGAACGGCACCCCGGCGCGGGCGAAGACGTCGACGACGGCGGCGGGGTCGTCGACGACGTGGCCCACGACCACGGGCGGCCGGGCACCGGCCCCGCGCGCCGCGAAGGGGAGCGCCGCACGGGCGGCGCACTCGCCCGGGCTCTCGGGCACAGCGGACGCGGGGACGTCGGCGCGGGCGCGCCGCTCGGCGTCGTCGAGCCAACGCGGCGGCAGGAAGAGCCGCCAGCCGACGGGCGCGGTCAGGTGCGCGGAGACGAACCAGAGGCCGAAGGCGAGTTGACCGTGGACCTGCCGGCCCGCACCCGGGACGTACTGGCGGTCCACCCCGACCGAGTGGGTGCCGGCCTTGGGGATCGGCAGCGCCCGCACCACCCAGGCGTGCCGCGGCACGGCCGCGCCGAGGGCGTCGACGAGCGCGCCGCGCACGGGCCGCCAGTCCCAGGTGGAGCCGGCGACGAAGTGGTGCAGGCGCTGTTCCGCCGCGCCGGCCCCGGCGCCGAACGCGGTGGAGAGGTTGCGCACCGACTTGCGGCCGTCGGTGGCGAGCAGGGCGGCGAGGTACAACTCCGCCGTGGTGCGCTGGTCGCGGCGGCGCAGGGACGCGAAGAGCCCGGCGGGCCGCGGTGCGGGAGCGACGCGGGGGACGGGACGGGCGTGCGGTACCGGGCCGGTGTGCGGTACGGGTCCGGCGGGTTCGATCACGGCTCACCTGCTCCGGTTGCGGTTGCTGACCCGGCCCCCAGCCTCCGCCGGGCGACCCGCCCCGGGGGAGGTGCGCCGACCACACAATTCGGGGTGCGACACGCCGTCCCGACCACCGGGGGCGGGGTTCCGCGGAGCCTCGGCGCGGGCGACTTGACGGAGTACCGGCGATCGTTGGACCTCAACCGAACTTGAAGTCCTACGTTCGCCCCCGTCGCAGTCACACCAGGAAAGGGGCGTGCGATGAGCACATCCACCACCACGCACTCAGGCACGGACACCCGGCGGTCACGACCGGGCGTGACGCTCGTCGTCGTGCTGCTGGGCGTCCTCGTCGTACCGATGTCCATCTCGGGGGCGGCCGTGGCCCTGCCCGACATCGGCAGGGACCTGAACACCTCGGGCGCACCGCTGATGTGGGTGGTGAACGTCTACAACCTGCTCTTCGCGGCCATCACGCTCGTCGCCGGCTCCCTCTCCGACCTCTACGGTCGACGACGGGTCTTCGTGCTCGGCGGCGGGCTGTTCGCGGCGGGCTCGCTGGCCAGCGCGCTGGCCCCCCACATCCTCCTCCTCGACCTGGCGCGGGCGGTCGCCGGCATCGGCGCGGCGGGCGTCCTCGCCAGCTCCGGCGCGATCCTGGCCACCACCTTCGACGGGCCGGCGCGCACCCGGGCGTTCGCCGCGATGGGCACCGTGATCGGCGTCGGCATCGCCTTCGGTCCGACCCTCTCCGGCTGGCTCGTCG
Organism: Streptomyces sp. NPDC048057; assembly: GCF_040653095.1. Lineage (NCBI taxonomy): Bacteria > Bacillati > Actinomycetota > Actinomycetes > Kitasatosporales > Streptomycetaceae > Streptomyces > Streptomyces sp. NPDC048057. The sequence goes on from NZ_JBEZNF010000001.1 coordinate 391,891, forward strand.
GCAGCCTCGGCTGGCGCGCGGGCTTCCTCTTCCACGTCGTCGTGCTCGTCGCCGTCCTCTTCGGCAGCGCCGCGATCGCCGAGTCCCGGGCCGGCGAGCGCCCGCGCGTCGACACCCCCGGCGTCGTCACCTTCGTCCTCGGCCTCGCCCTCGTCATGATCGGCCTGGTGCAGGGCCCCGAGAGCGGCTGGGCCCATCCGCTGATCGTCGCCGCGCTGGTGCTGGGCCTCGCGGTGCTCGGGGTCTTCGTCGCAGTGGAACGCCGCAGCGACCACTCGGTGCTCGACCTGACCCTCATCAGGAACCGCCGCTACACCGCCTGGTGCGTGGCGACGCTGGTCACCTCGATCGGCTTCATGGGCACGCTCACCTTCCTGCCGACGTACTTCCAGGGCGCGAGCGGCGCGACGGCGACGGGGGCGGGCGCGACGATGCTGCTGATGACCGTGCCGGTGCTGGTCGCGCCCCAGGTCGGCGGCTGGCTCATCACCCGGGGCTGCCCCGCGCCCCACCTGATGGGCCTCGCGCTGCTGCTGATCGCCGCCGGCAGCGCGTGGCTGACGGTGCTTCGGCCCGGGATCGGCTCCCTCGAACTCCTCGGCCCACTGGCCCTGATCGGCATCGGCATGGGCGTCTCCTTCGGCATCACCGACGGCCAGGCGATGAGCCAGGTCGAGCCGGAGCGGGCGGGCATGGCGGCGGGCTTCCTCAACACGGTCCGCGGCGGCGCTGAGGCGCTGGTCCTCGCGATCTTCGGCTCGCTGCTGGTGAGCCTGATCCAGAGCCGGGTGGGCTCGGGCCACCTCGCGGAGGAGATCGCCGCGGGCAACCTCAGCGGTGGGGAGCGGGGCGTGCTGGCGGAGCACTTCACGAGCGCGTGGCACGTGCTGCTGTGGGCGGTGGCGGCCATGTGCGTCCTCGGCGCGGCCCTGGTCTTCACCATGCTGGCCCCCCGCCGGGCCGCGCGCGCCGCGTCCTCGCGCGCCGCGTCCCCGCGCCCTTAGACAGGGGCGCGAGGGGCCACCGCGCAGACCTCAGGGCGCGAACCGCCCTCCCGCGGGAAACGTCACCACGACCGCCAGGCCCCGGCCAGGCGCCGTGGTGACCTCCACCGTCGCCGCGTGCGCGTCCGCCGCCGCGCGGACGATCGACATGCCGAGCCCGCTCCCCACCCCGCCCCCCGCACGGAAGAAGCGGTCGAAGATGCGGTCCGCGTCGTCCGGCGCCATGCCCGGCCCCTCGTCCGCCACCCGCAACCGCACCGCGCCGTCGGGCGCGGACGACAGCTCCACCGTCACGTCCGCGTCCACCGGCGTGTGCACGCGGACGTTCGCCAGCAGATTGCCCACCAGCTGGCGCAACGTCGCCTCGTCGCCGAGCACGAACGCCGGCCCGTCCTCCTCCCGCACCGCCACCCGCCGCTCCCGCTGCTGCGCCGCCAGGTCGTCCGTCGCGTCCCGGGCCAGCCGTCCCAGGTCGACCGGGGCCAGCCGGTGGACCTCCGGGCGGCCCTCCAGACCGTCCAGGCGGGCGAGCGTCAGCAGTTCGGAGACGAGCCGGCCCATGCGTTCCGCCTCCGCGGTCATCCGGGCCAGGGCCCGTTCCCGCTCGGCCGGCGAGCGCAGCATGCCCCGGTCGTACAGCTGGAGGTAGCCCTGGATCGCGGCCAGGGGCGTCCGCAGCTCGTGGGAGGCGTCCGCCACGAACCGCCGCAGCTGCGTCGCGCTGCGCTCCCGCGTCTCGAACGCCGACTCCACCTGGTGCAGCATCGAGTTGAGGGCCACCCGCAGCTGCTCGATCTCGTTCACGGGGTGCCGGCCCGCCGGCACGCGCCGCGCCAGGTCGCCCTCCGCGATCGCGGACGCGGTCTCCACCATGCCCTCCAGCGGGCGGACCAGGTGCTTGGTGCTCTTCATGGTGACCAGCGCCAGCAGGCACAACAGCAGCCCGCCGAAGGCCAGGTCGACCTTGAGCGCCTGGTGGATCCCGGACCGTACGGCCTCCACGTCCGCCGCGAGCAGCAGCACCGAGCCGTCCCGCAGGGCGCCGGCGACGACGCGGTAGGGGTCGCCGTCCACCTCCACGTCCCGCACCTGACCGCTCGCGGCGAACCCCGCGGCGTCCCCCACCGCCGCCGCCAGCTCCAACTGCCGCCCGCTGGGCTCGTGCGTGGCGAAGGGCGTCGGCCGCATCCCCGCGTCCAGCGCCACGAGGATGGTGCCCGGCCGCGGCAGGCCCGTCGACTCCGGATCCCTCGGCGACGCGACGTGCTCCAGCAGGGTGGAGATCGCCTGGAGCTGGTTGAGGTCCTCCTGGGTGAAGTCGGTCTGCTGCACGGCCTCCCGGCTGGCCAGCAGCTCCCCGTCCACCCGCTGCACCAGGTAGTGCTGCATCGCCAGCAGGCTGACGACGGTCGCCGCGGCCACCCCGAGCAGCAGCAGGAGCAGGTTCACCAGCGTGAGCTTGGCCCGCAGGGAGTGCATCCGCCGGTGCCGCACGCGCACCCAGTGCCGGAAGCCCTCCAGGGAACCGGTCCAGCCGCGCACCCGCACCGCGCGGTCGTCGACGTCCGGAGCGCTCACGTCAGCCCGTACCCCACGCCCCGGCGCGTGGTGATCAGCGGTGGCCCCAGCGGATCCAACTTGCGCCGCAGATAGCTGACGTACGTCTCCACCACGGTCGACTCCGCGGAGTGCTCGTAGCGCCACACGTGCCTCAGGAGTTGCTCCTTGGACACCACCCGGCCCGCGTTGCGCACCAGGAAGCGCAGCAGCGCGTACTCCGTCGGCGTGAGCTGCACCGCCCTGCCCGCGCGCCGGACCTCGTACGTCGTCTCGTCCAGCTCCAGGTCGCGGTGGCGCAGCGGCGGCGGCACCGGGAGGACGTCCCCCGCGGGCGAGGGGCGGGTGCGCCGCAGCACGGCCTGGATGCGGGCCACCACCTCGTCCACGTTGAACGGCTTGGTGATGTAGTCGTCGCCGATGCGCAGCGCGCCCACCACCTCCGCGGGCGCGTCCCGGGCCGTGATGAACAGGACGGCCGTCTCCGGCAGTTGGCTGCGCAGCACCCGGCCCAGGGCGCGGCCGTCGCCGTCCGGCAGCATCACGTCCAACAGCGCCACGTCGGGCCGCGCCCGCTCGGCGAGCACCTGCGCCTGCCGGACGCCGCCGGCGGTCACCACCTCGAAGGCGTGGTGGCGCAGGGCGATCGCGAGCACGTCGGCGATGCTCGGCTCGTCCTCGACGACCAGCACCGTCGCCCCCGTGTGCCGTTCCCGCTGCTCCATCGTCCGCGCCCCTTCCTCCCCTTCCACCGTCTGACCCCAGTATCCGCGCGAGGACGGCTCCAACAGGGCTTCGTTGTCTTGGAGTTCCTTGAGAGTCCGGCTCCCAAGCCGCCGCGGGCCGGGCCGGCGAACGATGCTGAGGCCGGGCCCGGGGGACGTGACGAGCTGGTGAAGGGAATGACGTCGTGGCGGCATGGGCACGTTGGTGCTATCGACACAGGTTGGTCGTCTTGGTGCTGTGGGTGGTGGCGCTGCTCGGCCTGGGGGTGCTGGGCAGTGCGAAGGGGTCCGACTACTCGAACGACTTCAGCCTCCCCGGCACCGACTCCCAACGCGCGTACGACCTGATGGCCTCGGCGTTCCCGGAGCGCTCGGGCGATCCGACGACGGTGGTGTGGCGCACCGCCGCCGGCTCGGTCCGTGACGCCGCGGTCCGGGAGCGGCTGGAGCCGGCGCTGAAGGAGATCGCGCGGATGTCGGGCGTCGGGGAGGTCGTCAGCCCGTACGGGCCCGACGGCGCGGGCGCCGTCAGCGCGGACGGCCGCACCGCGTACGCGACCGTCGTCTTCGTCGACCGCGCCGAAGAGGTGCCGAAGGCGCTGGTCAAGGACGTCATCGAGCAGGTGGAGGACGCCCGCGCGGACGGGTTGCGGGTCGAACTCGGCGGTCAGGCCGTCGTGTACGCGAACGAGCCCCCGGCCGGCACGGCGGAACTCGTCGGCATCGTCGCCGCCGCCATCGTGCTCTTCCTCGCCTTCGGTTCGCTCTTCGCGATGCTGCTGCCGCTGGTGGTGGCGCTGTTCGCGGTCGGCATCGGACTGGTGCTGACGGGCCTGGTCAGCAATGTGACGGAGCTGGCGACGATCGCGCCGCTGCTCGGTACGCTCGTCGGCCTCGGCGTGGGCATCGACTACGCGCTCTTCATCGTCACCCGGCACCGCAGGGGGCTGCTGCGCGGCGTCGCGCCGCAGGACGCGGCGGTCACCGCGGTCAACACCTCAGGCCGCGCGGTCGTCTTCGCCGGCGCCACGGTCTGCATCGCGCTGGCCGGGATGCTCGTGACGGACCTGCGCTTCCTCGAAGGCATCGTCATCGCCGCGTCCCTGACGGTGGTCCTGAGCGTGCTGGCGGCGATCACGCTGCTGCCCGCGCTGCTCGGCTTCCTCGGGCCGCGGGTGCTCAGCCGCCGGCAGCGGCGCCGGCTGGCCGCGGCCGGGTCCGACGCCGGCGCCGGGGAGTCGAGCAGCGCCGGCGCCCGCTGGGCCGCGTTCGTCGAGCGGCGCCCGAAGGCGGTCGGCGCGCTGGCGCTCGTCGTGATGGCGGTGCTCGCGCTCCCGGTGCTGTCGCTGCGGCTCGGCACCATCGACCACGGCAACCACGCCGAGTCCACGACCACCAGGAAGGCGTACGACCTGCTGGCCGACGGTTTCGGGCCCGGCTTCAACGGCCCGGTGCAGATCGTCGTCGACGGCGCCGAGCCCGCCGCCGTCACCGCGCTCGCCCAGCAGGCGAAGGACACGGAGGGCGTCGTACGGGCCGAGGTCATGCCCACGCCGCCCGGCTCGCCCGTCGCCGTGATCAACGTCGTACCGGCGACGTCACCGCAGGACGAGCGGACGGGCCGGCTCATCGACGCGCTCCGCCACGACGTGGTCGCGCCGTCCGGGGAGCGGGCCCACGTCGGCGGGGCCACCGCCGTCTTCAAGGACTTCGCGGAGGTCACCGCGGACCGGCTGCCGTACTTCCTCGTCACGGTCGTCGGGCTCGGCGCCCTCCTGCTGCTGATCGCGTTCCGTTCGATCGGGGTGCCGCTGACGGCGGCCGTGATGAACCTGATAGCGGCGGCGTCCTCCTTCGGGATCATGGTCGCGATCTTCCAGTGGGGCTGGGGCGGGGAGCTGATCGGCTTCGGCAAGGAGGGGCCGATCACCGCGTTCCTCCCGGCGATCATGCTGTCGCTGCTGTTCGGGCTCTCCATGGACTACCAGGTCTTCCTGGTCAGCCGGATGCACGAGGAGTGGGTGCACTCCAAGGACAACCAGCGGGCCGTGCGCGTCGGCCTCGCCGAGACCAGCCGGGTCATCAACTCCGCCGCCCTCATCATGATCTGCGTCTTCACCGCCTTCGTCTTCAGCGGGGACGTGGAGGCCGCGATGATCGGCGTGGGGCTCGCCGCGGCCGTCGCACTGGACGCGTTCGTCCTGCGCACGGCGCTGGTGCCGGCCGTGATGTACCTGCTGGGCCGGGCGAACTGGTGGCTGCCGGGCTGGTTGGACAAGCGGCTGCCGCACTTCGCGGTGGAGCCGAAGGAGGAACCGGCTCCGGCGAGCCCGGCCCGCAACGGGGCCAAGGAGGACGCGCCCGTCGGCGGCTAGTGCCGTGACCGGCAATGTTTGCCCGTGAGGAGTGCCGTCCGGTGCGTGCGATCGCAAGGCGGCCGGAAGCTCTGGTAGCGGAGCTACCAGGGGTTTCGGCCAACGCGGCGAGGGTGCGTGCCGGACGGGACGACAGGGCAAAGCTTGCCGGGAGGGGCACTAGGTCATTCAGCGCGGGTGTACGGGGCGCTGGCTCCGTACACCCGCGTCCGTCACTTTCCGCCGTCCGGCGCCGAGCCGGATTCGGAGCCGGGTTCGGGAGCCGGTGCCGATCCGGCGGTGGACCTCCGGGTGAGCGGCTTGCGCACGCCCGCCCGGCGGGTCGTCTTGCGGGCCGCGGTGCCCGACGTGCGCGCCGCGACGGACTGCGCCATGCCCGGCAGCAGGTCCGTGAAGAGCTCGTGCACGTCGTTGACGAGCCCCCGCAGGACCTTGAAGCGGGAGAGGTGGATCCCCTTCGCGGTCAGCCGGGCACCCTTCTCCGCCAGCCTGCGGCTGCGCTTGTGGCCCTCGGAGCGGTCGAACACCCAGTACAGCACCAGCCCCATGTGGGACAGCCACAGCAACTCCGGCAGGGTGTCGGCCAGGTCCTTGGGGATCTTCGCCTTCGCCCCGGTCAGCACCTCCCGGTGGACCTGTACGGCCGCCTCCCGCGCCGGCTCCGACTCCGGCGAGAAGGGGCTGAGCGGAGACTCCGGATCGGCCGCGTTCTTGAAGAACTGGGCCGCGAACTCGTGGTATGGCTCGGCGATTTCCAGCCAGGCCAGATGCACCCCCGCGAGCCGGGCCGCGAGGTCCGTCTCGGCGGCCAGCAGCGGCTGCACCGCCGCGCGGTGCTCGGCGCCGATGCGGTCGTAGAACCCCTGGACCAGGTGTTCCTTGGCCGAGAAGTAGTAGTACGCGTTCCCGACCGACACCCCCGCCTCCAGGGCGATGGCCCGCATCGTCGTCTTGTCGTAGCCCCGTTCCTGGAACAACCGGAGCGCGGTCTCCAGGATCAGCGTCCGGGTCTGCTCGCTCTTGGGGGCGCTCTTGCCGTCACTCACGCTGCCCGAGCCTAATGGGGCGGGGCGCACCGGTCGTCACAGGGCGCTGACGGCGGTGGCCCCGTCTGGCCCGGCACCTCGTCGAGCCACCGCTGCGTCGCTCCCGTCGCCGTCCGGTACTTGGCCGCGGCGATGACGGCGGCGCGGGCGAAGGACGCCCCGGAGGGGCCGGCCAGCCAGTGGGCCTTGGCCCGGTGGTCGGCCAGCGCCCACAGGCAGACCACGAACGCCGCGTCGTCCGTGAAGACCTGGCCCCCGTCGCCGATGACGGTGATCTTGCGGAGGGTGGCCGCGTGGTCGAGGTCGGGGAAGAGCGTCCTCGCCTGCGTCGAGCCGACCGGCACCAGGTCCATCGGCACGAGCTTGTGCTGCCGCTCCAGCCAGCCCTTCAGATGGGCGCAGAGGCCGCACTCGGGGTCGAACAGGACGGTCAGCCGACGCACCACCGCGCCGTCGGGCCCGGGGGCGGTCACCGCGCCGCTCACCGCGGGCTCGGCGGGGTGTCGGCGGGGCCGGCCGCCGGTCCGTGGCCCGTCGTCGGGGGCTGGCTCGGCATCGGGCCGTACCCCGTCGCCGCCCGGCTGTGACCCGTCGCCACGGCCGGGGGCCGCAGCCAGCCCTGCGGGGCGACCGGGGGCGTCGACTCGTACCGCTGGAGCCCGCGCCGACGGATCTTGTTGAGCACGAAGACGTTGGTGAGGTGCAGCACGCCGAGGACGAACAGCACGACGCCGAGCTTCACCGACAGTTCCTCGAAGAGGTTGCGGGTGCTCTCCACGGTGTCGCCGATCTTCAAGTACGCGACGACGAAGCCCAGGTTGATCAGGTAGAAGCCGACGACCAGCAGGTGGTTCACGGCGTCGGCGAGCTTCTCGTCGCCGTTCATCACGTCCGACAGGAAGAGCCGTCCGTTGCGGCTGAGAGTGCGGGCCACCCAGACGGTCAGCGTGATGCTGACGGGGAGGTAGATCAGGTATCCGACGACATTGAGGTCCATGTCCGCCGACCCTTCTGAACGTGTTCAAAAACTCCGACGACAGCAAGGTAGCGCTCTTTTTGAACACGTTCAACGCGGAACCTGAGGCTCCGGAAAGTGGGTTGGTGGCCCCGTGGCCTCGGGGTAATCTCCGTGGATGACGCTTGCTCATGACCTCGCCGGCCCGTCCGACAGCACACGGAACGTCGTGCTCCTGCACTCGACGGTGTGCGACCGCCGCATGTGGGACGCCCAACTGCCGGCCCTGGTCGCGGCCGGGTGTCGGGTCGTCCGCGGAGACTTCCGCGGGTACGGCGAAACGACCTACGCGAGCGCGCCCCACGCCGCTGCCGGTGCCGCCGTCGATGTCGTCGACGACGCCGCCGACGTGCTGGCTCTGATGGACGCCGTGGGCATGGCGCGGGCGGTGCTGATCGGCGCCTCGTACGGCGGGCGGACCGCCCTGGAGATCGCCCTACGCGCCCCGGAGCGCGTCACCGGCCTCGCGCTGCTCTGCCCGGGAACGCTGCCCGGCGCGCCGGAGAGCGCGGAGCTGACCGCCTTCGAGGAGCGGGAGGTGGAGCTCGTCCAGTACGGCGACCTGGACGAGGCGGCGGCGCTCAGCGCCCGCACCTTCCTCGGCCCCGAGGCCGACCCCACGACCCTCGCCGCCGTCGCCGCCATGCAACTGAACGCGTACGAAGTTCAGTTGGCCTCCGCCGACGAGTACTCGGCCGCGGGCGACTTCGACGTCGCGGCGCTGGCGGACGTGTCCGTGCCCGCACTCGTCGTCTCCGGCGCGCACGACCTCGTCGACTTCCGAACCGCGGCGCGGCAAGCGGCGGCGGCCCTGCCCGGCGCGCGCCACCGCGAACTGTCGTGGGCCGGCCACCTCCCGAGCCTGGAACGCCCGGCCGAGGTCACCGGCCTACTCGTCGACTTCCTCGACGCCGTCACATCGCGCTGAGCGAGCGCGCGTAGTTCACCTGGCCCATCACGTGCTGGATCGTCATCATGTGCTGCGCGGGCACCATGGTGGCGTGGTGCTTGCCGCCGCTGGTGACCGTGACCTGGACGTAGCCCGTGGTCTTCTTCTCCTTCATCAGCAGGAACAGCAGGCCGAGGAAGCAGAAGAAAAAGAAGACCACCGCGAGCACGATCGCGTGCGTGGGGATCTTCTCCTCCGTGCGGGACATGTCCGTGACGTTCCAGACCGCTCCCTTCAGCGGCAGGTGGCCGGCCGGGGTGACGATGGTGTCGTGCATGACCACGATGTCGCCGATGGCCACCAGCGGTGACCCCAGGGGCACGGGCACGCCCGGCATGCCCATCGACGCCCCCAGCGGCACGGGGAACGCGGGCTGCGTGTGCGGGTAGTTCGGCGCCTGGTTCGGATAGCCGTACCCGGGGGCCGGGTAGCCGTACGCGGGAGTGCCGGGCGGGGTGTCCGGCCCCCACTGGTACTCGGGCTCGCCCTCCCGGGCGTAGGGGTTGTGGTCCGGGCTCGGATTCGGCTGTGGACTGGGTCCGGTCATCGTCAGCTCCCCGCTTCCTGCTGCGTCAGCTCACCGTCCCCGTCGATCCTGCCACCAGGCGACCCGCGAGGTGAAGCCGCAGTCCGGAATGTCAGGAAACGAGCAGGGCCCCGCATCCGTCGACGGATGCGGGGCCCTGCTGTCGCGCTTAGGGCCCTCAGTAGCGACGCGTGATCAGCGCGCGCTTCACTTCCTGGATCGCCTTGGTGACCTCGATGCCGCGCGGACAGGCGTCCGTGCAGTTGAACGTCGTACGGCAACGCCACACGCCGTCCTTGTCGTTCAGGATCTCCAGCCGCTGCTCCCCGGCCTCGTCACGCGAGTCGAAGATGAAGCGGTGCGCGTTGACGATCGCCGCCGGGCCGAAGTACTGCCCGTCGTTCCAGAACACCGGGCACGACGTGGTGCACGCCGCGCACAGGATGCACTTGGTGGTGTCGTCGAAGCGCTCGCGGTCCTCGGCGGTCTGCAGGCGCTCGCGCGTCGGCTCGTTCCCCTTGGTGATCAGGAACGGCATCACGTCGCGGTACGCCTGGAAGAACGGCTCCATGTCCACGACCAGGTCCTTGAGGACCGTCAGGCCCTTGATGGCCTCGACCGTGATCGGCTTCTCCGGGTTGATGTCCTTGATCAGCGTCTTGCAGGCGAGCCTGTTCTTGCCGTTGATCCGCATCGCGTCGGAGCCGCAGATGCCGTGCGCGCAGGAGCGGCGGAACGTCAGCGTCCCGTCGATGTCCCACTTGATCTTGTGGAGGCCGTCGAGGACCCGCTCCTTGGGGTCGATCTCGATCGGGAAGTCCTCCCAGACCGCGTGCTCCGAGATCTCCGGGTTGAACCGGCGGATCCGGAACGTGACCGTGATCAGGTGCGAGGAGGCCGCGGCCTCCGCCTCCACCTTGTCCATCGTGGGAGTAGCCATCAGTACTTACGCTCCATCGGCTGGTAGCGGGTCTGGACGACCGGCTTGTAGTCGAGGCGGACGGACTCGGAGCCGTCGTCGCCGACCTCGCGGTACGCCATGGTGTGGCGCATGAAGTTGACGTCGTCGCGGTTGGGGTAGTCCTCGCGGTAGTGGCCGCCGCGGGACTCCTTGCGGGCCAGTGCGGAGACCGCCATGACCTCGGCCAGTTCGAGCAGGTTGCCCAGCTCGATGGCCTCCAGCAGGTCCGTGTTGAACCGCTTGCCCTTGTCCTGGATCGAGACGTTCTTGTACCGGGCGCGCAGCTCGGCGATCTTCTCGACGGCCGTCTTGATGGTCTGCTCCGTGCGGAACACCATCACGTTGGCGTCCATCGTCTCCTGGAGCTCGCGGCGCAGGTCCGCCACGCGCTCGTTGCCCGTGGAGTCGCGCAGCTGCTCGACCATCTCCACGACCAGGGACGCCGGGTCCTCCGGCAGCTCGACGTAGTCGGCCGTGGTCGCGTACTCGGCCGCCGCGATGCCCGAACGGCGCCCGAAGACGTTGATGTCCAGCAGCGAGTTGGTGCCGAGGCGGTTGGCGCCGTGCACGGAGACGCAGGCGACCTCGCCGGCCGCGTACAGACCGGGGACGACGGTGGTGTTGTCGCGAAGGACCTCGCCCTCGACGTTCGTCGGGATGCCGCCCATGGCGTAGTGCGCCGTCGGCTGGATCGGGATCGGGTCCGTGTAGGGCTCGATGCCGAGGTAGGTCCGGGCGAACTCGGTGATGTCCGGGAGCTTGGCGTCGAGCTGCTCCGGCGGCAGGTGCGTGAGGTCCAGGTACACGTGGTCGCCCTCGGGGCCGCAGCCGCGGCCCTCGCGGATCTCCGTGTAGATGGAGCGGGAGACCACGTCGCGCGAGGCGAGGTCCTTCATGACGGGCGCGTACTTCTCCATGAAGCGCTCGCCGTCCTTGTTGCGCAGGATGCCGCCCTCACCGCGGGCGCCCTCCGTGAGCAGGATGCCCATGCGCCAGATGCCCGTGGGGTGGAACTGGAAGAACTCCATGTCCTCCAGCGGCAGCCCGCGCCGGTAGCAGGCCGCCTGGCCGTCCCCGGTGAGGGTGTGCGCGTTGGAGGTCACCTTGAAGAACTTGCCGGTGCCGCCGGACGCGTAGATGACCGCCTTCGCCTGGAAGACGTGGATCTCCCCGGTGGCCAGCTCGTACGCGACCACGCCGGCCGAGTGCTTGACGCCGTCGACCTCGGTGATCAGCTGGTCCAGGACGTAGAACTCGTTGAAGAACTCCACGCCCTCCTTGACGCAGTTCTGGTACAGCGTCTGGAGGATCATGTGGCCGGTGCGGTCCGCGGCGTAGCAGGACCGGCGCACCGGGGCCTCGCCGTGGTTGCGGGAGTGCCCGCCGAAGCGGCGCTGGTCGATGGTGCCGTTCGGGGTCCGGTTGAACGGCAGGCCCATCTTCTCCAGGTCGAGGACGGCGTCGATGGCCTCCTTCGCCAGGATCTCGGCGGCGTCCTGGTCGACCAGGTAGTCACCGCCCTTGACCGTGTCGAAGGTGTGCCACTCCCAGTTGTCCTCCTCCACGTTCGCCAGCGCGGCGGCCATGCCGCCCTGCGCGGCGCCCGTGTGGGAGCGGGTCGGGTAGAGCTTCGTCAGCACCGCGGTGCGGCTGCGCTTGGTGGCCTCGATGGCGGCGCGCATGCCGGCGCCGCCAGCGCCGACGATGACGGTGTCGTACTTGTGGATCTTCATGAGGTTCGTCAGCCCCGGCTCTAGCGGATGTTCGGGTCGAAGGTGAAGATCACCAGCGAGCCCAGCAGGATGGTGAACACCGTCGCGGTGTACAGCAGGCCCTTGAGCCACAGTCGCGTGTTCGGGCGCTCGGCGTAGTCGTTGATGACGGTACGCAGGCCGTTGGCGCCGTGCAGCATCGCGAGCCAGAGCATCAGCAGGTCCCAGACCTGCCAGAACGGAGACGCCCAGCGGCCCGCGACGAACGCGAAGCCGATCTTGGAGACGCCGCCGTCCAGCACGAGCTGGATGATCAGGTGGCCGATGACCAGGACGACCAGCACCACGCCGGACAGCCGCATGAACAGCCACGCGGCCATCTCGAAGTTGCCGCGGGTGGAGCGCGGGGTGCGCCCGGTCCGCTTGCGCGGCGGCTCGATCAGCGGCGCCGGGTTGTCGACGTCGTACTGGGGATCCGTCTCCACGGGCCCGATGGCGGAAGAGGTGTCAGCAGACATGACCGGCGTCAGCTCCCGAAGACTTCGCGTGCGGCGTGGCCGAGGACGGGATACAGGGCGCCCGCCATCAGCACGATCCAGATGCCCATCACGGTCCAGAGCATCTGCTTCTGGAAGCGCGGCCCCTTGGACCAGAAGTCCACGGCGATGACGCGCAGGCCGTTCAGGGCGTGGAAGAGGACGGCGGCCACCAGGCCGTATTCGAGCAGCGCAACGATCGGCGTCTTGTAGACGGCCACGACCTTGTCGTAGTCCTCTGGGGAGACGCGGACGAGAGCGGTGTCCAGGACGTGGACGAACAGGAAGAAGAAGATGAGGACGCCGGTGACTCGGTGAGCCACCCAGGACCACATTCCTTCCCGGCCGCGGTACAGCGTTCCAGCCGGCACGGAAGAACCCTCCGGGAGCGGGGACTGGGGCCTGCCGGCTTGTGGGTGTCGGTCTGGCCCGGCCGGGTACGGTCCACCGGCCCCGGCCATCGTAGCGACGACTTGTCGGTTCCTTCGCACGGGGTCCGCCGGTGTGATCAAACAGGCAAGCAAAGATCCACGGACGGGCTACTGCGACGACGCTCGCGGACGGCGGGACGCGCCCGCTTTCATCGGCTATGGGGGGTGATGTCCTGGAGGTTCAGCGGGGCGTCCGGGCTCCGGGCCACGGCGCGGGGGTGGCGGCCCGGGGGCCGGCGACGGTCTGTCGCAGCCGGGCGCGGGCCAGCAGCCGCAGCTGTTCGGCGGAGACGACGCGCTCCTCGTCCGGCTCGTGGTTCAGCCGCAGCCGGATGCCGATGAGGATCTCGTCCACCCATTCTTCGGGCGCGTACGCGTCGAGGTGGAGGACGAAGGAGTGGCCGAACCGGCTCTCGTACGCGGCGTGCGCGGCGTCCAGCGCTCGCGTGACGTTGGTGCCCTGCGGCGCGTCGGGGTGCGGCCCGGCCGGGTACTCGTCGGCGAGCGCCTCGCTCAGATCGGTGGGCGCCAGGTCGTAGCCCGCCTCGTCGGCGGCGGCGAGCAGGGAGCCGACGTCCGGGTACGGGCGGTGGGCGGCCACCCGTTCGGCCCAGCGGGCGCTGCCGCAGCACGCCAGCAGCGCGGTGAGGGCGTCCTCGTCGGTGGCCGAGTTGAAGAGGGTGAGCCCCGGTTGCTGCGGCGCGCTCGCGGGGCCGAGCGGGTGCGACACCGCGGCCGGGCCGGACGGGCTCGCCGTGGTCTGCGCGGGTAGCACCGGGTGCGACGGCCGGGCGGGCTGCGGGAGACCGGCGTCGGAATCGCTGGACAGCGTGGGCTCCTCACCACGAGAAGACGAGACGGAGGACGAGAAGGAAGGAAACACGGGACGGGCTGCTGACTCACTGCTGATTCGAGGAGAAGGCCGGAGAGGTCGGAAGGACCGGGCGGCCGGAACGGCCCGTACACCCGGGACGGGTGGTGCGGCCGGGAAGGCTGTGAAGAGTGGGGCGAATGGGGCAACGCTATCCAGCTGTGCGAGTACCTGTCCGACGGATGCGCGATTTTCACCCGGACGGAAGAGTTTCCGCTCATCCGATAGACGACCCGGCCGGGTTCACGGATTTTGGGACGGTGTGCAGTGGGCCGCGGGAGGCGGCGGGAATCGAGGGCGAGGCGCGGTCGAGGCGCAGGAGGTGGCCAGGTGAAGCGCATCGTAGAGGGCGCTGACGGCACGGGCGCAGTGGTTGGCGCGGGTGGCGCGGCACGTGTCGACCGTAAGGGTGACGGCGCAGGCGCACGGGCCGGAAGACGCGCGGGTGCGCGAGCGCCGGTCGTACGCCGCGGCGTCAGGGGCGCCGGCCTCGGCGCCCTCGCCCTGGCGCTCGCCTTGACGGGATGTTCGAACGGATCCGGATCCGACGCCTCCGCCGACGCCCCCGCGTCCAGCACCGCCGCCCCCTCGCCCGCGACGACGCACCCCCTGTCGACGGCGCCCGCGACCGTGCCCGCGGTACGCGAGCACCGGGCCGCCCGCGGCCCCGGCTGGCGTCCCGCCCCCGACGCCGGAGTGGTCGTCGCCCGCGGCAGCGAGGCCCTCGCGGACGAGGGCAAGCTCGTCGCGGGGGAGCTGAAGGTGCCGTACCGCGGGGTGGCCGCGGCGCGCACGGGCGACGTGGAACTGGTCCTCGACCGCGACCAGGACGGCGGGCCGGAGTCGTACGCCGTGCGCACGGAGGGCGGCCGGGTGCGGATATCCGGCCCCGACGAGGCGGGCGTCTTCTACGGGACCCGCACCCTCAAACAGGCCGTGCGCTCCGGGGGCGCGATGCCGGAGGGCACGGTGCAGGACGCGCCGGACCGCCCGCAGCGCGGGTTCATGCTGGACATCGCCCGCAAGGAGTTCAGCGTGGCGTGGATCGAGGACCGGCTGCGGGAGATGGCCGACCTCAAGCTCAACCACTTCGGCCTGCACTTCTCCGACGACCAGGCGTTCCGCATCGAGTCCACGACCCACCCCGAGGTGGTCTCGCCCCGGCACCTGACGAAGGACGAGGTGCGCCGCATCCTCGCTCTCGCCGCCTCGCTCCACATCACCGTCATCCCCGAGATCGACTCGCCCGGCCACCTCGGCGCGGTCCTCGCGCACCACCCCGACCTCAGGCTGAAGGACGCGTCCGGGCGGGTGGTGCAGGGCGCGATCGACATCGGCAACCCCGCCTCCGGCCGGCTCGTCGACGAACTCATCGGGGAGTACGCGGATCTGTTCGACGGGCGGTACTGGAACGTCGGCGGTGACGAGTACACGGCCCTGACCTGGAAGGACCCCCAGGCGTCCTTCCCGGCCCTGGCGGCGAAGGCCCGCGAGGAGTACGGGCCCGAAGGGCGCGTGCAGGACCTCGCGACGGCGTGGGTCAACGACCGCGCCGAACTCGTCCGCGGCCGCGTCCCCAAGGCGTGGAACGACGGCTTCTTCCCCGACGGACAGGTCAGCGTCGACAAGGACGTCGAAGTCGAGTACTGGACGGGCAAGGAGATCGGTGCCCGCGCACCGGAGGAGTACCTCGCCGAGGGCCGCAAGGTGGTGAACCTCAACGACGAGTACCTCTATTACGTGCTCGGCGAGCCCAACGAGTTCGTGTACCCGACCGGGCAGCGCATCTACGAGGAGTGGACCCCGCTGGTGCTGCGCGGTACGAAGCCGGTGCCGGAGAAGTACTCGGACCAGATCCTCGGCGGGCGGTTCGCCATCTGGGGCGACGTGGCCGGGGCGCAGACGCCGGACCAGATCGCCCGGGGGATCGCGCTGCCGCTGGCGGCGACGGCGCAGAAGGTGTGGGACCCGCGGCGGCCCGACCGCAGTTGGGCGGAGTTCGAGGCGCTGGCGCAGCAGGTGAGCTGAGCGCCGGGCGCGGGCTGGACGCGGACCGGCGTCGGCGGGCGGGCCCCGGTCGCACCCGCCCTGTCCGTATTCGTCTGGACTCCCGGTCCCGGGCCACGTATGTTCCGCAGGCGGTCGCGCACGGAGTGCGACCCGTTTCCGCACGCTCCCTTGCACCCGTTGCGCCGGGGGCGTGCTCTGTCGTGGTCTTCCCTGGGGGGTTCTGTCTCGATGAACGTGTGTTCCGTCTGCCGCGCCACGCCCGCGGTCACTCCGAACGGGCTGTGCGCGGGCTGCGCCGCGGCGCAGGGGGCGGTGCCGCCGGGGGCCGCACCGCACGGGGCCGTTCCCCACATGCCGCCTCCTCCGATGGCACCGGGGCAGCCGCCGGCCGGTGCACCCGGCTACCCGGCGCCGGGGCAGCCCGCGCCCACGGGGTTCGGTGCGCCGCCGCCGTACCCGGCAGCTCCGGGCCCGTACCCGGGGGGACCTGCTCCGTACGCCGCGGGGCCGACCCCGTACCCGGCGGGGCCGACCCCGTACCCCGCGCCGCCGCACGCCGGCATGCCGTACGCACCCGTACCGCTGGCCGTCAAGGTGCCCGTGGGCCTGTCGTACGCCGTGATGGCGCTGCTCGGCGCGGTGATAGCGGCGGACCTCTTCTCCATCGGCGCGGCCGTGAACGTCAGCAGCCTGATGACCGACGTGGAGCAGTCGCCCTTCTCGGTCAGCGCGGACACGCTGGACCGGGCCGACGACCTGATGGCGCTGGCGGGCGTGCTCCAACTCCTCGGCTACCTCGCCACCGCGGTCGTCTTCATCATCTGGTTCTTCAAGTCCCGCACCAATGCGGACGCCTTCGCGCCCGACCTCCCGCGCATGCAGCGGGGCTGGGCGATCGGCGGCTGGTTCATCCCGTTCGCCAACTTCGTGATCCCGCGCAAGGTCGCCGGTGACATCTGGGCGGCGAGCCGCCGCAACCCGTACGGCGGCCACAAGGAACAGCCCGAGCGGCTGCTGAACTTCTGGTGGGCGTTCTGGATCATCTCCGTGATCGTCGCCCGGGTGTCGGTCATGCGCTACGACAAGGCCGAGTCGCCCGAGGAGGTCGGCTCCGCGGCGTTCGGACTGGTCTTCTCCGACCTCGTCGACATCGTCGCGGCGGTGCTGGCGATCCTGGTCGTCCGGGCCATCACCCGGATGCAGTCGGAGAAGGTGTCGCTGCCGCACCCGCCGCCGGCACCCGCCTTCCACTGAGGCGTGCGCCGGGGGCCGGGCGTGGGCCCGCCCGGGGGTGTGCGGGCCCACACCGGCACCCGGAGGCTACGAGCGAACGGCACAAGCCGCTCACGAGCCATGTTCCGAGTGGCCCGAATGTAACAGAGTGGTGGGGTACGTGTGTGCGATCCGAGGGGAGTCAGTGAGCGGATCGATCGCGTAGAAGCATGGCGGACCGTGCGCGTGAAGGGGTATTTTGCGCCGAACGCGACGTCAGCGATGGGAGGCGTTCGATGGTGTCGCAGACCTCGGAATCCCAGGGAGAACTGTCCGCACTGTTCGCACGGGCGGACGAGCGGGCACTCGCCGCCAGCGGGGTGGGCTGTCTGGAAAGGTGCCTGCCGCTGCTCGGCGACGGCCCGGACGCGGCCGTGCTGCGCCCGCTGTGGACGGGCCTCGCCAACGGAGCCGCGCACTGGTCCGAACGGCTCGCGGAGACCCGGGACGCGCTGAAGACCGCGCCCGGGGACGGACCGGACCCCGTCGTCGCCGTACGGCGCATCCTCGACACGGCACCCGCGCAGTGGGCGGTGGACCCGCTGCGCACCTGGGCGAAGGAGAGCGCGCGGACCGCGCTCGCCGCCCACGGCGGCTACGAACCGCCCGGCTCCGCCGCGGCGGGCCCGCTGGTGGCCGGGGAGTTGCGCCGGCAGGTGAGGGTGCTGGAGATCCTGGTGGAGCAGACGGGCGGGGCCGGGCTGCGGCAGGTGTTGCACGTGTCCACGGAAGGGCGCCGGGTCCTGGCCGCGGCGATCTCCCGCCAGGCGCGCGGCACGGGCGCCTGACGCCCCAGGGCGCCCGGCTCACTGGGTGAGGACGCCCAACTCCCGCACCACCCGGGCGAGCGCGCGCACCGGCTCCGTCTCGGCGTCGGACTTCCAGACCAGACCCCACCTGAGCAGGTGGGAGTCGGTGATCGGGAGGTACGTGATGTCGGGGCGGGCGGCGAAGCGCGCCGCGTGGGCGCTGGTGATGTCGATGGCGTCGGACGTCGCCACGATCGTCGGCACCTCCTCGCAGCTCGCTACCGCGTGCGCGCGTTCGATGGTGCGCCCCGAAGGCGTCGCGAAGGGGCTGTACGCCTCCTCCCAGTACGAGGGTTGAGGAGCGCTCGGCCCGAACAGGCCGCGGTCGCCGAAGGCTTCCATCGACACCTTCTTCTCGTCGACGAGGGGATGTGCCGCGCGCACCATCGCGACCATGGGTTCGGTGCAGATGACCGGGCCGACGCTGAGGTCGGGCTCCTCGATCGGCAGCCAGGCGACGAGCACGTCGATGTCGCCCCGGCGCAGCGACTCGAAGGGGTGGACGAACGGGCTGTGCCGTACCTTCAGTTGCCACTGGGCGTGGCGGGAGCGGAACGCCTCCCAGAAGGGCAGCAGGTCGTACGCGTTCTCGCCGATCATCCCCACCCGCAACACGGCGGTGCCGCCGCGGGCGGCGAGCGAGGCCCGGTCCAGACTGCGCCGCAGCGCGTCCGGGATCGGCAGGAGGTCCTCGCGGAGCTGCTGGCCGAGAGCGGTGAGCCGTACGGTGCGGCTGGTGCGCTCGAAGAGCTTGCCGCCGATGCTGCGCTCCTGTTTGGCGATGGACTGGCTGACCGACGCCTGGGCGATGTGCAGGCGTTCAGCGGTGCGTCCAAAGTGCAGTTCGTCGGCCAAAGTCAGGAATATCTCGATATCGCGCAACTGCATGGTACGGGTCTCTCCATCGATAGCTCACAGCGATCGCAATCATAGGAAGAGCGAGCTTGATCAGGTGGCTGGTCCTCAGGCAGGCTGATTGTGCATTCGGCCTCCCGGGGGGATTTTCCATGGGTGAGGCGAATGCATCAGCCGCTTTTCCAACGCTGCGCACCCACCGGGGGAGATGCGCAGCTCACGGGGTCGGCGCCCTGGGGGAGAGGGGATCGGCGGAGAGCGGACCGTCAACTGACGGTGCAATCAAGGCTGATAGAAAAATGCACGTGTTCAATCGAAACGGGGATGCATGAGGAAATCCAAGTTTGTCCGCAGGGCCGGCAGCGCGGTCGCTGTCGGCGCCATGGTGTTGACGGGGATCGTGGCGAGCGCGTCGAGCGCTTCTGCCGTGGGTTCCTCGGCCTGCACGGACAACTTCAAGAACACCAAGGTCTGGATCACCGACTCGGCGAACTTCCGCACCGGGCCGGGCAAGAGCTACACGTCCAAGGGCCTGGTGCACAAGGGGGACCAGAACTTCCTCGCGTACTGCGACCGCGGGAACTGGGTCTACGGAAAGGTCCTCAAGGGCGCTCACAAGGGCAAGAAGGGCTGGATCAGCTGGGATGTCATCGGCTGGCCGATGAACCCGCCGGGGCACATCCCGGGCCGCTGAGCGGTAGTTGAGCCAGGGGGGATCAGGGGTCGCGTCCATCGGGCGCGGCCCCTGACGCGTGCGCGGAGGGTGGCGGCGGCCGGGGTCGGCAAGTGCCGCACCGACGCCCTTGACATCTCCGCGGTGGACGGCACCGTCGGCGGCGACGACGAAGGCACGGTCGCGGTCACCTTCAAGAACGGCGGCGGCCGGGACTGCGCCCTGAACGGGTACGCGGGCGTCGACCTGAAGACCAGTGCGGGGTCGCTGTCCGCGGAGCGCAGCGGCCAGAAGTCGACTCCCATGACGCTCAAGGACGGCGACTCGGTGACCTTCGGCGGCACGTACTCGCTGAACGAGTCGGGCGGCTCGGGCGTCAAGGTCTCCGCGATCGTGGTGATCCCGCCCGGCGAGACGAAGTCCTTCTCCCTGGAGTGGCCGGGCGCCGCGACCCTCCCGGTGACCGACGGCAGCGGCACCCCCGTCAAGGTCGGTCCGATGGGCAGCGCGGGCCAGGGCGGCGCGAGCTAGCTCCTGGGCGGCGTGAGCTTGTCGAGGTCGAGACCGATCGCGAAGGGGACCCGGCGCTGGAGGGTCCCCCGGAAGATCCCGGCGGGTGCGTAGATGCCCGTTGGTTCGTCGAGCTCGTACACGTGGACGGCGGGTGTGCCCTCCTCGTCCTCGATGCACCAGTAGTGAGGGATTCCGGCCTCCGCGTATTTGCGGAGCTTGACCGTGCGGTCGCGGTGGGCGGACTCGGGGGAGACGACTTCCACGACGAGCTTCACGGCGTCCGGGGCGTACCAGGTGCGGTCGGGGTCGTAGGGCAGGTCCGTCAGCAGGAGGTCCGGCTCGGGCCGGTTGCGGGCGTCGAGACGGATCGTCATCTCCCGCTCGACCTCCACGCCGGCCGGCACCTGTGCCATGAGCGTCGTGGTCAGGGCGGTGACGAGACGGCCGTGCCAGGACCGCTGGGGCGACATCATGAAGACGAGGGCTCCGTCGATTAGCTCGGTGTGGCGCGGTGCTTCAGGGAGGTGATCCAGGTCCTCCGCGAACCAGCCTTCCGCGCGCGGCGGGCGCATCCAGTCGGGCAGTGCGGTCATGACTTCACGGTAGCGGTTGCACTGTCGTGAGTCTGGACCACTTCGGTGCCTGGGGGCACGGGGAGCTGCGCGATCAAGTCCCACCGGGCCGTAGGGGCCAAGGCTCCCGAGGGGAAACGGCGGGCATGTCAGGTGGCGCTGGACGTACCACCGTGCCCGCAGGGCATGGGGGGCAGAGCTGCGCGAACAGCCACAGACGGGCCGCAGGGGGCAACGTTGCGCAAGACGCACGGCGTGATACCCCCGCCCCGGTCAACCGCAGGGGTGCGCACGAGGGACGACCGGGGTCGCCACCCCCCACAGGAGAGACCCCGGTCGTCGCTACGCGCGGGGCCGGTGCGCGGCCCCGTACTCCACTCTGCGCCGCGGGCGCGATTTGTGTCACAGGGCGGCCGAAACCCCTCGTTCCCACTTGGTTGCAAGTTGTACAAACCATGGACGCGGCCCCCCGCGACGACGTAGCGTTCTGGTCTCGTACGGGGCCGAAGGGCAGCGGCCCAAGGCAGAGGCCAAGGGCAGAGCGCAGTGCTGACCAGCTGCGGACCGGAACAGTGGCACGTACGGATGACACGTACACATAACAGGTACAGGTAGAGGTTGTGCTGGGGGACGACGCGGAGCTGACCGCCGCGGTGCTCGCGGCACAGGACGGGGACGAGTGCGCGTTCCGTTCTGTGTACCGCGCAGTGCACCCGCGGTTGCTCGGCTATGTGCGCACGCTCGTCGGCGATCCCGACGCCGAGGACGTGACGTCGGAGGCGTGGCTCCAGATCGCCCGCGACCTGGACCGCTTCAGCGGTGACGCCGACCGCTTCCGCGGCTGGGCCGCCCGGATCGCCCGCAACCGCGCGCTGGACCACCTGAGGATGCGGGGCCGCCGCCCCGCCGTCGGCGGCGACGAGTCGGAGCTCACCGGCAGGGCCGCCCCGTTCGACACCGCGGACGAGGCGATGGAGGCCCTGTCCACCGGCGATACGATGGCGCTCATCGCGCAACTGCCGCAGGACCAGGCGGAGGCGGTCGTGCTCAGGGTGGTCGTCGGCCTCGACGCCAAGAGCGCGGCCAAGACGCTCGGCAAACGGCCCGGCGCCGTGCGCACCGCCGCCCACCGCGGGCTGAAGAAGCTCGCCGAGCTGTTGGGCGCCGACGCGGACGGAGTGGTCGACGCGGACGGCGTGGCCGCCGGCGACGACGCGGGCGTCGCCTCCGGGCCGGTCCCGCAGCAGGCGGGGCCGGAGTTGGACGGGGTGCCACCGCAGCGCGGGCCCGGCACGGGTGCGACGGCATCCGCCGGTGTGACGCATTCAGGGCTGCGGACGCAGAAGGACATGTGATGGCCGACGAGCGGTACGAGTGGCTTGACCAGGACACGGCGGAGCGCCTGTTGCGCGGTGAGCCGGTCGGGGCACTCGGCGAACCCGCGCGTACCGAAGCCGTACGCCTGGACCGTGCGCTGCGCGACGCCGCCCCCGCTCCCGCGCCGGGCGAGTTGCCCGGCGAGGCCGCCGCGCTCGCCGCCTTCCGCGCCGCGAGGACGCCGGCCACGGCGCAGTCGGACGCCCGGGACGGGACCCTCGGCGTCGTCCGCCTCGGTACCGCGCCCCACTCCCGACGCCGTCGTGCGCGCCTGTCGTCGCCGTTCCGGTTCGGGGTGGTCGCCGCCGTCGCCGGGTTCGCCTTCGGCGGGGTCGCCGTCGCGTCCGGGGGTGACCTCCTGCCGTCCCCTTTCGGCAATGCGTCCTCGTCCGGCGGCAGTGCCACGGCCGGCACCGCCTCCGACCCGCTGGCCGACCGGTCCCCCGACAAGCACTCGGGGTCGCCGTCCCGCCCGCCGCACCGGCCCTCCGGCAAGGCGGGGGCGCCGAGCGGCGCCCCCAAGGGCCCCGGCGAGGGACAGAGCGCCGAGGGCAAGCGCGCGGCGCGCAACGCGGAGCTCCACCTCAGGGCGCTGCACGCGTGTAGCCACCACCGGGTCGGCACGCTCGACGCGAACGGCCGGAAGCTGCTGGCCGCCGCCGCCAAGGGGCGGGACCGGATCGACGCGTACTGCACGGCCCGGCTCGCCGAGGCGCCCCAGTCCCACCCCGGCGTCGGCAGCGGCAACGGTCGGGGCAACCCGGGCGCCACCTCCGGCGGACCGGGCACCGGCCCCGGCACCGGCGCGGGCAGCGGCTCCAACAGCGGCGCCGCGAACGGCAAGCCCAACCGCGGCGCGGGCGAGCAGAACGACCGCGGCAAGGGCAACAAGAACAACAAGAAGAAGGACCCGCAGGACCGGGACGACAACGGCGACCGAGGCGGGAAGGGCGGCAGGGGCGGCCAGGGGGACCGTGCGGGGCACGGGTCCCATGACCGGGACGACCGCTCCACGGGACGCGACCGCGACAGCGGCTACGAAGGCCGAGCCTCCGAAGGCCCCGGCCCCGACCGTGCCCCCGACCGCGGATCCCACGGCCGTGCCCCCGACCGCGACAGCGGCTTCGACGCCCGCGGCTTCGATCACCGCGCCACACAACCGCGCTGACCTGCTGCTTTCGTGCCGCTGCCACCTGGTGTGACGTTTCTGGAGGCTACGGCGCAGTAGAGAGTGAGCCGACTGGTCATCGGCCCGCGCCAGTAAAGCCGGGGTTCCCCCCGTACCTACGGCTGGGCGCACATGGCGCGGGCGGGACACGTTCCCCCGGTCCCGTCCGCGCCCCTTCTCCCTCTCGTTCTCCCCCTCCCGGCCCGCGCCCCGCCCCGGCGCTCACCAGTGGACGACGACCTTGTCCCCGTTGCGGACCTGGTCGAAGAGCGCGGCGACCGCCTTCTTGTCCCGGACGTTCACACAGCCGTGCGACGCGCCCTTGTAGCCGTTCGCGGCGAAGTCCGCCGAGTAGTGCACCGCCTGGCCGCCGCTGAAGAACAGGGCGTACGGCATCGGGGTGTCGTACAGCGACGAGACGTGGTCCCGCGACTTCATGAACACGCTGAAGACGCCCTCGCGGGTCGGGGTGTACTGCGAGCCGAAGCGGACGTCCATCGTCGACTCCACCTCGCCGTCGACCACCCACGACAGGGTGCGGCTCGTCTTGCTGATGCACATCACCCGGCCGTTCAGACAGCGCGGGTCCAGCTTCACCTTCGGCTTGTTGACCGTCTGCCCTGCCAGCTCCGCCTTCGTGGGCCTCTTCGTCATCGCGAGCAGCCGCTGCCAGGTGACCGTGTCCGTCTTGCCCGTCTCCGGCAGCCCGCGCTTGCCCTGGAAGCCCCGTACCGCGGTGGCGGTGACCGGTCCGTACGTCCCCGTCGGGGCGTCGTCGAACCAGCCGATCTGCGCCAGCCGCGCCTGGAGTTCGCGCACCCGGTCGCCCCGGGAGCCCTGCGCCATCAGCACCTCGGCGGGCGGCGCGCTGCTGCTCTCCGTGGCGTCCGGTCGCTCCGACGGCCGCTCCGAGGGCGTCGTGGACGGCGTCTGCGACGGGGTGGGCGTCGGCGTCGGTGACGCCTCGGCTGACGGCGTCGCGGGCCCGGTCGGCGCGGTGGAGCCGCCGCCCGGTTTGCCGTCGGACGGGCCGGACGCGCGGTCCGCGGCCTGCGCGGAACATCCGGCGGTCACCGCGACCACGACGGCAGCCGCGAGCGTCCTCCGTACGAAGGGCTTCCGTACGGGCTTCCCCACGAGGGTCTTGCTGGGCATGTTCGTCCCCCCTTGTCAGCCTGTGTCCTGAGTCCGTGCACCGAGCGATGCACAGAGAGATGCATTCCCGCCCTGCCCGGTTGCTCATTCGCGAGCATGATGGGTAAGGCGTTGCGAAATCGACACCTGCAACGGCCCACGGAGGCCCTGCAACGGCCCTCGGCACTCCTGGAGGGAGGCGGCCATGGCGGCGGCGCGCGAGTCCGAGTCCGGGCTGCCCATCGAGCCGGTGTACGGGCCCGGAGCGCTGGCGGGCTGGGACCCGGCCGAGCGGTTGGGCGCCCCCGGCGCGTACCCCTTCACCCGCGGCGTGTACCCGACCATGTACACCGGCCGCCCCTGGACGATGCGGCAGTACGCCGGCTTCGGCACCGCCGCCGAGTCCAACGCCCGCTACCGACAGCTGATCGCGGACGGCACCACCGGCCTGTCCGTCGCCTTCGACCTGCCGACCCAGATGGGCCACGACTCGGACGCCCCCCTCGCGCACGGCGAGGTCGGCAAGGTGGGGGTGGCGATCGACGCGGTCGACGACGTGCGGGTGCTCTTCGACGGGATCCCGCTGGACCGGGTCTCCACCTCGATGACGATCAACGCGCCGGCCGCGCTGCTGCTCCTGCTGTACCAGCTCGTCGGCGAGGAACAGGGGGTGCTCGCGCCCCATCTGAACGGCACGGTCCAGAACGACGTGCTGAAGGAGTACGTCGCCCGCGGCACGTACATCTTCCCGCCCGGGCCCTCGCTGCGGCTGGTCGCCGACACCTTCGCGTACTGCCGGCGCGAGCTGCCGCGCTGGAACCCGATCTCGATCTCCGGCTACCACATGGCGGAGGCCGGCGCGTCGCCCGCGCAGGAGGTCGCCTTCACGATCGCGAACGGTGTGGAGTACGTCCGCACCGCCGTCGCGGCCGGCATGGACGTCGACGACTTCGGCCCCCGGCTGTCGTTCTTCTTCGTCGCCCGCACCACGCTCCTGGAGGAGGTCGCGAAGTTCCGCGCCGCCCGCCGCGTCTGGGCGCGGGTGATGCGGGACGACTTCGGGGCGCGCAACCCCAAGGCGCAGATGCTGCGCTTCCACACCCAGACCGCGGGCGTCCAGCTCACCGCGCAGCAGCCCGAGG
The DNA here is from genome assembly GCF_040653095.1 of Streptomyces sp. NPDC048057. NCBI lineage: Bacteria > Bacillati > Actinomycetota > Actinomycetes > Kitasatosporales > Streptomycetaceae > Streptomyces > Streptomyces sp. NPDC048057. Next base: position 417,124 of record NZ_JBEZNF010000001.1, read on the forward strand.
TGAACCTGGTCCGGGTGGCGGTCCAGGGGCTCGCGGCCGTCCTCGGCGGCACCCAGTCCCTGCACACCAACTCCTTCGACGAGGCCATCGCCCTGCCGTCGGACAAGGCGGCGCGGCTGGCGCTGCGGACCCAGCAGGTGCTGGCGTACGAGACGGACGTGACCGCCACCGTCGACCCCTTCGCCGGCTCGTACGCGATCGAGCGGCTGACGGACGGGTTGGAGGAGGAGGTGCTGGCGCTGCTGGCCCGGATCGAGGACCTGGGCGGCGCGGTCGGCGCGATCGAGCAGGGCTTCCAGAAGTACGAGATCGAGCAGAACGCGTACCGCATCGCGCGGGAGACGGACGAGGGCGAACGGGTGGTGGTCGGCGTCAACCGCTTCGTACGGGACGAGGGCGGGGAGCCGCCGTACGAACCGCTGCGGGTGGACCCGGCGATCGAGGTCCGCCAGGGTGAGCGCCTGGCGCGGCTGCGGGCGGAACGCGACGGCGCGGCGGTGGCGGGGGCGCTGGACGCGCTGCGGGCGGCGGCGCGGGGCGAGGACAACGTGCTGTATCCGATGAAGGACGCGCTGCGGGCGCGGGCGACGGTGGGCGAGGTGTGCGACGCGCTGCGGGAGGTGTGGGGCACGTACGTCCCCTCGACGGCGCTGTGAGTGCGTGAGTGCTCGGGGGAGTGTCCCCGGTCACGGCGGAGTGTCGTACCTGTCTGCGACACTCCAACGCATGATGGGCGTCACCGATCTCCCGACGTACCTGGCGGGGCTGGTCCTGATCATCCTGCTGCCGGGGCCGAACTCGCTGTACGTGCTCTCCGTCGCCGCACGGCGCGGCGTGCGCACGGGCTATCGCGCCGCCGCGGGCGTCTGGGCCGGGGACACGGTGCTGATGGTGCTCTCCGCCGCGGGCGTGGCGTCCCTGCTGAAGACGAACGACCTGCTGTTCGGCATCGTGAAGTTCGCCGGCGCCGGCTATCTGACCTGGCTGGCGATCGGCATGCTGCGCGCGGCCTGGGGGATGTGGCGCAGCCGCCGCGAGGTCGCGCTGGCCGAGGCGGGCGAGTCGCCGGAGCCGGAGGGGACGGAGCGGCCGTTCCGCCGCGCCTTCGTGATCAGCCTGCTGAATCCCAAGGCGATCCTCTTCTTCATCGCCTTCTTCGTGCAGTTCGTGGACCCCGCGTACGCCTATCCCGCGCTCTCCTTCGTGGTGCTCGGTGCCTTCGCGCAGCTCGCCAGCGTGCTCTATCTGACGCTGCTGATATTCACCGGCACCCACCTCGCGTCGGCGTTCCGCCGCCGCAAGCGGCTGTCGGCGGGGGCGACCTCGGCGGCCGGGGCGCTGTTCCTCGGCTTCGCGGTGAAGCTGTCCCTCAGCAGCGCCTGACGCGGCACGGCGGACCGGGGACGACGCTTCAGACCCGCCCTAGGGCCTCGGAGGCCGGGCGCGGTCGGCGCTGCGCCGCCCGGCCGGTACGGGCCGGGCCCGCCTTCGCGATCGCGGCCAGCGTCAGCAGGGCGCACACCGCGTACACCCAGCCCGCCGCGGCGAGCAGCGCCGGTGCACCCGCGGGCAGGACCTCCTCGACGCGGTTCAGTTGCGGTACGACCCGGCCGGCCGCCGCGAACGCCCAGGCGGCGAAGGCGGCCAGCCGCAGCGCCCGGCGCCCGGGCCCGTACAGCAGCCAGATCATCGTTGGCACGCACCACACCCAGTGGTGGCTCCAGGAGATGGGCACCAGCAGCAGCCCCGTGAGCTGGACGGCGACCAGCGCACCCAGCAGGTCGGCGCGGCGGGCGGCGACCCACCCGGCGTACCCGGCGAGCGCGATGACGACGAGCGCGGCGAGCAGCCAGGGCGCGTCGAAGCCGACGTCGTGCCCCAGGGCCCGACCGAGGGCGCCCCGCAGCGACTGGTTGCGCACGGACGTGACCTGGCCGACCCGCTCCGGCTCGACGACGAGCGAACTCCAGTAGCGCTCCGACTCCCGCGGCGCGACCGACCACCCCAGCGCGAGGGTGCCGACGAAGACGCCGCCCGCGGCGAGCGCGGCCTTCCACTGCCGGGTCACCAGCAGATACGCCCCGCCGACCGCGGGCGTCAGCTTCACCCCCGCGGCCACGCCCACCGCCGCGCCGACGGCCCCGGCCTCCCGGGCCGACGCGAGCCCCCACAGCACGAGGGCCGCCAGGAGGAGGTTGACCTGCCCGAGGTCGAGGGTGTGCCGTACGGGTTCCAGCCACAGGGCCCCGGCGACCCACAGCATCACCCGGTCCCGCCCGAGCCCGCGCCGCGGTGAGGGTGCGTTCGGCAGCAGACGCCCGGCGCAGCCGACGACCACCGCCAGCGCGCCCAGGGAGAGCAGGTGCCAGCCGACGACGGCGACCGGCCACGGCACGTACGACAGCGGCAGGAACACCACCGCCGCGAACGGGGGGTACGTGAACGGCAGCCCGCTCGGTGCCAGCCGGAAGTCGTACAGCTCGCCCGTGCGGACCTGCGGGGCCGCCTCCCAGTACACCCGCAGGTCGAACGGGTCGGGCGGGGCGACTGCCAACGCGACCGCGTGCACCGCGAGCGACAGCAGGAGCAGCCGGGCGGCGTGGTCGAGGGCGCGTTGCCGCACGAGGGCGAGCACGCGGATCGGCTTACTGGCGGGGTCGGTGGGGCCGGTGGGCATGCTCGTGGTCCTACCGCATCCGACGGACGCGGGCGGCGGATGCGCGGGGGCGCCCGCCGCGGACACCCCAATGGCAGAGCGCCCTCCGCCCCATTTTCATGGAAGTTCAAATGATGGGAAAGTCCATGTAACGTGGGGTCATGGACGACGACAAAGGCGTGGACCGTGAACGGGTCGACCGCGAACTGATCGACTACCTCTTCGTGCTGGGCGACGAGGTGCAGGGCGAGTTGAAGCGCCTGCTCCGCGACCTGGAGCTGACCGACGCGCAGGCCGACGCGCTGTGGCGGCTCAGCGGGGAATCGGAGATGACGGCCCGGCGCCTGGCCGACCGGCTGCACTGCGACGCCTCGACGGCCACCGCGATGGTCGACCGGTTGGAGAAGCACGGCCTGGTCCGCCGCATCCCGCACCCCACCGACCGCCGTGCGAAGCTCCTCCAGCTCACCCCGGAGGGCTGCGCCCTGCGCGACCGGGTCATCCGGCACACCGTCGAGCACTCGCCGTTCGCCCGTCTCGACGAGGACGGTCGGATGCGACTGCACGCGCTGCTGCGGGAGGCGGCGGGCGAGGCCCCGCCCGCCGCCGGGGACGCGTCATGACCCGCAGGACCGCCGTCGTCACCGGGGCCGCGGGCGGACTGGGCCTGGTGACCGCGCGCCACCTGGCCCGGGCGGGGTACGGCATCGTCCTCGTGGGGCGCGACGCACCCCGTACCGTCGCGGCGGCCGACGCCCTGCGCGACCTGCTCCCCGCGGACCCCGGCGCCGCCCCGCCCCGGGCGTACGCGGCCGACCTCTCCCTGCGGTCCGAAGTCCGCGACTTGGCGACGGCGCTGGTGACGGACCTGACGGCGGACGCCGCCCGCATCGACGTCCTCGTCAACAACGCGGGAGCGGCGTTCGCCCGCTACGGCGAGACCCCGGACGGCGCCGAACGCACCCACGCGGTCAACCACCACGCGCCGTTCCTGCTCACCCACGCCCTCCTGGCGGCGGACGCGTTCGCCGCGGACGCCCGGGTCGTCAACCTCTCCACCTTCGTCGAGAAGCGCGGTCGGCTCGACGAGAACGCGCCGGACGTCCTCGGCACGTCCTGGCGCGACCGCTTCTACTCCCAACTCCACGTCTACGGCACCAGCAAACTGCTCGGCCTCCTGGCGACGGCGGAGCTGGCCCACCGGCTGCCCGCCGGCATGCGGACGTACAGCGCCAACCCTGGAATGGTGAAGGGCACCGGCATGAACGCCAACGCCGGCGGCCTGATGCGGCTGACGGCCCCGCTGTTCCGCCCGTTCTCCATCACCCCGGACGAGGGCGTGCAAACCGCCCTCTGGCTCGCCACCGCCACCCCGGCCCCGCACCCCAGCGGAGGCTTCTTCGCCGAGTCCCGCCCGGCGACGCCCTCCCGGCCGGCCAGGTCGCCGCAACTCGCCCGCTCCGTCTACGAAAGGACGGCGTCCCTGCTGGGCGTCGAACCGCTCCCGCCCCGGTCATAGCGGGTGCGCGCGGGGCGATGCCGAGCCCGGCTCCCCGTCGAAGGCCCGGGTGACGGCGAGGCTGTCCTCGTAGACGTGATGGCGCGTGACGAGCCCGTCCTCGACCGTCAGATGGAGCGCGAACCGGGCACGGTAGGCGCGGCCGGTGGCGCGGGCGGTCTGCCGGATCTCGCCGAGCACGACCGCGTCGTCCCCGTCGACGAGGATCCGTTCGACCGCGGTCGCCGCCCGCTCCGGCACGTGGTGCTCGGCGAGCGCGCGGTAGTGCGCGGCGGCGTCGGCGCGGGTGGAGCGGTGCCGGATCCACGGGGTGGCGGCGCGGCCGTGCTCCGCATCGGGCCAACTCAGCTTCCAGTCGCCCTGCTCGGCGTACATCTGCGCGATGCGCTCGGGGTCGCCCTCACCGATCCGGCGCAGCAGCTCCGCCACGACGTCGCGGGTGGACGCCGTGACCGTTGTCGTTCCTGTTCCTGCGGCAGGTGCCGACACGTCGACTCTCCCTTCCGTACGGCTCTGTTCCGTCCGCGCTGTCCGCTCGGTGTGCCCGACGGCCGGCGCGGCGTGCTCGCCATCCTCGCCAGCGGCGCCGACCTGCGCCATTACCTCCCGGGTAAGCACGCGTCCATGGCCGCGCCGTCGACCCTCTTGACGTCGATAACGCCATGATGCAGATAATGACATTATCGAATAGAGCTTGAATGGGGCGAAGGGCGGACCGAGCCATGGGCAAGGCGTTCACGAGTCGACGTACGTTTCTCCGCACCGCAGGCACATGGGGGGCCGTCGCTGCCGGCGCCTCCCTCGCGGGACCCGCGCACGGTGCCACGGTGTCCGGAAGATTCTCCGGGCCCTCGGTTCCACCGGACTGGGAAGCCGACCTTCCGCGCATGCATCGATTCCCCAGCTTCGACGAACTCCACCGTACGATCACGGCGTTGGCGCGAGACCATTCCGCACGGGTCGAACTGCACGAGGTGGGGAAGTCCAGAGGCGGTCGGGGCGTACTCCTGGCCTCTGTCGGGAAGGGTCGGAAGAACGTCCTGGTGCTCGGCGGACCGCATGCGAACGAGCCCACGGGATTCCTCACCGTCATCCACCTCGCGCGCCTCGCGGCGAAGCACCCGGATTTCGCCGAAGGGCTCGACGTGACGTGGCACTTCGTCCCCTGCATGGACCCGGACTCCATGGTCCTCGGCGAAGGCTGGTACGGCGCACCGCGCACGATCCGGAACTATTACGGAAACTTCTACCGCCCCGCCTTCGTCCACCAGCCGGAATGGTCGTTCCCCGTCGACGGCGGATTCGACCGCCCGCTCCCGGAGACCCGCGCGCTGATGTCGGTCATCGACGACCTGAGGCCGAAGTTCGTCTACAGCCTGCACAGCGCGGACTTCACGGGCCACCACTTCATGGTGACCAGCGCCGCGCCCGCACTCGTCTCGGACATCGAGCACGCGATGGCGCGGCGCGGACTCCCCGTGCACACCGCCCCGTCGGACGGCGGAACCCCGATCGTCGGCCGGGGAGTCTTCCTCATGCCTGCCCCGCCACGGCCCGACCCCGGTGGGCAGGTGCCGTTCGGAGCGTCCAGCATCCACTACGCACAGCGGCACGGAGCGCTGGGCATCGTGCCCGAAACGCCCATGTGGCACTGCCCCCAGTTCGCGGACACCGGCAGCAGCGGCCGACTTTACGCCGCACTGTTCCGCGCCGCGGCGGACGGGATCGAGCGCGACCGGGACTTCCTGGCAGGTGTCGTCGACCGCGCCCTTGACGACCTCCCGCAAGATTCCCCGCTCTTCGTCGCAGTGGCCGAGGGACTCCCCTTCGCGGAGCAGGCCGCACGGCAATTCCGCAGCTCGGCCGAGGACCCGACCCACGGCCGACCGGCGACCGTCGCCGAGCAGTACCAACTGCTCATGATGCGCTACACCCTTTCCCTCCGCCCCGGCGGAATGCTCCTGCAACTACTGGAGGGCGCCGGGGCGAAGAGTGAAAAGGAGGTACGGAATTGGTTCGATCGCCGCTGCGCCCGCATGCGGAGCGACTTCCCTGGCCGCGCGCTCGATCTGCGCGAATTGACGGCCTTGCAGATGGAAGTCGGTCTCGCCGCTGTGCGCGGTCTCTGACGGGTACGATGCTCCGCACGTACGCCGTTCGGACCTCGGGGATCACCACATGCGTCGCAGTCGCGCCGAGCAAAAAGAACTCAACCGCCGTGCGCTCATTGCCTCGGCGCGGCACCTCATAGCGACTCAGGGGACGAATGTCCCCGTCGACGCCATTGCGGAAGCGGCCGACCTGACCACCGGCGCCATCTACTCCATCTTCGGCAGCAAGCGCGATCTGTTCCTCGCGATCGTCGAGGAGGGAATCCAAGCGGACGTCGCCGGCATCGACGACCTCAAGCAGAGCTTCCAGCAGGACGACCCACCCCTGCGCGCCACCCTCGAAACGTACGCCCGCCGCGCCGCGTCCCACGTCGACGACGCCTTCCACGAGGAGACCCGGCTGGAGGCGCTGATGACGCTGCTCTGCCTGGACGACGACGTCTTCCGCGAGCAGTGCCTGCACCTCCAGCACGCCCAACGGTCCGCGGTGGCCGCCCTGCTGACGGGCCGCCCCGTCTCCTCCCGGACGCCCCTGCGTCGCGTCACCCCCACCGAGGCGGAGCCCATCGCCACCGCCCTCCTCGCCCTCACGAGCGGCTACCTCCTGAGGGGCGTCCTGGACGACCACGCACACCTCGACGGCATGGTCCGCGCGTGTGCGGCGCTCGCGGACCTGGTGGGCGACGACGAGGCGCCGGCAGCCAACGGCTGACAACTTGTGATCATGTTGTGACTGGTGGTGCACAACAATGTCTAAATCGTGGTCTTGTTGTGACGGCGTCAAGTCAGCATGATCGTTTCTCTCGATCACTCGGCGACTGAGCGACTTGCTTCTGAGTCGACCAGTCGGCCAGTGAACAAGTCGACATCGAGGGGGCGGGCGTTGTCCGTGGGGGGAAAGTGGCGGCGTTTCGCCGTCTGTTGCACGGCGGCAGCGCTGCTGGCGACCGGAGCGGGGCAGTACGCCGCGACTCCAGCCGTGGCCGCCGCCACGTGCCAGGGCGGCGTGGACTCCGACTATCAACGGTGACGGGATACGGGACACGGCCATCGCCGACCCGGAAGCGACCGTCTCCGGCAAGGAGCGCGCCGGGCTCGTCCGTGTCGTCCTGGGCGGTGGCAAGGGCGTCGCGGAGCTCTCCCAAGACTCGCCCAACGTGTCCGACGGCGCCGAAGCCGGAGACCGGTTCGGCTTCTCCCTATCGGCGTACGACATGAACCGGGACGGATGCGGCGACCTCGCGGTCGGCATCCCGTATGAGGACGTCGGGACGACCGAGGACGCCGGGCTCGTGCACCTCTTCTACGGCTCGCCTGCCGGACTCGGCATGGGCGCCGTCGACGATAGGGGCCTCCGCCAGGGGGCGGACGGCTGGGTCGGAGAGCACCTGGAGGCCGGCGATCTCTTCGGCTACTCCGTCGCCACCACGACCTCGTCCACCGACGTGGACTATCTGGTCATGGGCTCGCCGGGCGAGGACGGCACCAATATGCCGGACATCGGCATGGTCGTCGCCGTCTACGGCCGGGACTACACGGTCGCCCGCTTCACCCAGGACAGCCCGGGCATCTGGGAGAACGCCGAGCCGCACGACCGCTTCGGGTACTCCCTCGCGGCGGCGGGCAACTGGTTCACCGTCGGCATCCCCGGTGAGTCCATGGACCAGCGCAAGGGCGCGGGCGCTATCTCCGTCTTCAAGGCGTCGATCAACACGAACGGCATCCCGGACCCCGCCTGGGGTTGGGGCCAGGTACGCGTGGGCCAGGGCGACAGTGCGGCGGAGGCGGGGGACGCCTACGGCACCTCGGTGGCGATGGCCGCATGCTGTCCGCGCACCGGCCGGCCGCCCGTGTTGGACGATGCCCTCATCGCCGTCGGCGCACCCGGGGAGGACGTGGGCGCAGTACCCGACGCGGGCACGGTCCAGGTCGCCCAGGTGACCTCGGGCGGCGGAGTGACATGGCACTCCTGGATCACCCAGGACTCGCCCGACGTGGCGGGCGCCGCTGAGGCGGGTGACCGGTTCGGCCAGTCGCTCGTCGTCACCAACCAGGAACCGCAGGTGCAGCCGACGGCGAAGACCACGTTCCTCGCCGTGGGTGCCCCGGGCGAGGACGCGGGGGAGGACGTCGGAGCTCCCGCAACGGACGTCGGAGGCATCGCCCTGATGCCCCTCATCGGCCCGCCCGGCACCGGTGACGTCTGGCTTGAGGCCGGTGCCGGCGTGCCGGCCGCGCCGACGGACCACCTGCTGACCGGGTTGAACCTCTTCGCCACCCGGTCCGCCGTGTACCTCGGGCTTCCCCACGCCCCGGCAACGGACCGTGCGGTGCACCACTACCCGTGGACCACCTCCAAGGGCGGTCCCTTCTCGACCAGCCCGTCCCAGAGTTGGCGGCCCGGCGAAGGCGGCCTCCCGCTGGAGGGCACCGCCTTCGGCGCGACGATCCAGTGACTCCACGCCCCTGGGGGCGACCGACGACCAAGTGCGGCACAGACAAACCAAGGGTGGGGAACCAGGGATGTCCAAAAGCATGCGCCGGCACGGCGCGTGGACGGCGGCGGGCGCCATCGGCGTGGCGACCGTCATGCTCGCCACCAGCGGCCAGTTCGGCACGCTCGACGGCGACGACGAACGGGTGGCGACCACGACGTTGGCGCAGTCGCGCGCGGCCCAGGTGGCACAGGCCGGGCTGAAGGCCGCCGTCGCCAAGGGGCTGCCGACCGAGGGGGAGGCCCGGGAGGCGGCCGAGCAAGCGAAGGCGCCCGTCGAGGTGACGGGAGCGCGGGAAGAGCGCCGTACGGTCGTCGCCAACCCCGACGGTTCCTTCACCGCCCAGGAGTTCCTGGAGCCCGTACGCGCCTTGGGCAAGGACGGTTGGCGACCCATCGACACCAAGCTCGCCAAAGCCGCCGACGGCCGGTGGCGGCCGGCGGCCACCACCGTCGACCTGTCCGTGTCCAACGGCGGTACGGGCCCCTTCGCCACGGTCAAGCGGGCCGGCCGCGAGTTCGCCCTCAGCTGGCCGGGCCGGGCGCTGCCCGCACCCGCGGTGAGCGGTGACACTGCCACGTACGCCGAGGTCCACCCCGGCGTGGACCTGGTCGTCCGCGCCGAGCCGGAGGGCTTCGGCCACTTCGTCGTCGTCAAGACCCCGGAGGCGGCGGCCAACCCCGCCGTCGCGAAGATCCAACTCGGGCTGCACACCGAAGCGCTGACGGTGGGCACCACCGCGTCCGGTGACCTCCAGATCACCGACGACCAGTCCAAAGGCGTCGTCTTCGAGGCGCCCGAGCCGGTCATGTGGGACACGCCCGCTGCTCCGCCGCAGGCCGCGAAGGGTGCCAAGCCCGCCGCCGGACCCACCGCGGGGGCCGGTTCGACCGGGGCCGCCGGCGCGCCCCTCGACCCCGCGCCCAACGCCACCGTCGCCCCCGTCGACATGACCGTCGGCAAGGACGGACTCACCCTCGTCCCCGACGCGAAGCTGCTCACGAACCCGGCCGCGTACCCCGTCGTCATCGACCCGACGGTGACCAGCCCCGCTTCCGCCTGGACCTCGGTCATCAAAGGCATGCCCAACGAACAGAACTGGAAGTTCAGCGGCAACGAGGGCATGGGCAAGTGCCCCACCGACTACAGCGCCGCGTCGTGCCAGGGCATCGACACCCGCCGGCTGATGGACACGGTCCCGCTGACGGCGTACCGCACGGACATGACGATCCTGGAAGCCACCTTCGCCACCCGGGTCGCCCACATCTACGCCGCCACCCCCACCGCCGAGCCCGTCCGCCTCTACCGGGTCGGCGGCAAGAACTTCGGCATCACCTCCAGCAGCAGTTGGAGCAACACCGACGCGCTGTGGGACACCCACCTGGGCACCGTCGACAAGGCGATCCAGCCGACCGCGTGCAGCAGCCCGGCCAACCTCCACTTCGAGTCCGCCGCCAGCGGTGCGCTCGCCAAGGACGTACAGGCCGCGGTCCGCGGCGGCTGGACGAAGATGACCTTCGGCCTGCGCGCCGCCAACGAGTCCCGGTTCGCCGAGTGGAAGCGGATGTGCGGCAACGGGTACCTCTCCGTCACCTACAACCGCCCGCCGACCGCGCTCACCAACAAGACGCTCTCTAGCAACCCGGGTGGCGCGTGCAACACCACCACCAACGGAGTCCGCGTCAGCCGACTGCCCAAGCTGTACGCCCAGCCCACCGACCCCGACCACAGCACCCGCGACGCCGAGCCCGTGAAGGTCGAGTTCAAGGTGGCGTGGACGGACGCGGCCGGCGTGGCGCAGTCGTACCCGGCGACCACCGGAATGGCCTCGCCGGGCGCCACCTTCCAGCACCAGGTGTACGAGCCCAAGGGGAAGCCGATTCCCGAGAACGCCGTGGTCAGCTACTCCGCCCGGGTCAGCGACGGCGTGGTGTGGAGTGCGTGGAGCCCCGTCTGCCGCTTCCTCGTCGACCGTAACGTCCCCGGCGCACCGCTCGTCGACTCGCCCGAGTTCCCCCGCGAGAACCCCGGCGCGAGCGTCGGCGTGACCGGCAGCTTCACCCTCTCGCCCAACACGGAAGACCAGTACGACGACGCCGTCGCCAAGTACGTGTACGACTTCGACTCCGACAACCAGCCGCCGGCCACCGCGACCCCGACCGCGGTCGGCGGGCCGGTGACGGTGAAGTGGAGCCCGCAACACCGCGGCGGCCACAAGCTCTTCGTGACGTCGTACGACGGCGCGAACAACGCCAGCGAGCAGACCACCTACCTGTTCGACGCGGTCACGGGCGCCCCGCCCGCCGCGCAGTGGACGCTGGCCGACAACGCGCAGGCGGACATGGCGCGCGACACGTCGGGGAACCACCCGGCGCACATCGGCCCCAAGGTCACCCGAGACACCGCTGGCAACGGCACCGCCGCCGACCGGGTCATGGACCTCGACGGCTCCGCCGACTCCTACCTGGAGACGGACGCCTCCGTCGTGGACACCGAGCGGGGCTTCTCGATCAGCGCGTGGGTCAAGCCCGACACCCTGACCCGCGACATGACCGTCGCCAGCCAGAACGGCTCCGGCGAGCCCGGCTTCCGACTCGCCTACCAGGCCGCGAAGAAGACCTTCGCCTTCGCCCTCCCGACGTCCGACGTCGAGGCGATGAACGACACCGTCCTCACCACCACCCTGAACCGCACCTGCCCGGACGGCGCGTCCCAGCCCGTCTGCGCCGGCGAATGGCGCCACCTCGCCGGCGTGTACGACCCGGGCGCCCCGAAGCCGCTGAAGCTGTACGTCGACGGCCAACTGCGCGCCGAGGCGGACCGCCCGCTGCCGTGGAAGGCGTACGGCACCTTCCAGATGGGCCGCGAGCGCGCCAAGACGGGCTACCGGTCCCACTGGGACGGCCAACTCGCCGACGTCCGCGCCTACAACCGTGCCACCACGGCCGACGAGGTCTCGAAGATGGTGGCAAGCAAGGTGGCCCGGCTCGGGTACTGGAACCTGGACGCGGCCGGCGGGACGGGCGGGAAGTCTTTCGCGGAGGCGGGCGGCGGCCAGGCGCTGGTGATGGGCGGGGGTGCGGTGCACTACGCCGAAACTCCCACCGACGTCCTTGATGGCAACGTCATGATGTACACGACCGACGCTTCGGGAGCGGATGTTCCTGGCGGCCGTCTGACCCTGAAGAACAACGGTTACGCGGCCACGGGCACCCCGCCGCTCGACGGCACGGGCAGCTTTTCGGTCACCGCGCGCGTCCGGCTCTCCAGCAAGACGGCGACGACGAAGCAAGCGGTGCTCTCCCTGCCCGGCGACACCACCAGTCGCTTCGTGGTCCGCTTCACCGCATCCCCCGACGGGATCACCCCCGGCCACTGGGAACTGGTTGCGCCGAAGGACGCTGGTGCCGAGTCGCCCGCCGCGATCGCCCGCGCCTACCCGAACGGCAACCCCGACCAAGGAATCGGCCAGTTCATCACGGTCACCTACGACGCCCTGACGCAGCGGCTGAGCCTGTACGTGGACGGGGAGGCCGCCTTGCCGACCCCCGGCGACGCCAACCCCGTGTCAGGCCACGTCGACGGAGTCGGGATGACCTGGCCGGCCACCGGAGGTCTCCAGGTGGGCCGTGCCCGCATCAGCGCCAGCAACTGGGGCGACCATCTCGCCGGCGAGGTGGACGACGTCCGCGTCTACAAGGGCGTCCTCGACCGGCCGACGATCGACCGGCTCCACGACAACTGGGTCAAGCCGCAGTTGTAGGCATCCGCACCTCACCCGGAATCCCGTACGTCGCGCCACCCGGTCGCCGCTCCCAGGCGGCGACCGGGCCACCAGCCTTCGCTTCCCACCTCTGCCACGGGAGTACTCCATGCCTGCCCGCACCCGACGTGCGCGCTTCCCACGCGGCTCCAGAGCCGTGGCGGCCATCGTGCTGACGCTGTCGACCGCGCTCACCGCGTCGACGGTGCAGGCGGCGACCGTCTACGAGGAGAAGGTCCGCCCCTACCGGGCGGACAAGCCCACCTTCGACGACCCCGCCAAGGGCTCGCCGGCCAAGGCCAAGCCGCAACCGGTCGACACGACGAAGAAGGCGGCGGTCACCTCCCTGGCCCCGGCGCGCTGGCCCGTCGCGGGCAGCGTCACGGCCGATCTGGCGACCGGGACCAAGACCGTTCGCCCTGGTGGCCTTCCCGTCACGCTCTCCGCCCCCACGGCACGGAAGGCGGCGAAGGCGCCGGCCGCCACCGCACCGGTGCGCGTGGAGGTGGTCGACCAGGCCCGTGCGAAGGCCGTCGGTGCGAGCACCCTCCTCAAAGTCACCCAGGAGGGCACCGAGGCCAAGACCAAGGCCACGAAGGCCCGCATCGGCATCGACTACACCAGCTTCGCCGACGGCCACGGCGGCGACTACGGCGCCCGCCTGACCCTCTTTCAGCTCCCGGCCTGTGCCCTCGCCGCCGCACCCGGCTCCAAGGCGTGCCCCCAGGCACCCGTCCCGCTGCCGACGGTGAACGACACCGAGAAGAAGACCCTCTCCGCGGACGTCCCGGTCGGCGCCGGGAAGAGCGCACCCCTGCTTGCGGTGGCCTCCAGCGCGGAATCGTCCAAGGGCTCCTACGAAGCGACCCCGCTGACCCCCTCCGCCTCCTGGAACGTCACCCCGTCCTCCGGCGGCTTCAGCTGGTCGTACCCGATGGACACGGCGCCCGTCCCCGGTGGCTTCCAGCCGGAGATCGGACTCTCATACTCCTCCCAGACCACCGACGGCAAGACGGCCATCACCAACAACCAGGGCTCCTGGGCGGGTGAGGGCTTCGGGTACGAGCCCGGCTACATCGAGCGCCAGTACAAGGCGTGCGCCGACGACGGCCACACGTCCTCCGGCGAGCTGTGCTGGGCCCACGACAACGCCACCATCATGCTCAAGGGCTCGTCCGGCCAGCTGATCAAGGACGACGCCACCGGCGAGTGGCGCATGGTCAGCGACTCCGGCTGGAAGATCGAGAAGCTGACCGGCGCCGACAACGGCGACAACGACGGCGAGCACTGGAAGGTGGTCGCCGACGGCACCGAGTACTACTTCGGCCTCAACAAACGCCTCGGCTGGACCGCCGGCAAGCCGGAGACCCAATCGACCTGGACCGTCCCCGTCACCGGCGACGACAGCGGCGAACCCTGCTACAACGCCGTGTTCGCGAACGCCTCCTGCAACCAGGGCTGGCGCTGGAACCTCGACTTCGTCAAGGACCGCAACGACAACACCATCTCGTACTTCTACGAGAAGGAGCAGAACGCCTACGCCCGCGGCGGCAAGACGGACGTCAACGGCACCGAGTACACCCGCGGCGGCCACCTCGCCCGCATCGAGTACGGCCAGCGCCACGGCGCCCTGTTCACCGAAGCGGCAGCGGCCCGCGTGCTCTTCAAAACCGACGAACGCTGCGACAAGACCGCGGACTTCGACTGCGCCGCCGCCAAATGGACCGCCGCCAACGCCGCCCGCTGGCCCGACACCCCTCGGGACCGCTACTGCGCGGTGGGCACCAAGTGCACCTTCAGCCAGTCCACGCCGTCCTTCTTCACCCGCAAGAAGCTCACCACCGTCACCACCCAGGTGCGCACTGGCGCCACCACGTACGCGGACGTCGACGCCTGGCACCTCAAGCACATCTTCACCGACAACGGTGACAGCTCGAAGACCCTGTGGCTGAACGAGATCCAGCACGAAGGACGAGCCAACGGCGGCAGCATCAAGCTCCCCGCCGTCCAGCTCATCGGCGACGTCCTGGACAACCGGGTCGACACGATCGGCAACAACCTCGCCCCGATCAAGCGGTTCCGGCTGCGGACGGTCATCAGCGAGTCCGGCGCCCAACTCGACGTGACGTACAAGCCCGTGGACTGCGCCGTCGGCTCGCTGCCGGCGCCCGGCTCCTCCACCAAGCGCTGCTACCCGGTCGTCTGGGCCCCGCCCGGCTATCTGGAGCCGATCACCGACTGGTTCCACAAATACGTCGTCGCCTCGGTGCAGCAGTCCGATCGCACCGGCAACAGCGATCCGATGGTCACCCGGTACGACTACCTGGACGAGGCCGGCTGGCGGAAGCCCAAGCCCGACGGCATCACCGACCCCAAGTTCCTCACCTGGGGCCAGTGGCAGGGCTACGGAAGGGTCCGGGTTACCGCGGGCAACGGCCAAAGCCAGGCCACGCGCGTCGACTACACGTACCTCAAGGGACTGAACGGCGACGAGAAGCCCGGCGGCGGCACCCGCACGTCGTCCGTCACCGACTCCGACGGCACGGTCCACACCGACCGCGAGGAGTTCACCGGCTTCGAGCTGGAGAAGGCCGCGTACAACGGCACCAAGCTCGAATCCAAGACGATCGCGACTCCTTGGTACCGCTCCACCGGCACCCAGACCCGTACCTGGGACGGCAAGCAGGTCGTCATCGACGCGGGCGTCACCGCCACCGAGCGCACCCGCGGCTTTACCGCCCTGCCGGGCGACAACAAGTGGCGCAAGGCCATGTCCGAGAACACCCTGGACACGGCGAAGGGCGTCGTCGGACGCGTCCGACAGGTCAACGACCTCGGCGACCTGTCCACCACCGCCGACGACAAGTGCACCCGCACCGACTACGCCGACAACCAGGCCCTGGGCATCGTCTCGCTCCCGAGCAGGGTGGAGACCGTCTCCGTCGCCTGCACCGCCACGCCCCAGCGCAAGACGCAGGTCATCAGCGACGAACGCACCCTCTACGACGGAAAGAAGCTTGGCGAGGCACCCACCCGCGGCCTGGTGACCCAGTCGGAGCGGCTGATCTCCCACGACGGGACGACGCCCACCTATCAAGTCACCGACGTCACCACGTACGACCTCCACGGCCGGCCCCTGTCCCAGACGGACGACCGCACCAAGGCGACCAACACCTTCACCTACACCGAGACCAATGGTCTGACCTCCAAGGGCACCACGAAGAACGCCCTCGGCCATGTGGTGACGACGGACTACGCGCCCGCGTGGGGCCACCCGACGGCCCGAGTCGACGCCAACGGCAAGCGCGTGGACTACGAGTACGACGCCTTCGGCCGACTGACCGGCGTATGGCAACCCGACCACGCCAAGCTCGGGAACGAGACCCGCCCGAAGATCAAGTACAGCTACCTGATCCGACAGAACGACGTCTCCGCCGTCAAGACGGAGAAGTGGACCAACGGCGTCTACACCCTGCCGGACTACCAGCTCTTCGACGCGCTGCTGCGCCCGCGCCAGCACCAGACCGAGGGCCCCAACGGCACCCGCATGGTGGCCGACACCTGGTACAACGGCCTGGGCAAGATCACCAAGTCGAACGTCACGTACAACGCCCTGGGCGCGCCTTCCGACAAGCTCCTGGCGACCCCCGACGGTGAGGTCGGCGCCCAGACGCTGAACGAGTACGACGGGTTGGGGCGCCCCACCGCGGAGATCTCCGCGATCGCAGGCCACGAGCAGTGGCGCACCACGACGAGCTACGACTCCACGGCAGAGGGCGACCGGGTCCACTCCGACCCGCCGCAGGGCGGCATTCCGACCACCTCGATCAGCAACGAGGCGGGGCAGGTCACCGAGCTTCGGCGCTTCGAGGGCGCGGCGCCGGTCGTCAGCGGTCCGCTCGGCGCGCACACCAGCACCAAGTACACCTACCGGCCTGCCGGTCAGATGGCGACGGTTACGGACGACGACAACAACGTCTGGACGTACGAATACGACCAACTCGGCCGCAAGACGAAGTCGATCGACCCGGACTCGGGCACGTCCACGACGACGTACGACGCGGCGGACCGGCCGACGACGGTGACGGACGCCCGAGGCAAGTCCGTCACCACCACGTACGACCTGCTGGACCGGCCGCTCGTCAGGCACGACGGCAAGACCGCCACCGATCCCAAGCTGACCGAGATCAAGTACGACAAGGCGGGTGCGCTGGGGTATCAGTACGCCTCTTACCGATACGTCAGCGCGACCAAGTACTTCGCCTCCGTGGTTTCCCGCTTCGACAGCCTCTACCGGCCAGTGGCGCAGGGGTACATGGTGCCGGACACGGAAGGTGCCCTTAAGGGCCTGTACCTCTACAACACCAACTACAACCCGGACGGCACCGTCGCATCGACCGGCATGCCGACGATGGGCGGGCTGCCGCAGGAGACGGTGTCCCACGGGTACGACGACCTTCAGCGGCCGGTCTCCCTCAGCGGTCTGAGCAGCTACGTCACCAACACGGCCTGGACGCCGACCAGCCAGCTCTCCACGCTCACCCTGAGCACCGGCGGCAAGCAGTCCCAGCAGCACTTCTTCTACGAGAAGGGCACGGACCGCGTCGAGCGCAAGCTGGTGACGGTCGACGGCCTCGGGCGGGCGGCGAAGGACGTCCACACCTCCTACGACCTGTCGGGCAACGTCATGTCGGTCGCCGACCTCGCGGACACCAGCAGTTCGGCGAAGACCGACGTCCAGTGCTACGCCTACGACGGTCAGCGTCGGCTGACCGAGATCTGGACCCCGGAGGCGACGGCGGCAACCGCGGCCGGCTCCGGCACGGTCGGCATGAAGACCCCCGAGTACGCCGGTCAGACCCCCACGGCCTGCACCTCGGCCCAGCCGGGTGCGAACCCGCTCGGCGGACCGGCGCCGTACTGGACCTCCTACTCCTTCGACAAGATCGGCAACCGTTCGAAGGAGGTCCGCCACGACGTCGGTCGCGTCGCGGCGAAGGACATCATCCGGACGTACGCCTACGGCGACGCGAACCAGAACGGCACGCCGAAGGAGGCGGGCGACGGCGGTCCGCACGCCGTCACCAAGGTCTCGGAGACGACGCCGACGGGCGTGCAGCAATCGCTCTACGCGTACGACGCGGCCGGCAACACGACCCAGCGGAAGCTGAGCGGCGACACGCAGACGCTGCGGTGGAACTCCGAGGGCAAGGTCGACGAGATCACCGAGCCCGACGACCCGACGACGCCGGACAAGGACGAGTCGAAGAAGACGACGTTCCTGTACGACGCCGAGGGCAACCGCCTCAAGCGCACGGACGCGTCGGGCACCACGCTCTACATGCCGGGCGGCACCGAACTCCACCTCCCCACGGGCCCGAACGCCACGGTCCAGGGCACCCGCTATTACAGCCACGCCGGCGAGGTCGTCGCCGTCCGCACCAGCGACGGCAAGGTCTCCTTTATCGCCACGGACCAGCACGACACGGGCGACATCGCGATCGACGCCACGACGGGTGCGGTCACGCAGCGCCGAATGGACCCGTACGGCAACCCGCGGACCGGCAATGCAGGAACGTGGCCGGGCCAGAAGGGATTCGTGGGCGGCACGATCGACGCGTCCACGGGCCTCACCAACATCGGCGCGCGCCAATACGACTCGAACCTAGGCAAGTTCATCTCGGTCGACCCGATCATCGACCTCAGCGACCCCCAGCAGATGAACGGCTACTCGTACGCGAACGACAACCCGACGACGTACGCCGACCCGACGGGCCTGAGGCTCGCCTGCGGCGGCAGCACGGGCCTCGGCTGTCCCACCAGCGCTCCCAAGCCGCCGACCAAGGTACAGACGGCGACCAACGACGCCCGGTGGCAGGCCAACGAAGCCGAGGTGGCGCACAACGGGGCCAAGCAGCAGGTGAAGAAGGCCAGCAAGGAGCTGGGCAAGAAGATCATGGACGTGCTGGGGATCACGGCCGCCATGGACTGTGTCTCCAGCGGAAATCTGAGCTCCTGCGGTGAGACGCTCCTCAATGTCGTCTCCTACCTGAGCGGGACCAAAGCTCTCCAGGTCGCTGCGAAGGTCTTGGGCAAGAACCCGTTCAAATGGGCGAGCAACATCAAGCGGGTCGGGGGCCTGCTGGCTGACATCGTCACCGGGGTCATGGACGTGATGGACACGTCCAAGAAGCTCAACAAGGCCAGGGACAAACTCGCGGCGGCGGAGGCGAAGCAGCGGAAGGCGGGCAGTTGCCCGTCACCCCACAGCTTCCTTCCCGGCACGTTGGTACTCCTTGCTGACGGGTCGACGAAGCCGATCGAGGACGTCAAGCCCGGCGACGAGATCCTGACGACCGATCCGAAGACGGGCGAGGAAGTTGTCCGCAAGGTCGTCGGCACGATCGTCACCGAGGACGACAAGGACTTCGTCGACCTCACGATCACCGTGGACGGCGCGACGTCGTCCCTGATCTCGACCACGACGCACCCCTTCTGGGTCGAGTCGGAACGCGACTGGATCAAGGCCGGCGACCTCAAGCCGGGCATGCGCCTGACGACCCCCGAGGGCGCGACGGCGACCCTGGACGACACCCGCTACTTCGAGAAGCGCCAGCGCACGCACGATCTGACCGTTGCGGAACTGCACGCGTACTATGTGCTGGCGGGCGAGACGCCGGTCCTGGTCCACAACATCAACAACCCCATTCCGGGAATGTGCCCGACTGCTGGCGAGTCCGTTTATGTCATCCCTGGCGGTTCGAGCAACGGGCCGGGTGCGTACGGGAAGATCCCTTCGGGGTTGCTTCAGGAGTACGGTGTTGGAAAGCAGTGGAATCCGCCGCAAATGGTTCCTTTGTGCTCTTACTGTCGAGTTAACACGGCAAAAGCCATAGATCATGTTCAGCCCCGGAGTAAAGGTGGCGATCTCTCAGATGCAAACACCACACCTGCGTGTACATTCTGTAACAGCTCGAAGAAGGATCGGATAGCTCCGCTCAACCCGCCGCCAAATTATCAGGGGCAATGGCCACCGCAGTGGTGGCCGGCCAACATGGCAGCTACTGTGCAGATCCCCAGAGTAATTCCATAGGGAGAATGCGGCGGGTCATTTAATGGCCCGCCGCAAGTCTATTTGTAGTAGTGGAGATCACCTTGCAGGTCGCGATCGATGGAGTCACCTACATCAGCCACGAGGAGCCAGTGTGGAGGGGGGAAGGAAACCAGCTGGCCATGGTGGACCTGCGGGCTTTCGGTCTGGAGAGGATGCTGGAGCAGCTATGGCTTCGCGAGGCCAGCGAAAGTGGTAGCTATGCGGTCTGCTGCATTCCTTTCTACGCCTATGGTCTGGCTCTCGGTGACGTGGTGCGGCTGAACGCTAGCGGTGGTGTAGAGCGGCTCGTCCGTAAGTCAGGACGTCGTGTGCTCCGCGTGCTCTTTGCGGAGGATCGACCATCAGCTGACAGTCGCTCTGCGCTTCGTGAAGCGGTGGATGCCTGTGGCCTTCTGAGCGAGTGGAATGGCGAGCGACAGGTCGCCATCGACGTCCTGGATGCATCGATCATACAGCCGGTTTACGACTCGGTTCAGGAGGAGATCCGGAATGGGACGGCCTTCTGGGAGTGGAGTGATGTCACCCAGTTCCGGTCCTCCTGAAACTCGGATGACGCTGCTCGGTGTCGCCATTCCGCCCGGCCTGCATAGCCGTGCACGATGTGTCTGCCGTGTCCGACCCGACTGATGCGGGCCCGGTCGCCATACTTGCTCGCTCCGGCAGATAAGCCCACGGCCTCGCTTGCGGAAACGGCAAGCCCGCTCGCCCCGGCCGGGTGGGCCTGCCAAGACTGGGGGCTCCCGGTTCAGGCGATCCAAGGAGCCCCCATGCGCACCAGCGAAGCATCCACCTTCTGGAACGACGTCTACGCGAGTCGGCCCGACGCCGGGGAGCCCGGGCCGAACGTGCGGCTTGTGGAGGTCGCCGGTGGGCTGGCCGTCGGGGACGCGTTGGATCTGGGGTGCGGGCCCGGTGGGGACACGCTGTGGCTCGCGCGGCAGGGGTGGAACGTCACCGCCGTGGACATCTCCGCCGTGGCGACCGAGCGGGTCGCTGAGCTGGCGCGGGGCGCCGGGCTCGGGGGGCGGGTCAGTACGGAGGCGCATGACCTCGGGGAGTCGTTTCCCGAGGGGCGGTACGACCTGGTGTCCGCGCAGTACCTTCAGACGCCGTACGACTTCGACCGGGCCGGTACCCTGCGCGCCGCGGCGCGCAGCCTGAACCCGGGCGGGCGGCTGCTGGTCGTGGATCACGGGTCGACCGCGCCGTGGTCGTGGAACCAGGATCCGGACCTGCACTACCCGACCCCGCAGGAGGTCATCGCGGGGATCGGTCTGGACCCGGCGACGTGGACCGTCGAGCGGGCCGATGCGCCGCGGCGGGTCGCGACCGGGCCTGACGGGCAGACCGCCGAGGTCGTCGATCACGTCATCGTCATCCGCCGCGCCGGGTGAAGGGGAAGCCATGAGCCGTAAGGCACCCCGCCGCCGCGACACCTCGCCCCCGCGCACCGGCGGCAGCGAAGCCGAGACCCTGCGCGGGTTCCTCGACTACCTGCGGGACTCCATCGCCACGAAGGTCGACGGCGCGCCCGAGCCGGACGTCCGGACGGCGGCCGTGCCGTCGGGAACGAACCTGCTGGGGCTGCTCCAACACGTCACCGCCGTCGAGCGGTGGATCTTCCTCGGGGAGGACGTCAAGGACTGGCCGGCGACGTTCCGACCGGCGCCCGAGGACAGCGTGGACGACGTCGTCACCCGCTACCAGGACGCCGTCGCGCAGGCGAACGACGTCCTCGACGGCTGCGACGACCTCGCCGCGCCCCTGCCGCGGGCGGCCCCCGGCCGGAGCGCACCCAGCGTGCGGTGGGCGCTCACGCACATGATCGAGGAGACCGGCCGGCACGCCGGCCACGCGGACATCCTGCGCGAGCTGATCGACGGCGCGACCGGCCGCTGAGAAGCCGCGACGCCGCGCCTACGTCGAGAGCGACGCGCCTATGTCGAGAGCGACGCGCCGCGCACCATCTGGAACAGGCCCGTCAGGATCAGCGCGCCACCGACGAACATCAGGACCACGCCGACCTTCGTCAGGGTGACGACCGGGGTGTCCACGCCATCCGTGAACAGGTTCAGCACCAGGCCGACGGCGAAGGCGACGCCACCTTCCAGCAGGTTCTTGAACGACTTCTTCATGTGCAACTACTCCTCCCGTTCGTGAACCAATCTAGGAAGGGAGAAGGCCCGGAACCTCGCCTCGGAGAACGAAACCGCAGTACATCCTTCGATGCAGCTCAGCCGGGCTCAGCCGACCAACGCCTCCGGCGTCACCACCCCCTGTGGGACGTACGGCGACACCACCGGGACCTCCCAACCCATCCTGCGCACATGGCAGACCAGCGCCAGCACGTTCAGATCCAGCACGGCCTCCGACTGTTCCGACAGCTCGCCCATGGCGTAGTGGTCGCGGTGCTTCTCCAGGGCGTCCGCCAGGGCCAGGGCGAAGCCTTCGCGGTCGCCCTCGACGACCTGGGAGAGGAGGTGGACGGGTGGGGCGAGGTAGGTGCCGCGCTCGTGGCGGAAGCAGACTTCGAACGCGGTGTTCACCGCGGGCTCCGGGTCCGCGCCGCGCAGGTAGTCATGGAGGGCGGCGCCGTACGCGTTGGTCGGCGCGAAGTGGCGTCCGCTGACGAGGAATTCGGGCTCGACCGTCACGCACGCGGCGAGCGCTTCACGGTCTCCCGTGACCAGGGACAGCGACAGCGTGCGCAGCCAGTGCTGGACGTGGGGGTACGCGTGGCGCGTCGCGGGCAGGTCGCGGGTGGTGCCGGCGACGGTGACGGAGAGCTGCGCACCCTTCTCCGCGCGCAGCATCCGGAGCACGCCCGCCCCCGCCTCCGTCGCGATGTGCAGCAGCCCGCGCTGCTGCGGGTCGCGGCATTCGGGGTCGCTCGCCGCGCGCTCCAGGAAGAGGGAGAGGTGGTCGTCCATCAGGGAGTGCAGGCGTCGGGCGACGTCGGCCGGGTCCTCGTCGGGGTCGCGGAAGGCGGCGAGGGCGCGTTCCGCGTACTTCCCGAAGAGCAGGGGCTCGACGTTCCGCGCGTACGGGTGCTCCGGGCGCTCGATCACCAGTGGGCCGGCGGCCAGCGCCGCGACCGCGTCCGGGTGCTTCTTCCTCCCGTACGCCAGCACCCGCGGCTCCGGCGGCCTGAAGCCGGAGACCGGGCCGATCGGGAGATAGCGCGACTCGACCTCCAGCGGCCACTCCTGCCAGCGGACCGCCATCGCCGCCAGGGCTATCGCGTCCATCGGGAGCAGCGTGCGCGGCGCGGGGTTGCGCTCCGGGGTGCCCGCGGCGGCGTGGCGCTCCAGCTGGGCGGCGAGCGCGCGGGTGAAAGCGGCCCTGTCACCTGCCGCGAGCGCCTGGAGCGTCGTCAGCGCGGCCCGGCAGGACGGCCAGTCCTTGCCGTCCGCGACGGCCGCCGCGATCTCGTCGATACGGGCCGAGCGCGCCGCATCCGAGTCCGTCCCGTCGTCCCCGATGCCGTACACGAACACCATCAGCGCGTGCACCAGCGCGACGTCCGGCTCGGACTCGCGGTCGGCGAGGGGGACGGCGGACGCCACGAACAGCTCCCCGAAGGCGTCGCTCGCGTTGGCCACGAACGCGGGGAAGAAGGCGTCGAGCCAGACGTGGGCCGCGACCCCGTCCGGATTCTCCGGCGGGCGACTGCCGTCGTACACGATGCCGGTGCCCGTGTAGTCGATGAAGACGTGGGGATGCCCGGCCCGGCCGGCGCGCAGCGCCAGCGCGCCGACGCCCGCGGTCGCCGCGGACTCGCACGCCACCCGCGCGTCCTTGTCCGTCAGATCGGCGTGGACCGTCGACCGCGCACCCAGGTAGTCCAGGAACGACTCCGCGATCATCTCCCAGCCGTACGCCGGCAGTTCGTCGTGCTGCATCATGTGCACGTCGCCGGCCATGCGCTCGGCGAACCCGTCCAACGCGCGGCTCAGCGCCGCCTGCCCCACCTCATGGCGCTCGATCCACATGCTCGTCGCCACCCCCGTCCGTCCCCGTGTCCGTGCTGGTACCGCTGCGATCGTCTTCAGCATAGGAACGACCACCGACAACCGCCCGGCTGCGCGTGATATCCGGGGCGGCAGCCGGGCGGGGATCCGCGGCCGGAGGGCGGGTCCGGCCGCGGAAGTCCATGATGGTCACGCAGAGTCAGGGCGTCGGGCCCACGAGCCCTCGAACTCCGCGCTCAAACATACGAATTCGGGGCTGGCGAGCGCGGCCTCGTACTCCGGGTCCGTGAATTCGTGGCTATGGCCGCCGAGATGGCCGGCGAATAGCGTGCACGCGTCATTCGCCCCGCCCGGCTTGCCGTTGTGTATCGAACAATCCTGGAGGATCGTGACGCAGGAAGGCTCTATTCCGCTTTTCCAGCGCGCCCAGATTCCACTCGCCCGGTCGTCGTCGCCGTCACTGCGGTCGTCGAGTTCGCGTACGAGGTCGAAATGGGGTCCGGTGTCGTGTTCCTCCAGCGCGCACCGCAGTCCCGTCACGATCTGGATGGGGTGCGCCGGCGGGTCCGGCCACAGGTCCTGGGTGAGCACGATCAGTTGGAGGGGGAGCGTCGCGAGTGCGGCGCAGACGCGGCGGTCGGCGGTGGCTTCGCCCGCGGCAGGCGGGACTTCGGGGGCGGTCATGTGCCCCCGTTCCGTCGGCTCACCGCGTTGACCTGCGCGATCGCTGCGCTGAGTGCGGTGGTACGGGGCGCCGGGGGCGACGCGGGGGTCAGGTCGTGGGGAGACGCGTCCCACTCCAGCCCGCCGTCCAGCGGCCGGAGCTGTACGAGCTGGCACATGCGGTCCATGACGCGCCCGACCTTGTGGGTCGCGGCGTCGAGGACGACGTCACCGAGTGCCGGTACGTACGAAGGGGAGTGCGCATTCTCGTCGAGGTCCAGGTTCACGGATGTCTCCTGCGCGGAAAGCTCTTGCCGTTCCGGAAACCTCCCGCCATTATCTGGGCGCCCGACCCCGTCCGTTCGAACGTCTGGGCGGTGATTTCGTTCCGGTCGGCCATGGTTCCTTGCCGTACCCCTTCAGTGGTTTCCTTCTTCCGGCTTTCTGGAGACAAGTCTGGGGCAACTATGTAGCCTCCGAAAAAGGGTTGATGGTGACCCCGTTCAAATCACCTCAAGCGCAGGGGAAGTGGGAGTGACGACCTATGGCCAAGCCTTACGGAGAGTGGCTGCGGGAGCAGAGGGTCAAGGCGGGCATGACGCAGCAGCAGCTCGCGGACGCGGCGATCATGACGCGCACGCACATCACGCACATCGAGGCGGGGCGGCGCGTACCGTCCGAGGAGGACGCGAAAAGGCTGGACCGGGCGCTGGACACGGGTGATGTGCTGACGAACTTCCGGCCGGGCGCGGATGCCCACCCCGTCCCGGACTACTTCGAGTCCGCGATGCAGTTCGAGCAGCAGGCTTCGATCATCCGGGAGTTCGCCGTCTCGTACGTGCCGGGGCTGCTCCAGACGCCGGAGTACGCGCGAGCCGTCATTGGCTCGGCGTATCCGCCGGTCAGCGCGGAGGAACGTGACCGGGCCGTCGACACCCGGATAGAGCGTGCGCACGTCCTCAAAGACCCGGTGGAGCCGATTGTTTGGGCGCTGCTGGACGAGGCAGTGCTGAGGCGCCCGATGGGGAGCCCGGCTGTGATGGCTGAGCAACTGCACCACATCGCTGACCTGGCTGAACGTGGGCGGATCCGAGCGCACGTCATTCCGTATAGCGCGGGCTCGTACCCGCTGCTGGGAAGCATGGTCCGACTCATGTGGTTCGAAGACCAGCCGCCCATCGCCTACGTTGAAGGTGTCCAGACGGGCAAGGTGCACGACATCGCAGCGGTGGTGGAGCACATCCAGGGCAGCTACGACCTCGCCCTCGCCGAAGCGCTGCCGTTTCAGGAGTCCCTTGCCCTCCTGAGAGCTACAGCGGAGGACTACGAAAGCGATGACAACTGAGCGCATACTCCTTGACGCGTCCGTGCTGACGGGCTGGCGTAAGTCCAGCTACAGCGGTCCGGAGGGGGGCGATTGCGTCGAGGTGGCGGACGGGTACACGTCCGCGTGGGACGGGTGGCGGAAGTCCAGCTACAGCGGTTCGGCTGGCGGCAGTTGCGTGGAGGTCGCCGACGGATACCCCGTCGTACCCGTACGGGACTCCAAAGTTCCCCACGGGCCCGCGCTCGTCTTCCCCGCCGCCACCTGGTCGACCTTCGTCCAGAGCCTGAAGGACGACCAGCCCGCCTGAACAGCGCCAACCGCAGCCCCGCCACTCCACCGAGCGGCGGGGCTCGGCTCGTTCAGGGGGAGTACTTCCACACCAGCATCAGATAGCTCCCGTACGCGCTGGAGACCAGCACCGCCGCCGTCACGACCGCGTACGCGACCCTCGGGCGGGCCGTCGCGAACGCCTTCGCCAGCGGGAACAGCAGCGGGAACGCGGGCAGCAGGAAACGGGCCTTCGAGTGGAAGTAGCCCGCGCCGCCCACCGCGATGAGCAGCAGTAGCGCGGCGTAGATCAGCGGCGCCGCGTGCTGGCGTTCCAGCAGGCAGATGACGAACAGCAGCAGCGCGCCGAGGACGGTGAAGGTGGCGACGACCGCGTTCAGGTTGGTCGGCATCTTGGTGAAGGTGTCGACGATCCGGCCCATCGTGAAGCTGCCGCCGTCGAAGGTGGAGCCCCAGCGCTCCTGGAGCTGGAAGTAGCCGTCCCAGCGGCCGGCGCGGTAGCCGACCCAGCCGAACCAGGCGAACCAGCCCACGGGGGCGATGAGGATCGCGGCGAGCAGCCGGCCCCTGCCGGCCCCGGGCGGTGCTTCCTTCTGCCGCTTCCGGAACGTGGCGAAGAGCGCCCAGGCCGCGCAGAGGGCCACGGCCGCGACGACCGCCGAACCGGACGGGCGGGTGAGGCCGGTGAGGCTGGCGAGGAGGCCGGCGGTGATCCAGTGCTGTTTGAGTACGGCGTACAGCGCCCACGCGGCCAGCGCGGTGAACAGCGGCTCGGTGTACGCCATCGACTGGACCATGGCGTGCGGGACGATGCCCCACAGCACGACGGCGAAGAGGGCCGTGCGGCGGTCGTGGAGGTGTTGCGCGACGGCGAAGATGCCCCATGCCGCGACGAGCGAGGAGAGGACGGAGACGCCCCAGGCCACGATCTCCGTGGAGAAGGGCGTGACGGAGGAGAAGCCGCGGACCAGCCCCGGGTAGACGGGGAAGAAGGCGTACTTGCACAGTTCGCCCTGGACGGTGCAGTTCTCGGCGAGCGGGGCGGCGTAGCCCGCCTCGGCGATGTGGACGTAGTAGACGGTGTCGAACCGGGTGGCGAGCAGCTTGCCGAGGCCCGGGCCGTCGCCGCCGGCGCGCCAGGCGACGACGGCGGTGCCGACGAACCGTACGAACGCATAGAGCGCGAGGGCGGGCCAAGCTGCGAGGAAGGCGGTTCGGAGGCGGGCGACGGCGCTCGATCCGCCGCTGCGGCTGCGGCTGCCTACGCCGCGGCCGGGCCCGTTTCCGGTGGTGGAATTGGCCGATCTTCGACGGGCGGTGTGGCGGCGTGGCGCGGCGGGTCTGGAAGCCGCCGGGGTGGGTGTCGTCTCAAGTCCCGACATCTTCGCTTTTCGTCCCCTCCGCAGGGCACCGCGTCTCCACGCGGGTGCGCCATTTCAGGCACAGAAATAACACAAGATGACGACGGTCGGGAATTCGGCCATGCCGAACCGGCAAGCGGAGGGGGGCGAGCGTCGGGGCGGGCTCGGGCCCGTGGGTCAGCGGCGGCGCTTGGTGAGGGCGCTGGCCCGGGACCGTACGCCCCAGGCCGTCACGCGCCACAGGGCCTCGACGACGATCGAACGGTTCATCTTGCTGTCGCCGCGCTCGCGTTCGACGAAGGTGATGGGGACCTCGACCACCGTGAAGCCGGCGGAGACCGCGCGCCAGGCGAGGTCGACCTGGAAGCAGTAGCCCTGCGAGGCGACCTGGTCCATGCCCAGTCCGAGCAGGGTCTCCTTGCGGAACGCGCGGTAGCCGCCCGTGACGTCGCGGATGGGGACGCCGAGCATGAGGCGGGAGTACAGGCTGCCGCCGCGGGAGAGGACCTCGCGGGACTTGGGCCAGTTCACGACGCTGCCGCCGGGGACCCAGCGGGAGCCGAGGACGAGATCGGCGTTCTCCTCGACGAGGGCGTCCAGCAGGCGGGGGAGCTCTTCGGGGCGGTGCGAGCCGTCGGCGTCCATCTCGACGAGGACGTCGTAGCCGTTCTCGATGCCCCACTGGAAGCCGGCGAGGTACGCGGCGCCGAGACCCTGCTTGCCCATGCGGTGCAGCACGTGGATGTGGGAGTCGGCGGCGGCGAGGTCGTCGGCGATCTTGCCGGTGCCGTCGGGGCTGTTGTCGTCGGCGACGAGGATGTGGGCCTCGGGCACGGACTCCCGTACGCGGGAGGTGATCGGGCCGACGTTCTCGGCCTCGTTGTACGTCGGGATGATCACCAACACCGGGCCCGGCGCTTCTGTTCTCCGGCCGGGCTGACCGCCAACTGTCACTCTGTCGCTCCACTCCTGCGGCTTGCCGGTGCGGCGGGCGGGGCCGGACCGGGTCACGCGAGCATACGCGCGAGTAGGGGGTGGTTGTTTGAGAGGGGGCGCATCCGGACACGCTGGGTGGGCGGTCGTGCCGTGGGGGTGACGCCCGTGTTGACGGACACGCCGCCGATCGCGCAGGGCGGGGCACTCCTGGGGCCGGCGCCCCTGGAGGCTCGCGGCAGCCTTGCGGGCCGGGCCGCCGACCCCTCCGGAGCGTGTACGATCATCTCGTAACTCCGGTGCAGCGCACGGGAGTCGCGCGTCTGTGGTCCAAGGAAAGACGCCCATCTGCCGATGGGAAATGTAGGTGCAAGGCCTGCCGGGCGCTCCATGACGAAGGCCCCCTCTTCTGAGGGGGCCTTCGCGCGTGCCCGACGTCATTCGTGCTCAGACGACTCAGACGACGACCGCGACCGCCAGGGACACCGCCCCGGCGACGCTGGTCAGGGTGCGGACCAGGTGGGCGGTGTTCCAGCGGGGCTCGAAGGCCCGGCGCGCTTCGACGAGCGCCGTCGGCGAGTCGGCCGCGGCGGCGTCGAGGCGCTGGTTCAGGGGGACGTTGACCGCCGCGGTGATGACGAACGTGGCGATCGCGCACGCCGCGCCGACGACGAGCCAGCCGGTCGCCGCGCCGTCGGGGCGCAGCACGGCCGCGACGACGGCGAGGACGGGGGCGCCGACGAAGACGGTCAGGAACCAGCCGTTGAGGATCGCCCGGTTCACGGCGCGGAACGCGGTGACGTACGTGGCGTCGTCCACCTGCCGCAGGCCCGGGACGACGGAGCAGGCGAAGGCGAAGAACGTGCCGGCGAGCAGGCCGTTGCAGACGATGGCCGCGGTGAGCAGGGCCGTTGAGGTCGGAGTCATGCCCCGTTGATATCGCGTCCCCGTCGATATCGCGATTGATCACCCGCCCGGTGCTGGGAGACCCTGGGGGCGCCCTCCGCGACGAGGGGCCCGGTGCCGCCACGGTCACCGATCGATCTCAGCCCAGGGAAGACGCATGATCGTTCTGGCCGCGAGCCCCCGGCTCGCACCGCCGACCGCGAAGGTCCGGGAGTCCTACCTCACCGGAGAGCAGGCCGACATGGTCCACCGCGGCTCGGACACGTCGTGGCTCGCCGACGCGAGCCGGGACTTCGCGCAGTTCGTCGCGGACCGCGTCGGCGTGCGGGAGCGGTGGGGCGTCCCGTCCGAGGTGTTCTGGTTCACCGCGGAGGAGCACTACATCGGCTCGCTGGTGATCCGACACGAGCTGCCGGAGGACGACCTCGGCGGCCACATCGGCTACCACGTCGTCCACCCGTGGCAACGGCAGGGCCACGCGACGGCGATGCTCGGCCAGGCACTGCCCCTCGCCCGCGGCCTCGGGCTCGACCGGGTCCTGCTCACCGTCGCCGCGGACAACGCGCCCTCGCTGGGGGTCGTCCAGCGCAACGGCGGCACCCCCGACGGCGCGAACTCCGACGGTCAGCTGCGCTTCTGGATCGACACGCCCACGGCTCCCTAGGGCCACCGAGTCCTCCGGCGTCGCGTTCACACCGCACACCACGAGGCCCAACCGCACCTCGGCTCCCACGCGTTCCACGGCTCGCCAGAACCCTGGGCGAAGCCCTGCGCCGGGCGCGCCGCGTGCTGCAAAATCAGCTCTCGCAGCGGCTCGCACAGGCGAACGCAGAGGGGATCGGGGGCCATCCCATGGAGCTGTCACTCACCATTGAGGGAGAAGGGACCGGTGACGACGTCGCGTCGCTCTACCGCTGGCTGAGCCAGGATTCCGACGTCACCAGTCAGATCGACGTCCGTCAGGGGCGGTCCGTCTCAAGACCCGGCGAGATGAGCAGCGCGCTGGAGGTGATCAGCCTGGTCACCGGCAACACGATCGCCCTCGCCAACCTCTGGGTCGCCGTCAGGACCTGGCGGAGTACGCGTCGTCCGACCCCGGAGGTCCGGATCGAGCATCGGGGAACCTCGGTGACGGTGAACAGCGACGACCCCGAGAAGGTGCGCCAACTGCTCGCGGCCCTGGAGAACGCGCCGCAGCCGCCGGAGGCGGCGGGGCAGTGACCGACGCGGTGCTCTCGGATCCGCAGGCGTCGTACGCGCTCCTGGTGGGGGCCTGCCAGTACGAGACCCTCGACGACCTGCCAGCAGTCCAACGGAACCTCTCCACGTTGCGCGATCTGCTGTGCACGCCGGAACTGTGGGGGCTGCCGCCGGACCACTGCGTGGTCATGCCGGAACCCGACTCGGCCGACGAGGTGGTGAAGGCGCTGGAGCACGTGGCCGGTCGCACCGTCGAAACGCTCGTCGTCTACTACGCCGGCCACGGGCTCGTCGACCCGGTGACCGAGGAACTGAACCTCGCGCTGACGGGCTCGGACGGCAACCGTGTCGCCCCCTCCTCCCTCCCCTTCGACTGGGTGCGCCGACAGATCCTCGCGCCGGAAGTGCGCGCACGGCACAAAGTGGTCATCCTCGACTGCTGTTGGAGCGGCCGGGCGATGCAGGGGTGGATGAGCGGGGACGGGGTGGCGAACGAGGTGGCCAACCGCGCCCGGATCCACGGGGCATGCCTCCTGACGTCGGCGGCGGAGACGAAGAAGGCCCTCGCCCCGCCCGGTGATGAGTTCACCGCCTTCACCGGGGAGCTCATCACCGTCCTGCGCGACGGCATACCCGAAGGGCCCGAGCTGCTGGACCTGGATACCCTCTACGG
The DNA here is from genome assembly GCF_040653095.1 of Streptomyces sp. NPDC048057. NCBI lineage: Bacteria > Bacillati > Actinomycetota > Actinomycetes > Kitasatosporales > Streptomycetaceae > Streptomyces > Streptomyces sp. NPDC048057. Next base: position 448,104 of record NZ_JBEZNF010000001.1, read on the forward strand.
TCATGTGCTCGGCCAACTGTCGGCCAAGGGCAGGCCCCTGCCGCAGATCCGCAGCCGCAATCTGGGCGGACAGGTGTCCCTGGGGCGCAACCGCGCTCTCGTCCCACCGCCGCGACGACCGGGGGCGCTGCCCAGCGCACGCGAGGGCACGGCCGCGCCGTCAGCGGGCGGGGAACCCTCCGAGGAGGGGGCGGCCGGGGGCGGAACGGACGGCCGCCCGGTCCGGATCGGCCTGTGGGGAGCGCCGGCGAGCGGAAAGACGACCCTGCTCGCGGCCTTGTCCCACGTCATCGGCGACACCCAACAGGACTACGGCAGTTGGCGGGTCAGCGGGCTGAACCGGGTCTCCGAGGAGTTCATCGTCCAGCACAAGACGGCGCTGGTGAACGACGGCCAGTTCCCACCCGCCACCGAGGTCGTCGGCGAGCCGCTGCGGTTCCGGTTCAGCGGGGCCCCGAACCCGGACGACGACGATTTCGACGACGAATTCGACGAGGGCGAGGACCAGGACGACGACGAGGAGCCGGTCATCCACCGAAGCCACGGCTTCGTGGTGGAGGTGCAGGACGTGCCCGGCCACTACTTCCACGACACTCCGTCGACACCCGACTCCTCGATCACCCAACGGCTCGCCGAATCCGACGGACTGGTCTACCTCTTCGACCCGACCGACGGCGTCTCCAACTCCAGCGCCGACTACCTCTTCGGCCTCATCCAACGCATCACCACGTACCTCGAAGAGACCGGAGGACCGCCCGGCCGGTACCTTCCGCACGCCCTGGCGGTCTGCGTCACCAAGTTCGACGATCCGCAGCTGTTCCTGGCCGCCCGCGCCGCGCGCTGGGGCACCCAGGTGAACGACCGGCACGGCTTCCCCCGGGTGAAGGACCGCCACGCCCGACAGTTCGTCCACTGGGCGGCCCGGCACTTCTGCGGCCCCGACGGCGACCGGCTGTGCGACCTGATCGAGAACCACTTCGATCCCGACCGGACCGCGTACTTCGCCACGTCCTCCATCGGCTTCCACGTCAACGACGACGGCGTCTTCAGCCCCTCCGACTTCGCCAACCTCAACGGCACGCGGATCCGCGGAGGCATCCGCCCCATGAACGTCCTGGAGCCGTTCATCGCACTGGACCGCCGGATCCGCACGGCCGCCGAAACAGCCGCGCTGCTCCGCCGGGTCCGTCGAACCGACCGCGCCGCCGGAGCGGGGCCATGACGCGAACGGTGTACGCCGAGTGGGCCCTCCTCGGCAAGCGCGCCGGGGAGGGGCACGACTACCACATACTCGACTCCAGCCGGGACCGCGCCGAGGACGCCCGGTTCGAGCAGCTCGTCCGCAGCTCGACCCCCGGCACGCCGCGCCGGGCAGGCGCCGGGGAACCCGGCGCGTTGCCGTGGGTGACGTTCGACGTGGCGGGCGGCACCGGCGAACGCCACTGGTCGGGCATCGCCGTCAAGGAGTGGTCCGAGGACATCGACAGGGCCAGCCGACCCATCACCACGACCCGTTACTTCACCTTTCCCTTCGCCGAGGCGGCCCGGCCCGGCGTCACCTACCGCGGACTGTACGAGCGGGTGGCACCGGTGTCCCTGCCGCCGCCGTCGACGGCCGCCGTCCCCCTGGACCTTCCCGGTTTCGACGCCCGCGCGCTGGCCGCCGGCATGGAGGGCGCCGACCGTGGATTCGACTGGTACGCCACGGTGGCCGCCCTGCTGCTCGACGCTCCCGTGGTGCTCTCGGGTGCGGGGGACCTGACGCTGACGGAGCGGATCGACTGCCTGGACGCCGTCGTGGCGCTCCTGCCGTACGGCGTGCGCGCGACACTGCGGGCCAGCACCTGGGCCGACAACCTCGCCGAACACGGCATGCGCCTGTTCTTCGGCGACGGGGTCGACAAACCGCACCAGCACGAGGTCCGCTGGCAGGCGCTGCCGGAACCGCCGACGGGCACCCTGGGCCACGTCTACCTAGCGGCCCTGCGCAAGGCCCGCCGACTGCACGGAGGACCGGTGCCGCTGATCGAGCGGTTGGCCGGGGAGCGCACGCCGCTGGAACTGGACGACCGCGCCGTCGTGGTCGCGCTGGACTGCCTGTCCGCCGGGGGAGCGGGCGACCGGGACCGGCGGGCCGCGGTCGCGCCGACCGCCCGAGCGGCCGGCGCGGACGCGTGGGAACTCCCCTGGAGCGACCACAGGGAGCACATCGTCACGACCGTCGCCCTGGAGTTGGCGGCCGGAAGGACACAGCGCGCCAAGACGTACCTGTCCGTCGCCGAAAGCCGAAAGGAAGCGGACTCCTTCGTCGAAGACGTACTGGCACAATGCCCACCTGGCCAACAGACGGCCGCCCAGGCGGACTTCGTCCTGAGCCTGGGCCCGCCCGGGCCCGGCGCTTCGCCCACCCTGCGCGGGGTCGTCGTGGCCCGTCCTCGGGTCGCCTACGACATCCTGCGCGACCAGGCCGCCGACTCCCGGGCTCCGCTTGAGGCATGGATCGCATGGTTGTCCTCCTCCGGGCCGCTGTGGCGCGACCATCCCGCCCCCGACTGGATCCAGGCGTTCGGCGCGCTGTTGCCCGGCCGTTCCAGCCCGGTGTCACCGGGCTGGATCGAGGAACTGGTGGGCCGCTTCGGCGACGACGCCCTGACGGTCCTGTTCCGGACCGCGGCCCGGACCGGGACGTCCGACGTGGCCCTGTCCGGATGCTGGCGGGCACTCATCTCGGGCGCCTCCCGGGACGGTTCACCCGCCAGGGCGCGGATCGGAGGAGCCCTGCACCTCCTCACGCCCCGGCTCCCCGCGTACCGGGCCGGCATGGACGTCGTGGCCCCGCTCTACGGACGTGCGCCGCGCTGGGCGGCCCGGACGTCCCGGGAGGACGCCGCCCACTATCTGGCCGGGCTCCGGCACGTCTGGGGTCTGCTGGAGACGGCGGGGCAACGCGAGACCGCGGCTCTCGCCCTGGTCCCGGCCGTTCCCCGCGACCGCTGGCTCCTGAAGCGGCTGCGCCGTCTGGACCCGCACCTCAAACGGGCCATTGCCGCGCGGCGCCGCTCGGCCCTCGTCCGTCGGCTGCGCTCCCTCGCTCGGTGGAAGCCCGCCCGGGCCCGCGGACGGAGCCGTGGCCCCCGTCGCTCCGACAAGGAACGCCGCACATGACATACCGCCGACCGGAGAGCGCCGCCGCCCGCACGGGCACCGCACGGCGCGTCCTCGTGGGGCTCCTCGCCGCGCTGATGGCGATCGCACCGGCCGGAACCACCGCGGCACAGGGCGAGCAGCCCGCCCCGCACCAGCTCTACGACGCCCTCGGCGTCACCGACGTCCACACCCGGTACGTCGTGCTGCTCGACACCACGTCGGTGGTCGGCACCCGGCTGTTCGAGATACGGACCCAGCTCACCACCCTGCTCAACGCGGCCGGCAGGACCGGCGACATCACCCTGATCCTGTTCGACCGAAAGGTCCGCCGGACGATCAGCCCGTTGACCCCGGAGCACGTCCACGCGCTGCGCGCGACCGAACCCCTCCCGCCCGACGACACCATCGACGTTCCCGGGGCCGTGGACGCGGCGCTGACCGTGCTGGAACGCGACCTGCCCCCGCGGGCAGCCCTCGTCGTCCTCGCCGCGGGACGGCAGGGCCCGGACGCGTCAGCCGGCACCGACCCCGCGACGGTCCTGCGGCGGCGGGCCGACGCCATCGCCGCCCGAACGACCCTGACCGTCCACGCCTTCCCGCTCGCGTGGCGGGCCGACACCCGGGCCCGCCACATCGCCGTACTCGAACGTGCCTTTCCCGCCAAGGTCACCGGTGGCTCGTGGACACCCTGGGTACGGCCGGACCTGGCCCACGTGAAGGACGACGTACTCAGGCGGGCGGCCCTCACCGCTCTCGCCCGGGACCGCTCGGGGCAGGTCGTGGCCGAGTGGCCGAAGGAGGCTTCGCGACTGTCCCTCACGGCCGAGAAGGCCACGGTCACCCTCACGCTGCGCTCCACCATGACCAAGGTGCCGCTGCTGGTCTCCGACCTGAAGTTCACGATGACGGACGACCCCACCCCCATCTCCGTCAAGGCCGACGTCGGCAGGGGTGTCGAGTTGAAGCCCGGCGCGACCGTTCAGGTGCCGGTCAAGCTCGCCTGGAAGACGGACAAGTGGGGAATGGGGCGGGAGACCGTACGGCTGAGCGGACGCCTGTCGGTGCAGGGCCGGGTCTCCTCGCCGTGGGACCCGCACCTGACCGCAGTGGGAATCCACACCGCACCGGTGTCCCTGCGCCACTCGTCCACCACGGTGGCCGGCACCGGGACGGTGGGCATTGCGGCCTGGGTGCTGTGGGCGGTCGGAGGCGGTGCGTCCGGGCTCACCGTCCTCCTGGCCGTCCTTGCCGTCTGGGCCGCATTTGCCGAGCGGCGAAACCACCCCAGGCTGCACGGCTGGCTGACCGCCCAGTACCCCGAAGACGACCAGGGCACATGGGTCGAGCGGCAACTGGGTCCCGTCGCCCTCGTCGGTCGACGCGAGTTGGAGACCGAGGAGCTGTACCCCTCCGGAGAGGGGACGGTCCACGTCCGTCCCGGCCCCGACGAGCGAGGCGAGGCCCGGACGCTGTACATCCGATGCCGCCCGCACGACGCCGAACAACTCGGTGACGAGGGTCGATGTCCCGTCGACGGCACCGTGATCATCAGTGGCGTCCAGTTCGTCCACCACCGTGCCGAGCCCGTGCACGTCCGCGGCCGGAGGGCCGGCCGCCACGGGTCGGGGCCGGCGGAAGACACGCCCTAGCGCCGTGACGGAAAGGTCTGCCGCGCGCCGCGAGCCGGTGAACCCTTCCGGTCACACGCCCTTAGGCCACCACGTCCTCCAGCGTCGCGTTGCCGCCGCACACCACCAGCCCCAACCGCGCGTCCGCGCCCACGCGTTCCAGGACCCGGCGGGCCGCCGGGAGGACGCAGCCCGCGGCCGGCTCCGCCCACAGCTTCGCGTGGTGCGCCATGTCCCGTACGCCCTGCACCGCTTCCGCGTCGGAGACCACGATCACGTCCTCCACCAGCGCCGTGACGTGCTCGTACGTCAGCGCCGAGACCGAGGGTGCGGAGAGCGTCGTCACCCTCGACGTCAGGGGGACCGGGACCGGGCCGCCGGCCCGGAGCGCGCGGGACATGGACTCCGCGCCCGCCGTCTCCACGCCCCAGACGCGCACGTCGGGGCGGCGCGCCTTCAGGGCCACCGCGACGCCGGAGATCAGACCGCCGCCGCCGATGCTGACGAGGACGTCGGTGAAGGCGTCGGGGGCGGTGTCCTGGTCGAGTTCCAGGCCGACGGTGCCCTGACCGGCGATGACGACCGGGTCGTCGAAGGGGTGGATCAGGGTCTGGCCCTCCGCGCGCAGGCGTTCCATCAGGGCGAACGCCTCGTCCATCGTGTCCGTGAGCTGGATCGACGCGCCCGCGGCCTGCACCGCGGCGATGGAGCGGGCCGGCGCCGTGCGCGCCATGCAGATCGTCGCCTTCACGTCCAGCAGGTGGGCCATTTCGGCGACGGCCACCCCGTGATTGCCGCCGCTGACGGCGAGCACGCCCACCGCGCGCTCGGGGAGGGAGAGCGACAGGAGTTTCGCGAGGGCGCCGCGGGACTTGAAGGAGCCGGTACGTTGGAGGAGTTCCAGCTTCGCCGTCACCGGGGCGCCCAGCAGGTCCGACAGGCCCGGGCTGGACACCGTGGGCGTACGCACCAGCCGGCCCTCGATCAGCCGCGCCGCCGCCTCGACATCTCCGATCTGAATCATCCAACCATCCTCGCACCGGAGCCGTCGCCCGCGTCGTAGCCGAGGCGCCGCGCTCCAGAGGCGGTGGAGTCCGACTGCCGGTACGGTCAAAAAGAGCGCGCAAGTTTACCCACATACGTGCACAACCATGCACTGTGCGGCTGTCTTTCCATCCCCTATCGGATTGAACTTTTGTTGATCAGTGGTCAGTTGACCCCCTGCTGCGCCTACCCTTCAACAGGTGAACCAACTGATGTCCCGCGAGTCCGAGACCGATCTGCCCGGGAGCGTCAACCTGCCCGGCACGCTGTCCGAACCGCTGCGCGCCGAGCTGATCGCCTTCCGCCGCGATCTGCACATGCACCCAGAACTGGGCAACCAGGAGTTCCGTACCACCGCCGCCATCAAGGCCCGCCTCGAACAGGCGGGGCTCGCGCCACAGGTGCTGAGCATGGGCACCGGGCTGGTGTGTGACATCGGCACGTGGGACGGGGTGCAGCCGCTGCTGGCACTGCGCGCGGACATCGACGCGCTGCCGATTCCGGACACCAAGACGACCGTGCCGTACCGTTCCACCGTCCCCGAACGGGCCCATGCCTGCGGGCACGACGTGCACACCACGTCCGTGCTCGGCGCGGGCATCGTCCTCGCCGAGTTGGACCGCGAGGGGCTGCTGCCCGCCCCCGTACGGCTGATCTTCCAGCCGGCCGAGGAAGTGCTGCCCGGGGGCGCGCCCGACGCGATCGAGTGCGGCGTCCTCGACGGGGTGGGGTCGATCATCGCCGTGCACTGCGACCCGAAGGTCGACGCGGGCTCCATCGGGCTGCGTTCCGGGCCGATCACCTCGGCCTGCGACCGGCTGGAGATCAGCCTGGACGGCCCCGGCGGGCACACCGCGCGGCCCCATCTGACCACCGACCTCGTCATCGCCGCCGCGAAGGTCGTCACCGAGGTCCCGTCGATGGTCGCCCGCAGGGCGGACGCCCGCTCCGGCCTCGCCGTGACCTGGGGACGCATCGAGTCCGGCCACGCCCCCAACGTCATCCCCAACCACGCGGAGCTGTCCGGCACCGTCCGCTGCCTCGACCTGCCGACCTGGCGCGCCGCGCCCGACCTGGTGCACGCGGCCGTCGACGAGATCGCCACCGTCCACCGGGCGAAGTCCCAGATCGACTACATCCGCGGCGTCCCGCCGGTGGTGAACGACCCGGCGGTCACCGAGCTCATCCGGGACGCCCAGCTGGCCCGCGGCGGCGCGCAGTCCATCGAGGACACCGAGCAGAGCCTCGGCGGCGAGGACTTCTCCTGGTACCTGGAGCACGTGCCGGGCGCGCTGGCGCGCCTCGGGGTGCGCCGGCCCGGCGACACGGTCCGCCGCGACCTGCACCGCGGGGACTTCGACGTCGACGAGGAGTCGATCCGGGTGGGCGTCGAACTCTTCACGGCGGTGGCGCTGCTGCACGGTCACCGCACCCAGGACTGACGCGGGGCCGCACCCGGTGCGTACCGGCGGGTAGCGGGCCGGGCGCGGAGCGGGCGCGGATCGGGTGGGGGCGGGGCGCGGTGCGGAGCGCCCCGCCCCCTACCCGTGAGTCACCTGTGCGGCGTACCGTGGGGCGTACCTCGGCGTCGTACTCGTGCGTCACCTGTCGTCACCTGGGCATCACTGCCTGGCGAAGGTAAACGCGACGATCCGATAACGACTCATGAACAGGTCTTTAACTGACATCTACGCGCGTTACGATCGCCGCAAAACCAGCGCCGGAAGAGGCGCTTCAGGTCAGTCTTGAAGGGACCCCTCCTCTTGCGCCGGGTATCCAAGATCACTGCCGCGTGCATCACGACCGCGGCCCTCGCGTTCACTGCCACCGCGTGCGGTGAGTCGTCCACCGATTCCGCCTCCTCCAGCTCGTCCAGCGACGGCAAGCTGAAGATCGGTGCGGCGTACGACGTCGGCGGACGCGGCGACAACTCCTTCAACGACTCCGCGGCCCGCGGCCTCGACAAGGCCAAGGCCGACCTCGGTGCCGAGGTCAAGGAGCTCACCGCCAAGCACGGCGAGACCCCGGCCGACCGCGAGTCGCGCCTGGCGTCCCTTGCCGAGGGCGGGTACAACCCCGTCGTCGCCGTGGGCTTCGCGTACAAGGACGCGGTCGACAAGATCGCGCCGAAGTTCCCGAAGACCACCTTCGGCCTGGTCGACTCGGTCTCCGAGCAGAAGAACGTCGACAGCATCGTCTTCACCGAGGAGCAGGGCTCCTACCTCGCCGGCGTCGCCGCCGCGCTGAAGTCCAAGGACGGCAAGATCGGCTTCATCGGCGGTGTGGACCTCCCGCTGATCAAGAAGTTCGCCGCGGGCTTCCAGCAGGGCGTCACCGAGACGAACCCGAAGGCGTCGGTGCAGATCCAGTACCTGACCACCGGTACGGACCTCTCCGGCTTCGGCAGCCCGGACAAGGGCAAGCAGGCCGCCCAGGGCATGCTCGACAAGGGCATCGACGTGGTCTACACGGCTGCGGGCGGCTCCGGCGCCGGCGCCATCGAGGCCGTCGCCGCGAAGAAGGGCTCCTGGGCCATCGGCGTCGACTCGGACCAGGCCAAGGACCCGGCCCTGTCGAAGTACGCGGGCTCGATCCTGACCTCGGTCGTCAAGAACGTCGACACCGGCGTCTTCGAGCTGGCCAAGTCCGTCAAGGACGGCTCGCCGAAGACCGGCGTCAACACCTACTCGCTGGCGGAGGACGGCGTCAGCCTCACCACCACCGGTGACCACCTGAAGGACATCCAGGCCAAGCTGGACGAGGCGAAGAAGAAGATCGTCGACGGCCAGATCAAGGTCAAGTCCACGATCTGACGGCCCTGGTCCGACGGCCCCGCGCCGTCGGACGAGCCGCCCAGGACACGCCCTCGGGCCCGGACGATCGGCCGCGCCGCTCCTCCGGGCCCGAGGTCACGTCGAACTCCTCCCGTCGAGTTCCCCTCTTCGAACCCCCTCGCCGGACCTCCGCAGGGCCCCTTCCCCCGAGGTCGCCCGCCCGTCCCGGTTCCAGGGGTGGCGCTACGCGCGTAGCATCGCGTAACACCGATCGCGCGCGGTAGTTTTCGCCCACACCCCCGCCTCAGCTCCTCCTCCGCTCCTGCCCAGGGAGAGTGCGCCATCAACGCGTCCAGCAGCCCCCATGCCGTAGAGCTCCGCGGCATCACCAAACGATTCCCCGGAGTCGTGGCCAACCACGACATCGACATCACCGTGCGCCGCGGTACCGTCCACGCCCTCGTCGGCGAGAACGGCGCGGGCAAGTCCACCCTGATGAAGATCCTCTACGGCATGCAGAAGCCGGACGAGGGCACCATCACCATCGACGGCGAGCAGGCGTCCTTCAACAACCCCGGCGACGCCATCGACCGCGGCATCGGCATGGTGCACCAGCACTTCATGCTCGCCGACTACCTCACCGTGCTGGAGAACGTCGTCCTCGGCTCGGAGAAGCTGTACGGCATCGGCGACCGGGCCCGCGCCAAGATCAAGGAGATCTCGGACGCGTACGGCCTCGGCATCCGCCCCGACGCGTACGTGGAGGACCTCGGCGTCGCCGACCGCCAGCGGGTGGAGATCCTCAAGGTCCTCTACCGTGGCGCCCGCACGCTGATCCTCGACGAGCCCACCGCCGTCCTGGTGCCGCAGGAGGTCGACGCCCTCTTCGACAACCTGCGGGAGCTGAAGGCCGAGGGCCTGACCGTCATCTTCATCTCGCACAAGCTCGGCGAGGTGCTGTCGGTCGCCGACGACATCACCGTCATCCGGCGCGGCACCACGGTCGGCACCGCCGACCCGCGGACCACCACCACCAAGCAGCTCGCGGAGCTGATGGTCGGCAGCGAACTCCCCTCGCCGGAGACCCGCGAGTCCACCGTCACCGACGTCGCGATGCTCACCGTCGACGGGCTGCGGCTGACCGCCACCGACCCCGACGGCGTGGTGCGCTCGGTGCTCGACGGCATCGACTTCACCATCCACAAGGGCGAAGTGCTCGGCATCGCCGGCGTCGAGGGCAACGGCCAGTCCGAACTGGTCGAGGCGATCATGGGCATGCGCAGCCCGGACGTCGGCACCGTCACCCTCGACGGGCAGGACATCTCCCACCGGCCCACCCGCAAGCGGCGCGAGGACGGCATGGCCGTCATCCCCGAGGACCGGCACCGCCACGGCCTGCTGCTGGAAGCCCCGCTGTGGGAGAACCGCATCCTCGGCCACGTCACCGAGAAGCCCAACAGCAAGGGCGTCTTCCTCGACCTGAAGGCGGCGCGCGCCGACACCGCGCGGATCGTGCGCGAGTACGACGTGCGCACCCCCGGCATCGACGTCACCGCCGCCTCCCTCTCCGGCGGCAACCAGCAGAAGCTGATCGTCGGCCGGGAGATGAGCCACCGGCCGAAGCTGCTGATCGCCGCCCACCCCACCCGGGGCGTGGACGTCGGCGCGCAGGCGCAGATCTGGGACCAGATCCGCGAGGCGCGCCGCGAGGGCCTGGCGGTGCTGCTGATCTCCGCCGACCTGGACGAGCTGATCGGGCTCTCCGACACGCTGCGCGTGATGTACCGAGGCCGGCTGGTGGCGGACGCCGACCCGGCGACCATCACCCCGGAGGAGCTGGGCTCGGCGATGACCGGCGCGGCCAGCGGCCACCTGGAGCACGCCGACGGCCCCTCCGGCGGGTCGGCTGCCGAGTCGGGCGAAGCGCCCGCCGCCGACGCTCCCCGCGACGAGACCCCCAGCGCCGAGCGCGACACCGACGGGGGAGAGGACCGATGAAGAAGATCGACAAGGAGCGGGTGCTCCTCGGGCTCGCCGCCCCCCTGCTGGCGATCGTGGTGGCCTTCCTGGTCACCGCGCTCGTCCTGGCCACGACCGGCAAGGAGCCGTTCAACGCCTTCAGCATCATGTTCGACTACGGCTCGAAGTCGGACAGCCAGGTCTACATCCTCAACAAGGCCACGACCTACTACCTCGCGGGCCTCGCGGTCGCCCTCGGCTTCCGCATGAACCTGTTCAACATCGGCGTCGACGGCCAGTACCGGCTCGCCGCCTTCTTCGCCGCCGCGCTCGGCGGCGCCCTCACCCTGCCCGGCCCGGTGCAGATCCCGCTGATCATCCTCTGCGCGATGATCGTCGGCGCGATGTGGGCCGGCATCGCCGGTGTCCTCAAGGTCACCCGCGGCGTCAGCGAGGTCGTCTCCACGATCATGCTGAACGCCATCGCGACCGCGATCATCGGCTACCTGCTCCAGGAGGGCCGCCTCGGCCACCTCGACCAGGCCGGCACCAAGGTCTCCACCAAGCCCATCCCGGAGTCCGCGCACTTCTTCGAGTTCCCGACCCAGCCCTCGCCCGTCTGGGGCTTCATCGTGGTCGCCGCGCTCGCCGGCGTCGCGTACTGGTTCACGCTCTCCCGCACCCGCTTCGGCTTCGACCTGCGCACCGTCGGCCAGTCCGGCTCCGCCGCCGAGGCCAGCGGGGTGAACGTGAAGCGGATGGTCGTGACCTCCATGCTGATCTCCGGCGCCATCGCCGGCCTGGTCGGCATGCCGACCCTGCTGAACGACAGCTACGAGTACAGCGGTGACTTCCCCCTCGGCATCGGCTTCACCGGCATCGCCATCGCCCTCCTCGGCCGCAACCACCCCGTCGGCATCGCGCTCGGCGCCCTGCTCTGGGCCTTCCTGGAGCGCGGCAGCGGCCAGCTCGAATTCAAGGGCTACGACAAGGAGATCGTCGGCGTCATCCAGGGCGTCATCGTCCTGTGCGTCGTCATCGCGTACGAGGTCGTACGCCGCTACGGCCTCAAGCGCCAGCAGCGGCAGGTCGGCGCCAAGCTCGCCGCCCAGGCCCGCAACAACAGCAACGGCAACGGCAACACCGACAAGCAGGAGGTGTCGGCGTGAGCGCCACGGCGACCTCGACTCCGCCGCCCACCGCACCCAAGGTGAGTGGCGGCAAGGGCGGGCGCACCCGCCTGTCCTTCCCCGTCATCCTGCTGCTGATCGCGGGCGCACTGATCGCCCTCTCCGCGGTCCGGGTGATCACCGGCGCGGAGGACATCACCTCCTCCGGCCAGATCAGCGCCGCACTGTCGATGGCCGTGCCGATCGGTCTCGCCGGCCTCGGCGGCCTGTGGGCGGAGCGCGCGGGCGTGGTCAACATCGGCCTCGAAGGCATGATGATCCTCGGCACCTTCTTCGGCGCCTGGGCCGGCTGGCAGACCGACCCCTGGATCGGCGTGCTCGCCGGCGTCCTCGGCGGCATGTTCGGCGGTCTGCTGCACGCGATCGCGACGGTCACCTTCGGCGTCGACCACATCATCTCCGGCATCGCGATCAACATCCTCGCGCTCGGCATCACCACCTACTTCGCCAAGCTGTGGTTCAACTCCGGCGAAGCGGCGGCCAAGGGCGGCAGCCCCAAGCAGTCGCCGCCGTCCGACGACATCGGCACGGTCACGATCCCCGGGCTCTCCGACGGCCTGAAGTCGATCGAGAAGCACGAGTGGTTCTTCGTCTCCGACCTCGCGGGCGTCCTCGGCGGTCTGGTCACCAACGTCTCGCTGCTGACGATCGTGGCGATCCTGCTCTTCGTCGCGACCTTCGTGGTGCTGTGGAAGACCGGCTTCGGACTGCGCCTGCGCTCCTGCGGCGAGAACCCGATCGCGGCCGAGTCCCTGGGCGTGAACGTCTACAAGTACAAGTACATCGCCGTCATCGCCTCCGGCGGCATGGCCGGCCTCGGCGGCGCCTTCCTCGCCCTGGTCACCTCGCACATCTACAACGAGGGCCAGACCGGTGGTCGCGGCTACATCGGCCTCGCGGCGATGATCTTCGGCAACTGGCGGCCCGGCGGGCTCGCCATGGGCGCCGGCCTCTTCGGCTACGCCGACGCGCTCCAGCTGCGCAACGGCGGCCAGTCCGTGCACGCGCTGCTCCTGCTGCTGGTCGTGGTGCTGGTCGGAATCGCGATCTGGAAGTTCTACCGCAAGAGCTTCGTGCCGGCCACGATCAGTGCCGTCATCGCCGCGGGCGTCCTGGTCTGGTACCTGGGCACCGACACCGTCCCGACGGAGTTCGTCACCGCGACCCCGTACGTCGTGACGCTGCTCGTGCTGTCGCTCTCCGCGCAACGGCTGAGAATGCCGAAGGCGGACGGCATGCGCTACCGCAAGGGCCAGGGCAAGTGACCGCGCCCGACGCCGCCGGCGCGGCGGACGCGTTCGACTGGGAGTCGCTGCGGGAGCTGGCGCGCACGGCGATGGGCCGGGCGTACGTCCCGTACTCCGACTACCCGGTCGGCGTGGCCGCCCGCGTCGACGACGGCCGCACCGTGACCGGCTGCAACGTCGAGAACGCCTCGTACGGCCTGTCGCTGTGCGCCGAGTGCGGGCTGGTCTCCCAGCTCCAGCTCACCGGCGGCGGCCGGCTGACGCACTTCGCCTGCGTCGACGGCCGGGGCGCGCGCCTCGTGCCGTGCGGCCGGTGCCGTCAGCTGCTGTTCGAGTTCGGCGGGCCCGAGCTGCTGCTCGACACGCCCGAGGGCGTGGTCACGCTCGCCGAGCTGTTCCCGCAGCCGTTCGGCCCGGCCCATCTGGCATGACGGCCGACCCGGCATGACACGCTGAGCGCGGCCCCTCCGCCCGGGTACCCACCCCCCGGGCGGAGGGGCCGCGGCCCTTTTCCCGCATTTCCTGCATTCCCTGCATTTCCGCATCACTAGGTTTTCCCGCACCACAGGAGGAACACCCATGGACGTCATCTCCGTCATCCGCACCAAGCGGGACCGGGGCGAGCTGACCGGGGAGCAGATCGACTGGGTCATCGACGCGTACACCCGCGGCGCGGTCGCCGACGAACAGATGTCGGCACTGGCGATGGCGATCCTGCTGAACGGCATGAACCGCACCGAGATCGCCCGCTGGACCGCCGCGATGATCGCCTCCGGCGAGCGCATGGACTTCGGCTCGCTGACCCGGCCCACCGCGGACAAGCACTCCACGGGCGGCGTCGGCGACAAGATCACCCTGCCGCTCGCCCCGCTGGTCGCCGCCTGCGGCGCGGCCGTGCCCCAGCTCTCCGGCCGCGGCCTCGGCCACACCGGCGGCACCCTCGACAAGCTGGAGTCCATCCCCGGCTGGCGCGCGCTGCTCAGCAACGAGGAGATGCTGCACGTCCTCGACACCACCGGCGCGGTGATCTGCGCGGCCGGCGACGGGCTCGCCCCCGCCGACAAGAAGCTGTACGCACTGCGGGACGTCACCGGCACCGTCGAGGCCATCCCGCTGATCGCCTCCTCGATCATGTCGAAGAAGATCGCCGAGGGCACCGGCTCCCTGGTCCTGGACGTCAAGGTCGGCTCCGGCGCCTTCATGAAGACCCTGGAGGACGCCCGGGAACTGGCCGCCACCATGGTCGCGCTCGGCAACGACAGCGGCGTGCGGACGGTGGCCCTGCTCACCGACATGGCCACCCCGCTCGGGCTGACCGCCGGCAACGCGCTGGAGGTCCGCGAGTCCGTCGAGGTGCTGGCCGGCGGCGGCCCCTCCGACGTCGTCGAGCTGACCCTCGCCCTCGCCCGCGAGATGCTGACCGCGGCCGGGCTGCCCGACGCCGACCCGGCGAAGGCGCTGGCCGACGGCTCCGCGATGGACGTGTGGCGCCGCATGATCAGCGCGCAGGGCGGCGACCCGGACGCTCCGCTGCCGACCGCGCGCGAGCAGCACGTCGTCACCGCGCCCGCGTCCGGCGTGCTCACCCGGCTCGACGCGTACGACGTCGGCCTCGCCGCCTGGCGCCTGGGCGCCGGCCGCGCCCGCAAGGAGGACCCGGTCCAGGCGGGCGCTGGCGTCGAACTGCACGCCAAGCCGGGCGAGACGGTCACGGCGGGCCAGCCGCTGCTGACGCTGCACACCGACACCCCGGAGAAGTTCGACTACGCGCTGGAGTCGCTGACCGACGCGTACGACATCGAGCCGGAGGGCACCGCCTTCACGCCGCCGCGGATCGTCCTGGACCGCATCGCCTAGTCGGTACGGACGCGTTGCCCTCCGCGGCCCCGGTGACGGCTTGCTCGCGGAGGTCCGCGCGCCCCTGGACCTATCCGCCGTTTCCCTGCGGGAACGTTGGCCTCCGCGGCTCGGTGGTGGGTTGTTCGCACAGTTCCGTCTCCCACGCCCAGGGGGTGTGGGGGTGACCGCAGAGCTTCCCTCTCCGCAGGCGAACGACGGGGGCAGCGAATCAGGGGCGCTGGGGGTACCACCACGCCTTCTGGGCTTGATCCTTAACATCGGGCTTGATTTCGTTCGGTTAGTGTCGCGGGGCGTTTGACGGTTTTGCCCACGTCCTGGTGGGTGGCGGGGTG